>JBHHYV010000026.1:0-33692 GCA_046757685.1 Myxococcota bacterium
CCGAGATCAGAGTCCGAGATCAGGGCCCGAGCCCAGGGTCCGCGCCCCCTTCGGGCGGACCGGCGCGCACTCTAGCCGCGCGCGCGCCGGGCTTCAACGGGCTCGCAGGTACGATGGGCTACACCCCTCGCGGATTCAATTTGCGGCGGAGCGCCTCGCCGAGCAGCTGGAAGGCCAGCAGGGTCACTGCGATGGCGGCTCCAGGAAAGGCGATCAGGTAGGGGTAGGAGCGCATCGCCGCGAAGCCGTCCGCCGCGAGCACCCCCCAGCTGGCGAAGGGAGGCTGGATGCCGAGACCGATGAACGAGATCGTCGACTCGGCCAGGATCGCCGCCGGAATCCGGAAGGTGGCGGTGACCAGGATCGGCGCTGCGAGGTTCGGCAGGACGTGGCGGACCACGATTCGAAGCGGCGTGGCCCCCGCCGCACGTGCGGCCTCGACCCAGGCCTCGGCGCGCGCCTGGAGCACCAGCCCTCGGACCAGGCGCGCGATCGAGACCCAGCCCACCAGCCCCAGCGCCCCCACCAGCGCCCCCACCCGGCGGTAGAGATCGGGAATCGGTCCCAGGAGCGAGCGGAGGAGCTCGGTCCAGAGCACGATCAGCAGGATGTCGGGAAGCGAGTAGACCACGTCCACCATCCGCATCATCCAGCCGTCGGTCCGACCCCCGGCCCAGCCCGAGACTGCGCCGTAGGCGACCCCGATCGCGAGGGCGATCGCGGTCGCTCCCACCGCCACCAGGAGCGAGATTCGCGCTCCTTCGGCGATGCGCGCGGCGAGATCGCGGCCGAGGGCGTCGGTTCCCATCCAGTGCTCGGGGCCGGGTCCCTCGAGCGCGCGCTCGGGACTCTGGGTCGTGAAGCCCACGCCCGCCACCCGGTCTCCAGCCCCCGCCAACGCCAGCAGCGCGACCACTCCGGCCAGACCCAGCCAGCCCCCGAGCCTCAAGCCGGTGGCTCCCCGGGTCGGATGCGCGGATCGAGCCAGGCGTAGAGCAGGTCCACGCCCAGGTTCGCGATCACGACCCCCACCGCGTAGACCCCGGTCACCCCGAGCACGAGCGGATAGTCGCGATTCGTGACGGCCGTGACGAAGAAGCGCCCCAGACCGGGAACGGCGAAGACCTGCTCGACGACGAAGGAGCCGGTGAGCAGCGTAGCGAGGAGCGGGCCGAAGTAGGTGACGACCGCGAGCAGTGCATTGCGCAGCACGTGGTGGCGCCGGACGCGTGCCTCGGGAACTCCCTTGGCGCGCGCGGTACGCACGAAGTCGAGGTCCATGACCTCGATCACCGACGCGCGGGTGAGCTGCGCCAGGTAGGTCGCCGGGAGCGCCGCCAGGGTGATCGCCGGAAGGAGCGCGTAGCTCGGTCCCTCCCAGAGCGCGGCCGGAAGCCACCCCAGACCCAGCGCGATCCCCAGGATCAGTCCCGCGCCGAGCACGAAGCTCGGAACCGAGAGACCCAGGAGCGCCACCCCCTGGAGCGCACGGTCCACCCGGGATCCGGCCCGCACCCCGGCAGCCAGACCCAGGGGCACCCCGACCGAGACGGCGAGCACGAGCGCGAGGCTTCCGAGGACCGCCGAGACGGGAATCGCGTCCGCCAGGATCTCGGCCACGTCGCGACCGACGTACTTGTAGGAGGGGCCCAGGTCTCCGCGCGCCAGGCCCGCCAGGTAGCGCAGGTACTGCTCCCCGATCGGGGCGTCGAGGTGGTAGCGCGCCTCGATGTTGCGCATCACCTCGGGAGGCAGGGCCTTCTCGCGGTCGAAGGGTCCGCCGGGCAGGAAGCGCAGGAGAGCGAAGGTCACCGTGGCCACGGTGAGCAGCACGGGGATGACCTGCGCGAGGCGGGAGAGCGTGTAGCGGATCACTCGACGCTCACCCCGTCCAGCCACCACAGGTCCATCGGGTTGGGCCGGAACCCCCGGACGCGGGGCGAGACCGCCAGGTTGATCGCCTGCACGAAGAGGGGCGCAATCGGAGCCTGCTCCTCGCAGAGAATCCGTTGCGCCTCGTCGTAGAGCCTCTTCCGAGTCGCCGGATCCCGCTCCCGCGCGGCGCGCTCCACCCGGTCGTCGTAGCGGGCGCTTGCGAAGCCCGTATGGTTGTTCTCGCTGGTCGACGTGAAGAGCTGCATGAAGTTGTCCGGATCGGGGTAGTCCGCCCCCCACCCCAGGCGGAAGACCTGGGGCGGGTCGAGCTGGAGCTCCTTGAGGAAGACCTTCCACTCCCGGCTCTCGAGCTCCACTCGCACGCCCAGGTTGCGGCGCCACTGCTCCTGGATCACCTCGCCGACGAGCTTGTTCATGGGCAGGCTGTTGTAGAGGACCCGGATCGGTGGAAGGCGGCGCGGGTCCACCCCCGCCTCCGCGAGCAACGCCCGCGCGCGAGCGGGGTCGTAGCGCAGGCCGATGCGTGGGTTGTGGTCCGGCATGCCCGGAGGGATCCAGCTGCTCTGCGGCACCTCGCCCCCGCGCAGGACCTCCGGGAACGCCCTTCGATCGATCGCCATCGAGAAGGCACGTCGGACCCGCGCGTCGTCGAAGGGCGGCTTGTGCGTATTGAAGCCCCAGTAGTAGCCGCGCAGCGCGGGGGTGTAGCGATACTCGGGGCGCTTCTCGTATCTCCGGATCTCGAGGGGTGGCAAGCTCACGATGTCGAGCAGGTGCTGCTCGAAGAGCACGAGCGCCGTGGACGGCTCCGCGACCATGTAGGCGATCACCCGCTCGAGGGCGGGGCGCGTGCCGTAGTAGTCCGGGTTGCGCGCCAGCTGGATGCGGTACTCGTGCCGCCACTCGACGAGACGGAAGGGTCCGAGCGTCTGGATCGCCGCGGGCTCGGTCCAGGCCTCGCCGTAGCGCTCGATCACGTCACGCCGGGCGGGGAACGTGACCATGAAGGTCGTGATCGAGGGAAAGTAGACGAGAGGAGCCTCGAGCTCGACCTGGAGCGTGTAGCGGTCGAGCGCGCGCACTCCGACGCTCGCAGGATCGCGAGTCTCGCGAGCGTTGAAGGCTCGCGCTCCGCGCACCGGAAACAGGAAGTAGGCGTACTCGGCAGCGGTTGCGGGATCGAGCAGACGGCGCCAGGCGTAGACGAAGTCACCCGCCTCGAGCGGGCGGCCATCGGTCCAGCGCACGTCGCGACGCAGGTGGAAGGTGTAGACCCGACCCTCCGCTCCGATCTCCCAGCTGCGAGCGAGATCGGGCTCCGGCCGCAGGTCGGGGCCGAGCCGGGTCAGGCCACGCATGATCTGATCGATCACGCGAATCGACACCCCGTCAGTGGCGCGCGTCCAGTCCAGGGTCGGCGGCTCCGTGCCCAGGTTCACGCGCAGCGTCCCCGGCGCGCGCGGATCGGGCGTGCAGCCGACCCCTGCGCCGAGCCGCACGAGCAGCGCGAGCAGCACGACGAGAGTCCCGCGCCACCGCCCGGTCGCGCCCTCGCCTGGGGACTCGCGGGACCTCATGCGCCACAAGCTAGCAGGGCGGCGCGGGCGGGCTGCTACCCTCCCGGACGTGCGGGTGGCGATCGTCGTGGAGCGATTCGAGGAGCGGGGAGGCGGCGTCGAGGCGGCCGCGTTTCACCTGGTCCGCGAGCTCGCCGCTCGCGACGTCGCCGTGTCGGTCGTCTGCCGCGTCGCCCCTGCGAGGCCGCCCTCGGGGGCGACCCTCGTCGAGCTGCGTGTCTCGCCGACCTGGCAGCCCCTGCGCCTGCTGCGCTTCTCGCGGCAGGCGACAGCGGCCACCGCGCGCGGCTTCGACCTCGTGCACGCGTACGCTCGAACCCGTCACCAGACCCTCTACCGCTGCGGCGGAGGCTGCCACGCAGAGTACATGGAGCGCGTGTACCGCCGGCCGCAGCTGCGCCGCCTCTCTCCGCGTCACCGCGCCATCCTGGCGATCGAGGAGGCCGTGTTTCGGGACCCGGCGCAGTGGATCGAGTGCAACTCGCACCACGCCGCGCGCACAGTGGCGTCTCGCTACGCCGTCCCGACGAGGCGCCTCAGCGTGATCTACAACGGGGTCGACACCGAGCGCTTCCATCCCCGCAGGCGGCGCCAGCACCGAGAGCGACTGCGCGCGTCCCTCGGCCTTCGGGGACCGACCGCCCTCTTCGTGGGCGACGCCTTCGTCCGCAAGGGGCTCGACCGGGCGATCCGCGGCCTGGCGGCGGGACCGCCCGACGCGCAGCTGCTGGTGGCGGGGGCCGGCGACGTCGCGCGCTTCCGGGCGCTCGCACACGGCCGGGGTGTCGAGGACCGGGTGCGCTTTCTCGGACGCCGCCCCGACGTCGAGGTCCTGCATGCCGCCGCGGACCTGCTGGTGCTGCCGACTCGCTACGACCCCTTCGCGAACGCGTGCCTCGAGGCGATGGCCTCGGGCCTTCCCGTCGCGACGACGCCCCACAATGGCGTCTCCGAGCTCCTGGAGGGTGGGGACGCGGGCCTCGTGATCGAGGGGGACTTCCGCGCGGCCTTCGAGCTGCTCGCCGACGCTGCGCGTCTCGCCGCGAGGGGCGAGGCCGCGCGCGCGATCGCCGAGGCGCACAGCTGGCGCCACCACGCCGACGAGACGCTCGCCCTCTACGAGCGGGTTCTCGCATGAGCGAGCTCGAGCGCCACCTCGCGCGCCTGCGGAGGGGCGAGCTACCCGCGGGCGCCAGGCTCCTCAAGGAGAGCCCGGTGCGTCGCGTCCTGCAGCTGGACGACGCGATCCTCAAGCTCTACCGGACTCCTTCCCCGCGCGCGAGACGCGAGGCGAAGGCTCTGCGCGAGGCCCAGCGGCGCGGGATCGCGGTGCCCGCGCTTCTCGGCGCGGGAGCCGACTGGGTGGCCATGCGCCTCGTCGAGGGTCGCGCGGCCCAGCGCTGCGACCTGGAGCTCGTCCTGCGGGCGGTCGAGCGCATGCACGGACGCGGAATGCTGCACGGCGATCTGCATCTCGGAAACCTGCGCCGAAGCCGGGACCCGTTCGCACCGGTGATCCTCCTGGACCTTCAGCGGAGCCGCTTCATGGCTCGGGTCCCGGACTGGGCCCGGCGACGCGAGCTCGGGTTTCTCGCCTACTCGCTGGGAGAGCCCCTGCCGCGCGAGCTGCAAGACGTGGCTCGTTGGCGCGACCGCCGTGCGCGCGTGCACCTGGGGAGCCGGACGCGCCGCTGCGTGATCGAGAGCAGTCGCTTCACACGCGTCGAGCTGGGCGGGCGCCGCGGGTTCCGGCGACGCGAGGTCGATCTCGAGGCGCTCGCGCGTCGCCTCGCGCTCGCCACCTCGAGCGGCGAGGGGTCCGAGCTCTTGAAGGCGCAGGGGTCGCAGCGCCTCTGCCGCGTCGATGCCTGGATCTTCAAGCGACACCGCCACGCGCGGGATGCGCGCGCAGCATGGCTCGCGGGCTCCGGTCTCGAGGCCCGCGGCATCCCCCTCGCACGCGCCCTCGCCTGGATCGACCGCTGGCTCGTGATGGAGGACGCGGGACCCACGGTCAGCGACTGGGTGGACCGCGAGCTCGCCTCGGCCCCCGCGGCCCACGCGCAGGACCTGGCGCGCGCGCTCGGCGATCTCCTCGCCCAGCTGCACCGAAAGGGCATCTACCACGCAGACCTGAAGGCCAACAACATCGCCTGGTGGCCCGGGTCGGTGCCGAGCCTGCTCGACTACCGCCGCGTCCGCTTCGACCGATCCCTCTCGCGGGAGCGCCGCGGGGAGAACCTGGCCCAGCTGAACGCGGCACTTCCCGACAGCGTCGGCCCCGAGCTGCGCGAGCTGGCCTTCTCGCGCTACCTCGCGTGCGCGGGACCGCTCCCGAACGCGCAGCGTCTACGCCGCGAGGTGATCGAGGAGAGCCTCAGGCGCCACCACCGCTGGACGGGGTGTCCGCGGCCGCGCTCACGCTGAGCCACTGGAAGTAGACGCCTCCGAGCTTCCCCGACTCTCCCTCTTCGAAGCGCAGCTCGCCGACCCCGGGAGCGCCGGTCAGGATGTGCTTGAAGAACTGGATCTTGCGGTTGGGCTCGTCGGGGTTGGGACTGTGGAAGACGATGTCGCTGCGCTGCTGCTCGAAGAGGATGTTCAGCACCAGGGTCGCCAGGGTGAAGAGCTTGTCCGGCCCCTCCGTCGCCTGGACCGAGAAGCGGGGCACATCCACCCGGGTCAAGCCAAAGTCGTATTCGATCCGCATCGTCGATCTCCTCCTTCAGAGCGGGGCCAGGTGACAGGCGGAAAGGTGGTCGGGACCCACCCGCCGAAGCGCCGGGATCTCGAGCTCGCAGCGTTCGACGGCGCGGGAACAGCGCGGGTGGAAGGGACAGCCCGAGGGAGGCGAGATGGGACTCGGGACGTCCCCCTCGAGCACGACCCTCTCCTGCCGGCGCCCCGGATCAGGGAAGGGCACAGCGGAGAGCAGGGCTTCGGTGTAGGGATGCTGAGGCCGAGCGTAGATCCGCTCCGCCGGCGCCTCCTCCACGATCCGACCCAGGTACATCACGTAGACCCGGTCGGCCAGGTGCCGCACCACCCGCAGGTCGTGAGAGATGAAGAGGTACGCGATGCCGAAGCGCTCCTGTAGATCGAGCAGCAGGTTCAGGATCTGCGCCTGCACCGAGACGTCGAGCGACGAGACGGGCTCATCCGCAACGATCAAGTGCGGCTCGAGCGCCAGCGCACGTGCGATCCCGACCCGCTGACGCTGACCTCCGCTGAACTCGTGGGGAAAGCGGCGCGCGTGCTCGGCTCGCAGGCCCACGATCTCGAGCAGCTCCGCCACGCGCTTCCGGCGCTCGCTGCGCGTTGCGATGCGATGGATCGCGAGCCCCTCGCCCACCGCATCGCCGATGGTCAGGCGAGGATTGAGCGATGCGAAGGGATCCTGGAAGATGATCTGCATCTCGCGGCGCAGATTGCGCAGCTCGGCCCGACTGGCCTGCCGCACGTCGTGACCGGAGAAGCGGATCTCTCCGGCGTCGGCCTCGAGCAGACGCAGCGCCAGACGTCCGAGGGTGGACTTGCCGCAGCCCGACTCTCCGACCAGACCCACCGTCTCTCGCGCCTCCACGCGAAGGTCGACCCCGGCGACTGCGCGCAGCCAGCGCCGCCCCCCGAAGGCCCCGCCCCGAACCGGGAACGCCTTGCGGAGTCCGCGAACCTCGAGCAGCGCGTCGCTCACCTCGGCTCCCCACTCGGCGGCTCGAGGTGGAAGCAGGCGGCGCGGTGCGACGCGCTGCCGGGGACCGGCTCGAGGACGGGGTCGTCGTCCTTGCAGCGACCGCTGGCGCGTCCGCAGCGCTCGCGGAAGCGGCACCCCTGGAAGGCTCCAACCATGTCGGGGACGCTCCCCGGGATGGCCTGTAGCGGAGTCCCCGGCGGAACCGGCCCGCCCGGCATCGAGAGCAGGAGCCCGCGCGTATAGGGGTGGCGGGGAGACGCGAAGAGATCGGCCACGGGCGCACTCTCGACGACGCGACCCGCATACACGACGAGCACCCGGTCGGCGGTCTCCGCGACCACTCCCAGATCGTGCGTGATCAGGAGCATCGACATCCCGAGCTGTCTCTGCAGCCCCGCGATCAGATCCAGGATCTGGGCCTGGATCGTGACGTCCAGCGCCGTCGTGGGCTCGTCCGCGATCAGCACTGCGGGCTCGCAGGCGAGAGCCATCGCGATCATCACGCGCTGTCGCATTCCTCCGGAGAGCTGGTGCGGGTAGTCGCGCATGCGTCGCTCGGGCTCGGGGATGCCCACCAGGTTGAGCAGCTCGGCGACCCGAGCGCGGCGGGCCGCCCGCGACAGGTCCGTGTGCACCTGCAGAACCTCGGCGATCTGGTTCCCGATCGTGAAGACCGGATTGAGCGAGGTCATCGGCTCCTGGAAGATCATCGAGATCCGGCGGCCCCGGATCTGTCGCATCTCCTCGCGCTCGAGCGAGAGAAGATCGCGACCCTCGAAGAGGATGTCGCGCGCCGCGACCACGGCCGGCGGCTCGGGCAGCAGGCGCAGGATCGAGAGAGCCGTGACGGACTTCCCGCAGCCCGACTCGCCGACCATGCACAGCGTCTCGCCCGCAAAGAGGTCGAGGTCGAGCCCGTCGACCGCCGTCAGTCGGCCGGTCGGGGTCGGGAACGAGACCCGCAGCTCGCGGAGCCGAAGCACGGGCTCCCTCAATCCCCGAACCTCTCGGGAAGCTCGAAGAGCGCCGCCTCGAGCGGGGGATTCAGCTCGACCTCCCTCACCTCCAGCCGCACCTCCACGGAGGTGGAGGGGAAGAAGAACGCCAGGTGGACGGGGTAGCGGCCCCCGCTCACCTCGCCCCAGTCGGAGTACTCCACCTGCCAGCCCGCCCGGCTGGGCCCTGCCAACCGCGCGATCCCGAGCAGGCGGCCCCGGGCGTCGAAGGAGAGCTGGTGGTCGTCGAGCCGAGCGACGCGGCCCTCGCCGCGGGCGAACACTGCGAGCGGGCGCCCCAGGTGCGGCGGCGGAGCGGCGAGCAGCAGCGCGACCGCCTCGCGCACACCCAGGTCGAGACCGAGCCGATCGAGGAGCAGGCTGTCCTCGACCGGACCCCGCTCCAGGTCGCGACCGTCGAAGAACGCGTAGTGCTCCCCGTCACTGACGAGCAGCGTGCGCGTCTGACCCAGCCAGTCGAGACTCTCCATTCGCAAGCGCGCCGGGCGCTGGGCGAGGACCACCTCGCGCACCCGGAGCGAGCCCGACCTCGAGCGGAGCTGCAGGCGGCCCGTGAGACGAATCGAGCTCCGGGACTCCCCGTCGCTCACGGCCCTGCGCACGTAGCCGTCCAGTCGCTCCCGCTCCCCCGCGACCGGAACCAGCGGACGGGGCACGGGGCGCTGCGGGAGCATGGTGCAGGCGGCGAGCAGCAGTGCAAGGCCGACCGCCGGGACTCGGCTCACTCGCTTCCCCCGTCGGCCGCCCTGCCCAGCTGCATCTCGAGTGCGCGGATCTGCTCGCGCAGCACCGCAGCTTCCTTCGCATCCGGGTCCAGCTCCAGGGCTCGCCGGTAGGCCGCCATCGCCTCGGGGAAGCGAGAGACCGCCCGGTACGCGTCGGCCAGGTGGCGGGTGATCGTCGGATCGTCCGGGTCGGTCAGCTGGACGGCCCGCTCGAGCGCCGCGACGGCTCCGGTGACCGACTCCCGCGCCCGATCCGCCTCACCCGCGGCGAGCGCCTGGAGACCCCGCTGGTAGAGCACCCAGCCGAGGCTGTCGGTGATGTAGCCATCCTCGGGCCGCTGCTGGAGCGCGCGGCGGATCAACCGCTCGGCCTCGTCGAGCTTCTCACCGCGCTCCGCGAGGGTGTAGCCCAGGTAGTTGAGGGCGCTGGCATGGTCGGGATTCATCTCGAGCACCTGGCGCATCGTCTCGAGCGCCTCGTCCTCGTGGCCCGCCTCGCCCTGGAGCACGCCCAGCTGGTAGACCAGCTCCGGATCGTCCGGAGCCCTCGCAATCAGCGAGCGGACCAGGGCCTCGGCGTCCTCGGACTGACCCGACTTCTGGAGCAGGGTCGCGCGATAGAGCTGAAGATCGGCGTCGCCGGGCACCTTCGCGGCCGCCTCGTCGAGAGTGGCCAGGGCCTGGTCCAGCTGCCCCTGGTCCTCGAGGATGCCGGCCATCAGGCGCCGCGCATCCGCATAGCGTTCGGTGCCCTCGGGAACCGAGCGCAGCGACTCGAGCGCCTCGGCAGCGCGACCCGCCTGCTGCTGGACCAGGCCCAGGAAGTAGCGCACCTCGTGCAGCTCCGGGTGCTTGCGGGCCACCTCGCTGAAGCTTCCGATCGACTCCTGGTAGCGGCCGGACCGCGAGAGCAGGTAGGCCCGCTGGAGGGTCGCCTGCAGCTGATCGGGGTGGTGCTCGAGCAGCGTCTCGAGATCTCGAATCGCACCCGCGAGATCTCCGCGCTCCTCCTTGAGTGTCGACAGTCTCGACAGGGCAGTCGGATCCCCCGGCGTCACCGAGAGACGCTGCCTCCAGATCGCCTCCTCGCCCTTGTCGTCCCCGGCGCGCGCACGCAGCCGCGCGATGGCCGCGTAGAGGGCGCCCATCTTCGGCGCCACCTCGAGGGCGGCCCGGTAGACGGCCTCCGCCGCCTCCCAGTCCTGGGCTCGCTCATGAACTCCCCCGAGCGCCAGGAAGCCATCCACGCTGTCGGGCTCCGTCTCGATCAGCTCGTTCGCCACTCCGCGAGCGTCGTCGAGGCGGCCACTCTCGAGGTAGAGGCGGAAGAGGCCGCGCAGATCCTTGGGGCCGAGCTTCCCCGCGGCGTGCCAGGGCTCGAGCAGCTTCGCCGCATCCAGGTAGCGACGCTGCGAGGTGTAGAGCTCGGCCAGCGCCCGGCGCGTTCCTGCGTCGTCGGGCTCCAGCTCGAGCGCGCGCTCCGCGTAGCCGGTGGCACGATCCAGCTGGCCTGCCCGGATCCAAACGCGGGAGAGGTAGCGCTGCAGCTCCGCCGAGGTCGGATCCAGCTCGGCAGCCCGGACGTAGGCCTGGGCGGCTTCCGCCAGCCGTCCATCCAGCTCCAGCGCCTGGCCGCGCAGGAACTCCGAGGCGGCCCGAGCCTCGGGGGCCGCGGGCGCGAGCGTGACCCTGGATGCGGGGGAAGTGACACACCCGGCGAGCAGCGCCGAGAGCAGCAGCGACCCGAGCCACCCGGGCCGAAGCGCCCCGCCCTGGCTTCCACGTGGGAAGGCGAGACTCGAAGACCTCATCGGCTCGACCTGTCCTCCACGCGGCGGCGGTCTCTCCCGGGACTCCCAGGGCGGAGCCCCGAGAGACGAAGCGCCAGACCGACTTTAGCAAGCTCGGGGACCCGACCCCACAAGCCCGATCGGCTCCGCGGCCGGGGACTGGAGCGGAGACCCCCCTAGCGGGGACCCAGGACCCCCCGGCTCTCGAGCAGGTCGAGCACCTTCTGGACGCTGTGCTCCAGGTCCTCCTCGGCCGTCCGGAGCACCAGCTCGGGAGCCTCCGGAGCCTCGTAGGGAGCGGAGATTCCCGTGAACTCGGGAATCTCCCCCGCGCGAGCCTTCCGGTACAGGCCCTTCACGTCACGCCGCTCGCACTCCTCGACGGGGCAATCGACCAGGATCTCGAGGAACTCGCCCTCGGGCAGGATCTCCCGAACCCGGTCGCGGTCGGCTCGATAGGGAGAGATGAACGCCGTCAGCACGATCACGCCGGCGTCGTTGAAGAGCTTCGCGACCTCGCCGATCCGGCGAATATTCTCCGTTCGATCCTCGGGTGAGAAGCCCAGGTTCGAGTTCAGACCCTGGCGGATGTTGTCGCCATCGAGCACATAGGCGCTGATGCCGCGGTCGACGAGGAGCTTCTCGACCGCGAGGGCGACCGTGGACTTGCCCGAGCCGGAGAGCCCGGTGAACCAGAGGGTGACCGCACGGTGGCCGAGAAGCTGCGAGCGCTCGTGCCGCGCGACGCTCGAGTGACTCCAGGTGATGTTCTTGCTCTTGGGCTCCCGGCTCATCGGCTCCTCCACCACCCCTTCTTGTGTCGTCCCTTCCACGGTCCTCCCCGGGCCGGTCGCCCGGGGACGGGCGGGACGGGCGCACTCAGTACCCCAATCCCCCCGACTCTGCCACGGCGCCCCCGCCGACGAGGGAGCTCAGCGTCGCACGGCCGCACGGGAGACGCCGCGCAGGCGTTCGACCTCGCGCACCAGCAGGTCGATGGCTCGGTCGATCTCGGCCTCGGTGTTGAAGCGACCGATCCCGAAGCGGATGGCCGAGAGGGCGCGCCGCGCATCGAGCCCAAGCGCCCACAGGACGTGGGAGGGCTCGCGCCGGCCCGACGTGCATGCGGATCCGCTCGAGAGAGCCAGGTCCGGAAGCGAGAGCAGCAGCGCCTCCGCCTCGACGCCGGAGAAGCTCAGGTTCAGGCTTCCCGGGAGACAGGGGTCCGTCGGGCCGTTCCGCTCCACGCCCGAGAGCTGCGCGCAAAGCCCTGCCAGCAGGCGGTCGCGCAGCTGCGCCAGCCGCAGCGACTCGCCCTCGAGGCTGCGTCGCGCCAGGGCGCAGGCCTCGCCGAAGCCGACGCAGAGGGGAACCGGGAGGGTCCCGCTGCGAAGACCCCTCTCGTGTCCGCCCCCATGGACCTGCGCAGCGACTTCGATCCGGGGCCGACGACGCCTCACCCAGAGCGCGCCGATGCCCTTCGGACCGTAGAGCTTGTGGGCGGTCCACGAGAGCAGGTCGACGCCGAGCCGCTTCACGTCGACCGGGATCCTGCCCGCGGCCTGCGACGCGTCGCTGTGCAGCAGCGCGCCCCGCTCGTGGACCACCTTCGCAATCTCTGCGAGCGGCTGGATCGCACCGATCTCGTTGTTCGCGAGCATGATCGAGACCAGCCCCGTGTCGGGCTCGATCGCCCCCGCGAGCTGGTCGAGATCGACCCTTCCCTCGCGCGAGACGCCGACGACCGAGACCCGGAAGCCCCGCTTCTCGAGGGCCCGGCAGGGATCGAGCACCGACCGATGCTCGGTCGCACACGTGACCAGGTGGTGTCCGTGCCCGGCCTGCGCGATCCCCAGGATCGCCAGGTTGTTCGCCTCGGTCGCGCCCGAGGTGAAGACGACGTCGCGAGAGCTCGCGCCGATCAGGGCCGCGAGCTCGCGGCGGGCGATCTCGACGGCGTGCTCGGCCTCCCAGCCGTAGCGGTGGGTGCGGGAGGCGGGGTTGCCGAAGGCGACCGTCCAGTAGGGCTGCATGGCGCGAACGACCCGCGGATCGCAGGGCGTCGTCGCGTGGTGATCCAGGTAGATCGGACGCTCCCGGTCCATCGAGCCAGTGTAGCGTCGCCCGTCGTCCCGCAGGAGAGGCTATGCTCCGGGTGCGCCCACACGACCGGCGTGGAGGGGCGGAGATGCTCCCGGCGCACCGCCTTCGAAGCTGGATCGCGGCCGCGAGCGTGCTGCTCTCGAGTGGCGTCGCGCTGGCGAGCTCCGGCATCGGTCCCGGCGAGCTCGCCGACCGCCACTTCCGCGCGCTCTTCGGGTTCAGTGCGCTCGAGGCCTACGAGGTCGAGAGCGGACCGGTGCGCGCCAGCTTCGCGATCGCACGCCGCTACACGGAGCGCGAGACGGAGCTGCTGATCGACATCCTCTCGCCGCTCGAGCTTCGTCGCTCCGCCGCACTGCTGCGGAGCCGGCCCGGCGAGGGGGACGAGCTCATCGTCTACTGGCCGACACTTCGGCGTGCGATCCGCGTCCCGGCCGGCCCGCTCGAGGAGCAGCCGATCTTCGAGGTCTTTCCGCTCCACGAGCTCCGCCCCACGACGGCCGCGGAGCTCGAGTGGACCGAAGCGGAGCGCGAGACCATCCGGGGAGTGCGCTGTCGCGTCGTGCGCGGGGTGCCCCGCCGGCGGGGAGTCTGGTACGACCGGCTCGAGCTGGCGATCTCGCCCGATCTTCCCTTCGCCCTCGAGGCGCGCTACTCGCGCGGCGGCCGCATGCGCTCGCGGGTCACGATCGACCCGAGGGAGATCCGGGACTTCGAGGGGCGCTCGCTGCCCTCGCACCGTCGCATCGAGCGCGCCGACGACGGCCATCGCGTCGACCTCTGGCTGCGGCGCGTCGTCGAGGGAGCGACGCTGCCCCACCGCCTGTTCACCCGGCACAACCTGCGCGTGCAGCACTTTCCGCGCTTCTGATCGGCCTTCTGCAACGGCTCAGGATCCCCCCCCGCGTGCCCGATGCAGCGGGTGATGGGCTGGAGACTCGCCGTCGTATGCCTCGCGCTTCCGTGCCTGTGCGCGTTCGATGGCTCGCATGCCCGCGAGGCTCTCGACCGCGCCTTCCACAACCTGTACGGCGCCGACATTCTCGCAGGCGTCGAGATGACGGTCCGGGGTCCCCGGAAGAGCAGCGGCGTGCGCTTCGCCTTCGGTCGCAAGCAGAGCGGCGGGGAGACCCGGACCCTCGTCTACAGCGCGAGCGGCGGCCGCAGCGCCACCCGCGCCCTGCTCTTCCAGCGGCCCGGGGAGCGCGACCGGATCTTCGTCAGCGACGGACCCCACGGCCAGGTGCGCCCGATGAGCGCCGGCCGCCGCGGCTGGCCCCTGTTTGGCACGGACTTCTCCTACGAGGACTTTCGCGCCAAGCGCGCCGACGACTTTCGGATCGAGGTCCTCGGCTCCGAGGAGGTGGAGGGCGAGCCGTGCCGGGTGCTGCGGCTGCGGCCCTTCGCGGGGCCCTACACCATGGTGCTGGTGTGGCTCTCGACCTCGCGGCCGGTGATCCTGCGCAGCGACTACTTCGACGACCGGGGCCTGTGGAAGCGGCTCTCGGTGCCCGCCGACAAGGTGTCGCTGCAATTCGGCTGGTGGGTCCCGATGGAGGACGAGATGCTCGACCTGCGCAGCGGAAGCCGCACGCTGCGCCGCATCCGCAACCTGCTCATCGATACGGCGGTGCCCGACGAGCTCTTCACGACCACGCGCCTGGCCCGGGGTCGGATGCCCAAGTTCTAGAGCCCCGACTCACCTTCATCCGACCGGGAAGTCCGAGCGGGAATCCCAGCGGCAGCCGGAGCGGCGTCTAGGCGCCGAAGGACTGGCCGCAGCCGCAGGTGGACGAGGCGTTCGGATTCTCGATCTTGAAGCCCGCGCCGTTCAGGTCGTCGACGTAGTCGACCGTCGTGCCGACCAGGTAGATCGCGCTCTTCGAGTCGACCAGCACGCGCACGCCGCACTGCTGCTCTTCCTCGTCCCAGTCACCGACCGAGTCGTCGAACATGAGCTGATACTGCAGGCCGGCGCAGCCGCCTCCGACGACCTTGAGCCGCAGGCCGTAGCCATCGCGGCCATCCCGCGCCATCAGCTCCTTGACCTTGCTCGCCGCAGCCTCAGTCAGATTCACGACCGACATTCCACGCCTCCCGTTCACGCCTAGTCTACGTCTCGGGAGTCGTGCGGCAAGAGCCCTTTTCCGGGGACCTCTGGGAGGCAGCCTCCGGAGCCGCCGGACGCTCGAGCCACAGGAAGTGCTCCCGGTTCCCGCTCGGTCCGGGCAGCGGGGACTCGACGTCTCCCAGCACCTGCAGGCCCCGCGCGAGCGCGGCCTCCCGCACTCCAACGAGCGCGCGCTCCCGCAGACGGGGATCGCGGACCACCCCGCCCGAGCCGACGTCGCGGCGCTGAAGCTCGAACTGCGGCTTGACCAGGAGCAGCAGCTGTCCGCCGGGGCGGGCCAGGTCCACGAGGCGCGGGAGCACGAGGCGCAGCGAGATGAAGGCCAGGTCTGCCGTGACCAGGTCGAAGCGCGGCCGCTGGGGAGGAAGCTCCAGGGTGCGGACGTTCGTGCGCTCCAGGACCTCGACGCGCGGGTCCCGCCGGAGCCCGAGGTCGAGCAGTCCATAGCCCACGTCGATCGCGAGCACCGTCGCGGCCCCTCGCTGCAGCAGGCAATCGGTGAAGCCCCCGGTCGAGGCACCCGCATCCGCGCAGCGCAGGCCGGTGGGATCGATGGCGAGCGCATCGAGCGCCCCGGCGAGCTTCTCGCCTCCCCTCGAGACGTAGCGGCGGCGCTCGCGGAGCTGGAGCGGAGTCTCGGGAGGAATCAGCTGGCCGGGCTTGTCGAGGACCCGGTCGCCGGAGCGCACGTCACCGGCCAGGATCCGCGCCCGGGCCCGGCTGCGACTCGACTCGAGGCCCAGCTGCAGCACCCGCTGGTCGACACGGACGCGGCGGGCCACCGCCCTGTCAGGCGGAAGCCGGCGAGGGGGAAGGCTCCGCGGCGAGCTCGCGCGCCGCGCGCGCGATCCCCTCGCTCTCGAGTCCCATCTCGGTCAGGATCTCGTCCGGCGGGCCATGCTCGACCAGGCGATCCGGGACTCCCAGCACCCTCACCGGCACGCGCACATCGTGGCGGGCGAGCACCCCGAGCACGGCCTCTCCGAACCCGGCGAAGCCGCTGTGCTCCTCGATGGTGACCAGCCCACGGCAGCGGCGGGCGAGCTCCACGATCCTCCTCTCGTCGAGGGGCTTCGCGAAGCGCGCGTTCAGCACGGCGGCGCGGATTCCCTCGGCCGACAGCACCTCGGCCGCCTCGAGCGAGGGGCGTACCCGCGACCCGAGCGCGATCAGGCCCACGTCCCCGCCGTCGCGGAGCAGCTCGGCCTCGCCGATCTTGATGGTCTTGATCTCCTCCTCGAGAGGTACGCCGTCCGCCGCTCCGCGCGGAATCCGGATGGCGGCGGGACCCGGGAACTCGATGGCCGTGCGCAGCATCTGGCGCAGCTCGTTGTCGTCCCGGGGAGCCATCACGATCATGTGCGGAAGCGCCCGCAGGTAGGCCAGGTCGTAGAGACCCTGGTGCGTCGCCCCGTCGGCGCCGACCACCCCGGCCCGGTCGAGGACGAAGGTCACATCGAGGTTCTGCACGCAGACGTCGTGCACGACCTGGTCGAAGGCGCGCTGCAGGAAGGTCGAGTAGATCGCACAGACGGGCTTGAGCCCCTCGGTGGCAAGGCCCGCGGCGAAGGTCACCGCGTGCTGCTCGGCGATGCCCACATCGAAGAACCGGTCCGGGAACGCCTGCTCGAAGCGGTTGAGCCCGGTTCCGCCGGCCATCGCGGCCGTGATCCCCAGGATGCGCGGATCGCTGTGGCCCAGCTGGATCAGCGCCTCGCTGAAGACCGAGGTCCACGAGGGTGGGCCCCCGCCCGAGGGAGCCATGGCTCCCGACGAGACCTCGAAGCGCGACACACCGTGGTACTTGAGGGGGTCGGACTGGGAGGGCTCGTAGCCGTAGCCCTTGCGGGTGACGCAGTGGACCAGCAGCGGCTGGTCGTGACCCTTCATGTCACGGGCGTTCCGGAAGGCCCGCAGGAGCGCGGGAACATCGTGTCCATCGAGGGGCCCGATGTAGTTGAAGCCGAGCCCCTCGAAGAGCAGGGCCGGGGAGATGAAGACCTTGAAGGCCTGCTCCGCCCGGTGCGCGAGATCGACCAGGTCGACGCCGGGCAGCTGCAGGTGCTCCAGGACCGAGCGCACGCGGTGCTTGAGCCGGCGAACCATGGGATCGGACCAGCGGCGGGCCAGGGAGCGGGACAGCGCCCCCACGTTGGGCGAGATCGACATCCCGTTGTCGTTCAGCACGACGATCAGGTTGGTGAGCTTCAGGAAGCCGGCGTTGTTGAGACCCTCGTAGGCCATCCCGGCGGTCAGCGCGCCGTCCCCGATCACCGCGACCACCCGTTCGTCGCCGCCCCGGCGACGGATCGCTTCGGCGATTCCGACCGCCGCCGAGACCGAGGTGCCGGCGTGGCCCGCGCCGAAGACGTCGTACTCCGACTCCGATCGCCGCAGGAACTTGCCGAGTCCGTGCGCCCGTCCGAGGGTCGGGAACGCGGCCCGGCGACCCGTGAGCATCTTGTGCGCGTAGGCCTGGTGGCCGACGTCCCAGATCAGGCGGTCCCGGGGCGTATCGAAGGTACGGTGGAGGGCGACGGCGATCTCGATCGCCCCCAGGCTCGCCGCCAGGTGGCCGCCGGTGCGGGAGACCACGTCGATGATCTCTGCGCGCAGCGCCTCGGCGACCGCCGGCACCTGCTCCTCGGGAAGCCGTCTCAGGTCAGCGGGCGTGGAGATCCCGTCCAGGAGTGAGCTCATGTGCGCCTACGGTAGCTGGCTCGCCAGCCGCTCGCCCAGGGCGCGCAGCATCTGGGAGCCGGGTCCGAGCGGATCGAGCGCCGCTCGGGCCCTCGAGAGTCCCGCCACACAGCGCTCCCGCAGGGCCTCGACCGACAGCACCCCCAGGGCCGTGCAGGCCCCGCCCGCAGCCTCGCTGGCGTCATCGAGATCGTCGGCCAGCTGGAAGGCCAGACCGTACTCGAGGCCGAACCGGTCGAGCGCCTCGAGGGCCGCGGCGTCCCCCCCGGCGGCCCGACCGCCCCCGACCACCGCGAAGCGAAAGAGCGCCGCAGTCTTGCGGCGATGGATCCCGACGATGCTCTCGGCATCCGCGCCCTCGAGCGCGAAGTCGAGGTCATCCGCCTGGCCCCCGACCAGCTCGCGCGAGCCGGCGGCGTGAGCCAGGGCGGACACGAGCTCCCGCACCTCGGGCTCGCGGCCCAGGACTGCGAAGGCCTCGGTCAGCAGCGCGTCACCCGTCAGGATCGCCGTTGCCTCGTCGAAGCGGACGTGGACCGTGGGACGTCCGCGGCGCAGCGTATCGTCATCCATCGCGGGCAGGTCGTCGTGGACCAGGGAGTAGGCGTGCACCAGCTCCACCGCGGCCGCTACGGGCAGGGCGCACTCCGGATCTGCGCCGCAGGCCTGGGCCCCAGCGAACGCCAGGGCCGGCCGCAGCCTCTTGCCCCCCGAAAAGACGGCGTAGCGCATAGCGGCGTGCAGCTTCAGCGGGGGCTCGGAGGCCGGCGGAAGGACCTTCTCGAGGTATCCGTCGACCCGCTCCCGGCTGTCGCGCAGGAACTCCTCGAGCCCGCTCGCAGTGCCGCGAGGAGGCGCGGAAGGCCCGTGGCCGGCCGCCTGGAATCGCTCCTCCGGAGTCACTCGTCCTCCCCCAGCTCGATCTCCCGCTCCCTCAGGCCGTCCGGGCCCTGCTCCAGCTCCGCCAGGCGCAGGCGCGCAGCGTCGAGCCGCTCGGAGCAGACGCGAACCAGCCGAACTCCCCGCTCGAAGCTCTCGAGCGACTCCTCGAGGCTGTGGCCTCCCCCCTCGAGATTCTCGACGAGGGCCTCGAGAGCCTCGAGGGCCGCCTCGAACGAGACCGGCGCGGGTGCCTCCTTGCTGCTGGTGGACGGGCGCTTGGCCTGCTTGGCTCTCGCACTCAAAGCGGCTCCTCTCGCCGGGACCGGACCCGGGCGCGGAGCTCTCCCCGCGCCAGTCGCAGGCGGATCGACTCCCCCGGCTCGACCTGGGCGGCACGCACAAGGATCGCACCATCGGCCTCGCGACGGGCGATCGCATAGCCGCGGCCCAGGACCGCGAGTGGAGACAGCGCCTGCAGGCGACCGCCCGCCGCCGCGAGCTGGCGCTCGGATCGCTCGAGCCGGGCCGCGAGAACCCGCCGGAGTCGACCCGGAATGGGAGCGAGCCGGCCCTGCCCGACCTCGAGCCCGCGGCGCGCTGCGCGCGGCAGCCGTCGCGCCGCGGCACCGAGCCGGTCCCCGAGGGCATCGAGCCGCTCGGAAGGGTGGATCAGGCCACGCCGCAGCCCTTGCAGCCGCTGCTCCAGCGCCGCAAGCACGCGACGCGTGTGGGTCGCCATTCGGCGCTCCAGCCCCCGCACACGCTCGCTGAGCTCGCGGCCGTCGGGCAGCAGGAGCTCCGCCGCGGCCGTCGGCGTGGCGGCGCGAGCATCCGCCGCCAGGTCCGAGAGCACCCAGTCCACCTCGTGGCCGATCGCGGAGACCACCGGGGTCTGGAGCTCCGCGAGGGCGCGCACGACCGGCTCGCGGTTGAAGGTCCAGAGGTCCTCGATCGACCCCCCGCCGCGGGTCACGACGATCACGTCGACCTTCTCGTGGGCGTCGAGCAGCTGGAGCCCATGGATGACCTCGCGCCAGGCGCTCTCGCCCTGGACCGCGCAGCCGAAGACCAGGATCTCCGCTCCGACTGCGCGCCGCCGCAGCCCTCGCAGCAGGTCGTGGATGGCGGCGCCCCCGAGCGAGGTCACCACCCCGATGCAGCTTGGAAGGAAAGGCAGTGCGCGCTTGCGGGCCGGGTCGAAGAGGCCCTCGGCCTCGAGACGCGCCTTGAGGCGCTCGAAGGCCGCTCGCAGCGCCCCCTCTCCCGAGGGCTCGACGCGGGAGGCGATCAGCTGCAGGCGACCGCGGACCGCGTAGACGTCGAGCCGCCCGCGAACGCGCACCTGCATTCCCTCCTGGAGCTCGAAGCCCAGGTCCCGCTGCGAGCCGCGAAAGAGGACTGCCGGAAGGAGCGACTCCTCGTCCCGAAGATCGAAGTAGAGATGTCCCGGCCGCGAGCGGTAGAGCGACGAGATCTCGCCCTCCACGACGCACTCCCCCAGCGCGGCGAGGTCGCGTTTGAGCGCGGAGAGCAGCTCGCTGACGCTCCAGACGGGAGCACCGCCCGGCTCGAGCTCTTGTAGCGCCATCGAAGCGAGGCTAGCCCGGAAAGCTCACGGGGTCCCGCCCCTCGCTCGCTCAGGCCTGCGGTGTCGTCCGCAGCGTCGAGAAGATCTTCCAGGATCGCAGCAGGTCGCGCGCCCGGCTGAGCTGGCGGTCCCGCGCGTCTGCAGCCGCCGGATCCTCTTCGCCCGCGGGGTGCTTGGCTTCGGGCTTCTTCCGCTCGCGCGCGGCCGTGAGGTGCCGCTGCAGGTGCTCCTCGCCCAGCGTCTTCGGTCGTTCCCCCTCCTTCTCGAGGGCCGCGAGCTCCGCCTCCGAGTAGGGATCGACGATCACGTCGGGCTGCACCCGAACCTCCTGGATCGAGCGGCCGCTCGGCAGGTAGTAGAGCGCCGTCGTCAGGCGCAGGCCCGAGCCATCCTCGAGGGGAATGATCGTCTGGACCGATCCCTTCCCGAAGGTCTCGCTTCCGAGCACGAGGGCTCGCTTGTGGTCCTGCAGGGAGCCCGCAACGATCTCGGACGCGGAGGCGCTGCCTCCGTTGACGATCACGACCATCGGGTAGCCGGGCTGGGTCCCGGGGGCCGTCGCATGCCACTCCATCCGGTTGGCGCCCTCGCGCCCCTCGGAGAACACGATCAGACCATCCGAGAGGAAGAGGTCCGCCACCTTCACCGCCTGGTCCAGCAGCCCGCCGGGGTTGTCGCGAAGGTCGAGGACCAAGCCCTGGATGGGACCGTCCTTCGCCGCCCTGGCAAGCCCGGCGGCGAGGTCCTTGGCAGTCCGCTCCTGGAACTGGCTGATGCGCGCGTAGGGAATCCCGGGCTCGAGCATGCGTACGGTCACGCTCGGCACCTGGATCGACTGGCGAACGATCACGAAGGGCTTGGGAGAGACCTCACCCTCGCGCTGGATCTGCAGCATGATGCTCGAGCCCCTGGGACCTCGCATGTACTTGACCGCCTCGAGGAGCGTCATGTCCTTGGTGCTCAGACACGACGTCTCGGTCAGCTCCGGACAGACTGCCACGATCTGGTCGCGCGGCCGGATGCCGGCGCGCGCCGCGGGCGTGCCGTCGATCGGAGAGACGACGGTGACGTAGCCGTCCTGCTTCGTGATCTCGATCCCGAGCCCCTCGAACTCTCCCTTGGTGTCGAGCTGGACCTCCTTGTAGAACTCCGGCGTCAGGTAGGACGTATGGGGATCCAGGGTGGCCAGCATGCCATTCAACGCCCCCTCGATCAGCTTGCGATCGTCGACCTCGGTGACGTAGTGCTGCTCGACGAGGTGGAGCACGTTGGAGAGCAGCGCCAGGTCGGAGTAGTGGGGGCGCGCGAAGCTTCGCATCTGGCCCGCGAGCACCAGCACCGCGACGAGGACCCCGAGGCCCAGAACCGACAGAACACGGAATTTCCTCATGGCTCTCCCTGCACGCTCCCCGGAGCTCCCAATCCCAGGACGCCCGCCCCTGCGGTTCCACTCGGCCCGCCGGGGTCGTGCGCCAGCCATTGCTCCGGATCGACGGGCTTGCCGTCCACCCGGATCTCGAAGTAAAGCCCGGGACCGGACAACGGGCCAGTCTCGCCCACCGTCCCGATCTCATCCCCTTGTACCACGGCATCTCCCGCCTTCACCCTGAGCTGATCCAGGTGCGCCGAGACGGTCACATCCCCCCGGCCGTGGTCGAGGATCACGATCCGACCGTAGCCGCGAAACCATCCCGCGAAGAGGACCCGGCCGTCGGCGACCGCCGCGACGGGTGCACCGGGGTCGGCGGCGATCTCGACGCCGTTGTGGAGGGTCTCCGTGTTGAACTCCGGATCGTGCTGCCGCCCGAATCCGAGCCGCACGGCGCCGGAGACGGGTGGGGGGACTTTCCCTCGGACGAGGCCGCTCCCCACCCCTGGAGGGCTGCCCCGGGGCAGCGAATCGAGCGCCTCACTCAGCCGCGCCGCCGCGGCTCGCAGCTCCTTCGCCGCTCTGCGCTCGAGCGTGGAGCGCGTGCGCAGGAGCGCGACCCGGTTTCGCCGCTCCGCGAGCCTCTGGCGGATCCGGTCCTCGCGGCGCGCGACCTCGCGCCTGGCGCTCGCGAGCTCGGCGACCAGAGACTCCGCCCGGGCGCGTGCCGCAGCAAGGGTCGCCCGTGCCCGCCGGTGGCGGGCGAACAGGCGTCGGTCCTGCGCGACGACCCGCTCGAGGCCGCTGCGCGTGCGCACCATTCGGGCCGCATCGCCCGCGCTCGAGAGAATCGGCGTCCCGAGCGCCACGCCCGCCTTGTAGAGCGCCACGAGCCGTCTCTGCAGGGCCTCGTGGAGGCGATCCAGCTCCTCGCGGGACCGCTGCTCGGCAGCGCGCGCCTGCGCGAGCTCTGCCTGCGCCTCGCGGCGCCGGCGACGCAGCACCCGGACACTGCGCCGCGTCTCGGTGAGCTCGCGATCGATCGCCTCGATCTCACCGAGATAGCCCTCGGCCTCGGTCGCGAAGTCGCGCGCGCGCGCCTCGCGCTCGGCGATCTCGCGACGAATCTCGCTCAGCCGGCCCTGCTCCGGCTCCGCGTTCGCCCCGCGGGCACACAGAGCAGCCAGGAGCGCAAGCCCGGCGGCCACGCACGAGAGCGCACGCCCGCTGCTCACGCGTCGGCGTCCAGGCGTGCCAGCGATACGAGCGCACCGCCAGGCCCGCACCCGCAGCGAGCAGCAGCACCAGCTCGAGGGGGCTGAAGAAGCGCGGCTCGATCCGGCCCAGCAGGAACTCGAAGGGGCCTCGCCAGAGCGGCAGCGCGGCGACGAAGACGGCCCACAGGACGGCGGCCGCGAGGGTGGCCGCCAGTAGGCCCGAGAGCGCGCCCTCGAGGCAGAAGGGAAGCCGGACGAACCACCCCCCGGCACCCACCAGGCGTTGGATCTCGATCTCCTCGGCGCGGGCGTGCACGCCGAGCCGGATCGTGCCCGCCACGATCGCGAGCAGGACCGCCGTCACGAGCCCGCCGAGCCCGACTCCCAGCCACGAGAGCGCCCGCAGCAGACGCGAGTAGCCCGCCACCCACTCGGCCCCGTAGCGCACCTCGTCCACGGCCGGGTCGCTCTCGAGCCGCGCCGCCAGCCCTCGAACCCGCTCCGGAGTCCGCTGGGCCGGCTCCAGGCGTACCTCGAGCGATGCCGGCAGGGGATTGTGCTTCAGACCCTCGAGCACGTCCGAGTCGCGGCCCAGATCTCGACGCAGCCGCTCGAGCGCCTCTGCGCGCGAGACGAAGCGCACGCCCGAGACTCCCTCGAAGCGCCCAACCCGGGCCATGAGCTCCGCCCGGGCGGCGGGCTCGAGGGGATCCGCCAGGAACGCGACGACCTCGAGCTCCGAGCCGAGCGCATCGAGGACACCCTGCAGGTTCTCGACGGCCAGCAGGCAGGCGCCCACCATCACCAGGCCGGCCGTGAGTGTGACGACCGAGGCGGAGAACGCGGCCGAGGTCGCACGAATGCCACGGAGACCGGAGCGCGTTGCCGCCCAGATCCGGCGCAGGGCGCGGGGGTTCATGGCACGCTCATGCGCCCGAGCGAAGGGAGCCGCGCTCGATGCCGGACGTGAACGCGTCGGATGCGCGGTCGAGGACCAGCCTGCCGGCCTCGAGCCCCAGCCGCCGATGGCGATAGCGTTCCAGCAGGGTCGGGTCGTGCGTGGCCACGACCACGGTGGTTCCGCGCGCGTGGGCGTCGGCGATGATGTCCATGATGTCGAGCGCGAGCTCCGGGTCCAGGTTGCCGGTGGGCTCGTCCGCGAGCAGGAGGGGCGGGTCGTCCACCAGGGCCCTCGCGATCGCGACACGCTGCTGCTCGCCGCCCGAGAGGGCGCGCGGAAGGTGATCGAGACGGTGGCCGAGACCGAGTCGCTTGAGCAGGCTCCACACGCGCGCACGCAGCTCTCGACGCGGCGCGCCCGCGATCTCGAGCGTGACCGCGACATTGTCGAAGACGTTGCGATCCGGCAGCAGCTTGAAGTCCTGGAAGATCACGCCGATCTCGCGACGCAGCTCCGGCACGCGGGAAGGTGCAATGCGGGTTACGTTGCGTCCGGCGACGAGGATCTGTCCGGCGCTCGGATGCTCCGCGGCGAAGAGCAGTCGCAGCAGGGTCGTCTTTCCGGCGCCGCTCGATCCCGTGAGAAAGACGAACTCCCCGCGCTCGACGCGCAGGGAGACGTCGCGGATCCCGTAGGAGCCGGCCTCGTAGCGCTTGTCCACGTGGTACATCTGGATCATGGGAGCGCGGGAGGAGGGAGCGTCGAGCGGTCGAGCTAGGCCGCCAGGTGAGAGAGGATCACCTCGCAGAGAGAGCGATCGGTCACGATGCCGTCGCCGAACTCGAGGACCCGCCCGGGGGATAGCCCAAGGGGACCATCGAGCGCCCCGCTCTTGAGATCGCGAACGACCTCGCGGTGCTGACTCTCCATCCTGTCGCGCACAGCGTCGGCTCCGGTACCCTCGGCCTTCGCGTAGCTCTGCTTCTTGGAGTGGAGAATCGTCCCGCCCTCGTACACGAGCGTGACGATGTGCGGCCGCGAGGGTCCGCTGTCCTCGGTCTGCACGTGGAAGGTGCGCCCCCGATAGCGCACGTTCGTGTTGAAGCCGCCGACCAACCGTTCCTCCCCGCCGAACTGTAGCAGCTGCTCTCCCCGAACCTATCGGGCGCGGACCCCGGCGTCTCAAGCGCCCTCGCAGCTCCCGGGCTCGGCTGGACCGCGAGCTGGAGCCTCCGGGCCGCTCGGGACCGCGCAGGACCGGGCGCCGCGGCGCGAGCCGCGACGCCCGGCGGCAGCCGCCAGAGCGGCCGCCTGCGGCGGGAGGGGGCTCGTTCAGAGACCCGGAGACCGGCTCTCCCGAGGGCTGCGACGCCGCAGCGCCGACGCGCACAGGCATCCGGCCACAAGCAGCCAGGCGCTGTCGGGCTCGGGAATCGCCACGGGTCCGAAGCCGGGCGTGGGCAGCGATTGCGACTGGAAGTCGACCTGGTTGTCGTCGCTGTCGAGATTTGCGAACACGCGGGCGACGCTGCTGCCGGCGGAGGGGTCCGCTGCAGGGTTGCCCTCGCCCGCGAAGATCTCGCCGGCCGCGAAGCTCCCGTACCCGAGGGCGTCCACGACGCTGCCGGCCGGATCCCGAAGGACCACCGAGTCGGGTCCGTTCTGGAGGTCGAAGTCGAGCATCAGGTCTGCGTTCGCCACGCCCGTGACCCCCGAAGCCACGTCCGCGACCACGAAGAAGCGGTCGCCGGGAATCAGCCCCGACAGGGGGAGCACCGGCCCCACGCGCCCATCCGCTCCGTTCACCCCCTCGAGGGTGAAGCCGCCGAGGTCGAACCCCGAGGGGCCGAAGAGCTCCACGAAGACCTTGCCGTCATCGGCGCCGGTCGCATCGTAGAGCACCTCGCTGAGCAGGAGTGGCGTCCCCAGGGCCGGTGCGGGATGCAACACCGCTCCGAGCACGAGGGACAGGACGAGGCCGGCGAGTCTGCTGGATCGGGTCATCTGGAGCTCCCAGTCGAGGGGGGTGAGGGCAGGAGGGGGAGTGGGGAACGCGGCGCAGCGGAAGGGCGGGAGCCGGGAGCGGCGCCTCGCAGGCGCCGCGTGAACGCGCCGCCGCTCCAGCCGTCCAGGCCCGCCCGCAGCTCCCGCTCTCGAATCTCCAGGCTCGAACGCTCCGGAGCCTGCGGCGCGAGCGCGGACAGACTCTCGAGCACCCGCTCCCGCTCGAAGTAGAGCCGAGTGACGCGGTCGAGCACCTGGTCGCGCAGCTCGATGCGCTCTCGCCTCTCGCGCGAGATCGCGATCGAGTCGTCCGGATCGCGCAGGCGTGCCAGGTTCCAGGTGAGCTGCAGGTCCAGGGACACTCCGGTGTCCTGCTTGCGGCCGCGATCCAAGAGAGCGCGTACCGCTCCGCTGCTGAAGACCTGGTCGCGGTCGCGATCGGAGGCTCGGTCGTGGTCGGCGCGGAGGGTCGCTCGCACGACCGGCAGCCAGCCCGCTCCCCGGGCGCGTCGCTCGAGCTCTCGAAACGCCTGCGGACCCAGATCCTGGTAGTCGAGCACCTCGCCCCCGAAGCGCCAGAAGCTGTGCGCCGAGCCGGCCCCCGCCTCGGGTGCGCTCGAGCGGGGCGCCACGAAGGCCAGGGGCCCAGGCGCACCAGCCCGATCGCTCGCCGAGCGAGCACGGGCCTCGAGGGCGACCTGCACCACTCCCGTCGAGGTCGCCACCCGCAGGGCCTCCGCATGCCGGTGCAGGGCGAGTGCCGGGTGCGTGAGCACCCGGACCGGCGACCCGACTGCCGGCGACCCCTCGTCCAGCCGGTAGCGGGTGAGCCCCTGGGCACCCGTGAGCCACACCCCGTCGCCAGAGACCGCCAGCCCCGTCAGCTCCCGCTCCGTCACGGCGATCCACTCGGGGGCGCCGCCGGGCGCGGGGGCGCCGCCGGGTGCGGGGGCGCCGCGCGATCGGAGCCTCCAGAGTCCCTCCGGAACCGCGAGCAGTCGGTCTCCGCCGGGAAGCCGAGCCACCGCGATGAGCGTCCACCGCCGGGGATCCTGGGCCCGAAGCACCGCTTCGAAGCCGCCGCGCCCTTGCAGGCGCCAGATCCGACCTCTCGCCGAGGCCCAGACCTCGTCGCCCGCCGCTCGCACGGCCACGACCCTGCCTGCGGGGATGGAGCCCTCCCGCTCGAAGCGCGTCCCAGCGACCCGCCGGAAGAGGCCCACGTCCGTCGCGGCCCAGACCTCCCCCTGCCGCGCGACCGCGAGGGAGCGAACCCTCGCGCCCGCCGCCACGGACACGGCCCGCGGGGCCCGGTCGCCGTTCGGCCACCAGTAGAGGACGTTCTCGGTGGCGATCCACAGGCCTTGCGGCCCCTGCGCCAGGTCGTGAACCGCCCCGCGTACCGGCAGCCGGAGCCAGCCGGCCGGAGAGTCGAGGAAGAGACCGCGCTCGGTGCCCGCGACCAGGGAGCCTCCCCGCTCTGAGAGCACGGCACCGGACCCTCCCGCCATGCCCGGCTGGGGGGCGACCAGCCAGGACGCGACGATGCCTGCGAGGGGCCACATGACCCCCGATGGAGCAACTGGCATGCCGGGCGGGGAAGCGCTGCAAGCGACCGAAGACGCGGGCCTCCGCAGCCGAGCAGTGAACCGGGCGAGCGATTCGCGTGACCCCATGGGCTCGCTCCAGCTCGCGACCCGCACCTCCCGCGCCGCATCCGCTGAGCGGGCGGCGCGGCTTGACAGTGCCCCGACCGCCCGTAGAATCCGCGACTCGCTGGGTCCATCGCACCCGGGCCCGGCGGGTCGCGAATCTCGACGGGGATCCCGACAGGCGCGCCCGATCCTCGCGTGTCCTCGAGTGCACGTCGAACGTGCGCCATCTCTGGAGCGACGCGAGTCCGCGGGGTACGTGCGGCGCGCATCCGGTGCGGCATCCGGTGCAAACGGGGAGTGCGGATCGGGAGTGCGGAGTTCCGGCAGCCGTCGGTCGATGCTGGCTCGGGTCCTGGCGACCTCGCTGCTCGCGCTATGCGGAGGCGCTGGCAGCGCTCACGCCACGGTCTACAAGTGGGTGGACTCGAGCGGGATCGCGCACTACACGACCGACCCCGCCGAGGTCCCCTCCAGCCTGCGCGGCCAGATTCCCTCGGCCCGGAGCGGCGAGACCGGCGACCTAGAGCGGATTCCGCCTCCCCAGGGCGAGGCGGGACGGAATCTCCTGTCGGCGATTCCAGCGCCGCGGATGCGCCGGCGCGAAGCTCCCGCGAGCGCCCCGGATCCAGAGCTGGGGCGGCAGGCACCCGCGACCCAGCCGGAGCCTTCCACCGACAGCGAGGATGCTCGGCTCCGGGCCATCCCACCGCCCCGGCACCCGGCCGAGCGGCCGCTCGACCCCGACTCGATCCCTGCCCCTCGCGCGGCGCCCGAGGGACCTCGCGCACTGGCGGAGCCCGCTCCCTTCGCTCCCGAGGCGCGTCCCGAGGGGAGCGGCGACGGTGCGGGAGCGGCACCTCCCGAGACGCCGACCCCGCGGGCCCGACCCTCCGACGCCCGGGCCGCCGAGCTCGAGGGGACGGGCGATCCCGGCGCCTCGAGGATCGGCTCGGTCGACTCGGCACCGCCCTTCGATCCCGACTTCGACGATCCCCCTCGTGCGGAGAGTCCCGAGATCGCCGACCTCGAGCGGCAGATCGAGGCCGACCGCAGCGCCCTGAAACGGATGCTCACCACCGCGCGCTCGAGCGGCGCTCCGCTGTCGGACGATCCGGAGCTCCGAGCGATCTCGGAGCGACTGCCCCTGCTCCAGGCCAGGCTCGCAGCGCTTCGGGCCCAGCTCGGGCGCTGAACCGAACGCGCCAGTGTGCGGCGCATCGAATCTGCGAGTCGTAGCGCTCGCGGGAGGCGTGGGGGCAGCGCGCTTTCTCTCGGGCCTGGTGCAGGTCGTGCCCCCGGAAGACGTGACCGCCATCGTCAACACGGGAGACGATCGCGAGTTCTTCGGCCTCCGCGTGTGCCCCGACCTCGACATCGTCACCTACACCCTCGCGGGCGTGGTTCGCCAGGAGACTGGCTGGGGTCTGGAGGGCGACCACTTCGAGTGCCTGGAGGCGCTCCGCAGATTTCGGGACGACGCCTGGTTCGCCCTCGGAGACCGCGACCTCGCGACGCACATCCACCGCAGCGACCGACTCCGTCGCGGGGCGAGCCTGCGGGAGGTCTCGGCCGAGATCGCTCGCGCCTTCGGCGTTCGCACCCGGCTGCTTCCCATGACCGAGGATCCGGCCCCCACCCGGGTCGTCTGCCACGATGGCCGGGCCCTGGACTTCGAGGAGTACCTGGTGCGCGAGGGCGCGCCAGACGACCTGCGCGCCGTAGACCTGTCGGCCGCGCAGGCGGCTCGCGCGGGAGAGCAGGTCCTGGAGGCCATCCGAGGTGCGCGCCACCTGCTGATCTGTCCGAGCAACCCCGTCGTATCGATCGGCACGATTCGAGCGATTCCCGAGATCGAGCGGGCGTTGCGCGCGCGCGCCGATGCGGTGGCCGTCAGCCCCCTGATCGGTGGCGCCCCGGTCAAGGGTCCGGCGGATCGCCTGCTGCGTGCGATCGGCAGCGAGGTGAGCTGCGTCGGCGTCTCGCAGCTCTACCGCGACATCGCGCGAGGGATCGTGATCGACCGGGTCGACGAGGCCGAGGCGGCGCGGATCCGCGCCCTCGGCCTCGAGCCCCGCATCGAGGAGACCCTGATGCGGACGCCCCAGATCGCGGCCCGCCTCGCCCGGGCGGCGCTCGAGCTCTCGGAGGAGCTTCGGTGAAGGTCGCCGCCGTGGTTCCCTACAAGCGATTCACCCGAGCAAAGCGGCGTCTGCGCTCCCGCTATCCCGATGCCGATGTCGAGGCACTGGGACGCGCCATGCTCGACGACGTGCTCGCGGCGCTCGTGGCTGCGCCCCACCTGGACCGGGTGTGGGTGCTCACCGACGACGCCGAGGTGGAGCGCGCAGCGCGATCCGCAGGCGCCGAGGTCCGCATCGAGCGACCCGATCCCGGCCTCAATCCGGTCGTCGAGGCCGCGTGGCGCGAGCTGGTCCAGGCGGGCTTCGACGCGGCTCTGACCGTGCTCGGGGATCTTCCACTGCTCCGGACGACCGACGTCGAGGCCGTCCTCGAGGCGGGGGAGACAGAGTCGGTCGTGATCGTGCCCGCATCCGACGGCGGCACGGCGATGCTGCTCTGCCGCCCGCCGGGAGTGATTCCGGCTCACTTCGGCCCCGCCAGCGCCGAAGCCCATCTTCGGGCCGCGCGCGCGCGCGGGATCGAGCCGGCAGCGGTGAGCGGACTGGCCGAGGCCTCCCGGCTCGACCTCGACACCCCGGAGGATGCCGACCGACTGCTCGACACCCAGGCGCCGGGACGCACGCTCGCGCTGCTGCGTCGCCTGGCCCGCACCCCCGGGGTCGATCCGTGACCCGGGCCCTCCAGCTGCTCGCGATCCCGGAGCTACCCGAGGTCCGGCCCGGGGACGAGCCAGGCGCCCTGCTCGCTCCCCGGGTCCCGGCGGGCCCCGGCATCCTGGTCGTCGCGCAGAAGCTGGTCTCGAAGGCCGAGGGCCGGATCGTGCGGCTCGCCGACGTGACGCCCGGCGCGCACGCGCTGGAGCTCGCCGCGACGGTCGAGAAGGATCCCCGGCAGGTGGAGCTGGTGCTGCGCGAGGCGCGCCGCGTGGTACGCGCGGCGCCCGGCGTCCTGATCACGGAGACGCACCACGGCCTCGTGTGCGCAAACTCGGGCGTCGATCTCTCGAACGCTCCGGGCGAGGACACCGCGGTGCTGCTCCCCGTCGACCCGGACGCCTCCGCGGCGCGCATTCTCGCCGCGCTGGGTGAGGGACGGGCGGTCCTCATCAGCGATACCTTCGGCCGACCCTGGCGCGAAGGTCTGGTGGACGTCGCGATCGGAGTCGCCGGCCTCGCACCGCTGCACGACCTCACGGGAACTCTCGACCGGAACGGACGCCCCCTGCAGGTCACCGTCATGGCGCTGGCGGACCAGCTGGCTGCCGCCGCAGGAATCCTGATGGAGAAGGGCGCGGGCCAGCCCGCCGTCTGGATCACGGGCGTCGAGCCGGGCGGGCAGGGCAGCCTTCGCGACCTGCTGCGGGATCCGGCGCGCGATCTCTTCCGCTGATCCACCCCCGGGACCCCCGGGACCCCCGAGCCCTAGTGGAACTCTGCCCCGTCGGGGCGCGTGAGCCGGATCCCGGTCCACGCCTCGATCCAGTCCGCGAGGTGCGTCAGCCCGCGGCCGCTCTTCGCGGACACCCCCGCCTGGAGCACTCCCGCCGCCAGCTGCCGCCTCAGGGTCGAGAGCCTCTGCGCCAGCTCGCGAGAGGAGACCTTGTCGGCCTTCGTGAGGGCGACTGCGGCGCGGACGCGCTCCCGCTCGAGCCAGTCCAGCAGGTCGCGCTCCTCGTCGGCCAGCTCTCGCCGAACGTCGATCAGCAGGATCGCGCCTCGCAGGCACTCGCGCTCCGAGCGGAGATAGCTCTCCACGAGCGGCCTCCAGGACGCGCGCTCGCGCTTCGAGACGGCCGCGTAGCCATACCCGGGAAGATCGACCAGGTAGAGGGCCGAGGCGGCTCGGCCCTTCCCCTGTGAACCGGGCGCCAGCGTTCGGGGCGGCTCCGGAGGCAGGCGGGCCGCCCGGGTCCCACGCGATGCCCCGACCCGGTAGAAGTGGATGCGGCGGGTCTTGCCCGGAGTGGAGCTCGTCCGGGCCAGGCGGCGGCGTCCGAGCAGGGCGTTCACCAGCGTGCTCTTGCCGACGTTCGAGCGGCCCATCACCGCCACCTCGGGAAGCGCGTCGGTGGGGAACTGCTCCGGAGCCGCGGCGTCGACTGCCAGCTCTGCTTCCAAGCGCTCTCCTCGAGCTTTCCGCACCCGGGAAGCCTGGAGCCGGCGCGCGAAGCTCTGTCTGCGACCCCGAGGATAGCGCCGGCGAGAGGGACCGAGCCTTGGGCCGAGCCTGCGGCTGGGGCCCTGAGGCCCCGCCTGGCCGCGCAGGCTTGACAGGAGACGCTACGAGGCGATAAACGAGGGAGACTGCCGTGGTGGGTGCTCACTTGCGAGCGTCACGTGCCTCGGCTCTATGCTCCCCCCAGAACGTCGCGCAGCGGAGACGCGGCTCCGTCCAGGGCTGTGCATGTCCGGATGCGTGACGAACGTCGCGGGTCACCGGCCGCGTGCGGGTGCGGGGATCATGGGACGGGCGATGGCGCGGCATGGGACCGGGCCCACGGTCATCGGTGGGTAGATCCCTTCCACTTCGAGAGGTCGCGACACACCATCCGCATCGGACTTCATCGGACCGCCGGTGCAGGACGCGCGCAGGACCCACGCAGGACCCACGCAGGAGGTGGGCGAACTTCCAGTCTCGGCACGCGGGGCGTAGGATCACGGAGAGTTCGGCGCATGAGGGACGCGAGCTGGCACGGAACTTGGTTCCCGAGGAGTCGAGCAGCCGTCTCGAGCGCGTCGATCCTTCGACCCGGCGGGGGGCGGTACGAGGGCGCAGACGGAGGGGTGGGTGAGGTTCGAGTTCGGGAGAACGTTCGAGTGCAGGAGAAGGTGGACGCGTGAGCGACTGGGCAGGTTACTGGCCGATGCGGTACGCCGCGGCGAGCCGAGCCACTCGAAGCGAGACCCGACGAAGAGCCGCCGGTCTTCCGCCCGACCCTTCGCGCATGGCGAAGGGCGCGGTGGAGGGTACGGTCGACGGCGACGCAGCGGAGCAGCCAACCAGGGGGATGGAGGAGGTCCGAGAGAGATGGCACGCATGAAGCGAGGCGTGGGGTACTGCGAGAACACCGAGTGCGAGGACTACGCCAAGGGCGTCTTCCTGCTCAACCACGGTGAGACCTTCTACTGCCCGCGCTGCCGCCAGCTCGGAAAGGTCGAGAAGGAGCGCGGCTTCTACACCGGCAACTCCGACATCTTCAAGGAGGTCCGCGTCGAGTACAACTTCGACCCGATCCATGCCATCTATCGCGAGATCGCAATCGTGCGCGATGAGAGTCTCTGGGGACGGAACAACGTCTACACGTTGCAGAGCCCCTTGATCAAGACGGAGAAGAGGGCACTCAAGGTCGCCGAAGCGATCCTCGCCAACCTGAACCGCTACCGGGGGCTGATCTCCGGCGACGACATTCCCCGAACCACCGAGATCATCCTCTCTTTCGACGACCACTTCGACGAGTTCTCGCGCAAGCTCAAGCAGCTCTCCCGGGAGTGGGAGGCCAGCGGCCTGCGCGAAATGCACCGCTAGCCGCGCCCTGCCGCCGCGGAGGGCGATGCGCGCGGTCGGTTCTGCGGGGATCGCGCTGCTGGTGGCCGGGCTCGTTGCACTCGACCCGGGCAGTGCCCGAACGGCTGGCCACGCGCCTGCAGGCAACCCCGACACAGAGGCCAGGTCCTCCCGGAGCGTCCGCACGGCGTCGCTGTGCCGGGACGGCATCGCACGCGATCTCGAGCTTCGGCTGGCGAGGTTGAGCGAGTCGACGACGCTCTGCCCCGGGAGCCAGATCGCCGAGCCCCGAGGGGAGTGGAGCTGCGAGCCCACCGCGCCCCCTCCCGCCCTGCGTCCCTGCGGCGAGAGCGAGACCCCCTCGCCCCTCTGTGGGATGGCGAGCCGCTGCCGGGAAGGCTTCGTCGCGTGCCGCCATGCGTTTCGCTGCCGTCCGGAGACTCCGGACTACAACCGCGAGGTGTTGCGGCGCCGGCGCCAGGCTCGCTTGCGAGAGGACTTTGCACGCCTGCGAGCGCCGCCGGCACGCACCTCCGGCGAGGCCGGCTGCGGTGCGTTTCCCGATCACCTGTCCCGCTGTGCGGCCTTCCATTGCCGGGAGCCCCCCCCCCCCCCCCCCCCCCCCGGCCGGGGGGGGCCCCGGGCTGGGCCCCCCGGGGGGGCCGGGGGTCCTCGTCGGGCCCGCGCGGCGGGGCGCGGGGGGCCGGCGGATGGGCCGAGGCCTTGCGGCCGGCGTGGGCGAGCTGGATGGCGAGCCGGGCGGTGCCGGTGGCGCGGCAGAACGCGAGCGGCCGGACC
>JBHHYV010000027.1:0-32752 GCA_046757685.1 Myxococcota bacterium
GCTGGCCCGCGCGGCCTCGGGGGGGCTCGAGCTCGCGCTGACCCACCTCGAGGGTCCCGCCCTCGCACAGGTGCGCAGCGCGCTGCGCGACGAGATCGCGCGCTGGGAAGCTCGCGCGAGGGAGGATCCAGCCGCCCGCCGCGTGCGCGATCTCTTCGTCGCACTGCTCGAGGCGCTCTCGTAGGCGAAGCGCGACGCATCGCGCATCTCGCGCTGTTTGACCCCCCTCCGAAGGGAGTGGGATACTGCCGAGAGATGGCGATCCTGATCAAGCGGTATGCGAACCGGAAGCTCTACAACACCGAATCCAGCCGCTACATCACGCTCAAGGGAATCTCGGAGCTGGTTCACGTGGGCAAGGAGATTCGGGTCGTCGACAACGAGACCGGGAACGACATCACCTCCGTCGTGCTCTCCCAGATTCTCGTCGACGACCAGAAGCAGACGTCGTCCCCCTCCCAGCCCGTCCCAGGTCGCCTGCTCTCCGAGATCATCCAGCGCGGTGGGGATGCGCTCTACGATGCGCTCCGGCGTGGAGTCGACGACGCGCAGGACAACCTGTCGGAGCTGCGCGAGAACGTCCGACGTTGGATCCAGCCGCAGCACTCGGCCTCGACCGACTCGTCCGGCGACCGGGATCCCAGCCTCAGCGAGATCTCGCGCGTGGTCCACGAGTCGGTCGAGCGCGTGCTGCGCCTGATCGACCTGCCGACGCGGTCCGACCTCGAGGCGCTCAGCAAGCACCTGGAGCGGCTGGCGAGCGCACTCGAGGGATTCGAGGCGCGGCTGCAGTCGCTCGAGAGCGAGCAGCGCTGATCCCCGAGCCTTCCCGCCCCGCCGACGCCCGGCCCGCAGGTCTCAGCCCGACCCCTCGGCCAGCTCCTCCTCGAGCAGGCGCGCGATCGTGGCGCGAATCTCCTCGGAGGTCCGGTTCAGGTAGAGCGGATCCTCGGCCCGCTCCCGGCTGACCCGATCGAAGGGAACCGGGGGACCGAAACGGATCCGCCAGCGACTCGGAAAGGGGATCGCGCCGAGCGGACCCAGATGTGGAAAGGTCGGGGTGACCGGCACCGGGAGGCCCAGCAGACGCTCCAGGAAGCCGCTTCGGAAGAGGATCGGGTGGACGTCTTCTGCGCCGACGACGGCCACCGGCACCAGCTGCGCGCGCGCGCGCACGGCGAGCGACACGTAGCCGCCGCGCCCGAAGCGCTGGAGCTGGTAGCGATGGGCGTAGGACTTGAGCGCTCCCTTCTGTCCCTCGGGAAATGCGATCACCGGGCGGCCGGTCTCGAGCAGGCGTTCGGCGTTCTCGGGACACGCGCGAACCCCGCCGATTCGCGCCAGGCGCGCCGCGGCGAAGGGCAGGGTCATCAGCCAGTCGGCGACCAGGAAGCGCGCCCGCGGCAGCTCCGGTCTCAGGCGCTCGAGCGCGTGGGCGATCATCAGCCCGTCGTAGGGCAGGACTCCCGAGCGGTTGGCGACGTAGAGCACGGGCGGATCGACCTCGAGGGGAACCCAGTCCTGGCCCCGGATCCGTACGCGCCACCAGCGATCGAAGAGGAAGTCGAGCAGACCCCGGGCCGCAGCGAGCGCCGCCGGCTCCATCCCGAAGTCGTCGATGCGCACCTCCTGGGGGTGGACTCCCAGGTTGCCGAGTCGCGCGCGCAGGGAGTCCCAGAGCTCCCCGAGATCGAGTCCGGCGAACGAGGGGCTCGCCCTCGGAGCGCTCGCTCGCGAGGCGGAGCCTCCGACGGCCGGCTCCGCCTTCCCTCCCGCGGCGACCTCGGGCTCGGGCTCCGGGCCGCGCTCCCCGCCGCGTGCGTGCGCGCCGAAGCGCTCCGCCAGCTCGCTGCGAAGGGCGGCCACCGAGGCGCGGAGCTCCTCGATCTCGCGCGGATCGAATCCCTCGCTCAGGAACGTCCCGCCTCCCTGCGCCGAGGCCAGGTCACTCGGAGCCACCCCCGGAGTCGGAGGCATCGATGGCGCCTCCGGCTCGGCGCCGTTCGCACCCTTCTCGCGGCCAGGCGTGTCGCTCACCGGTAGCTCCGCAGGCGAAGGCTCACCACGAAGCTCATCCAGGCCTCGAGCGTCGTGTACTCCGGCTCGAAGCCAAGCTCCTCGCGCGCGCGACGCGTGTCGAGGGTCCACAGGTAGCGCAGCGCATCGAAGAAGGCCGCGGGGGAGTCCCCGGTTCGGCGCAGCCAGTCGAGTGCGACCCACCGGTAGAGGAACGGGACGGGCACCGCCCAGCGCGAGCGATCCGCGAGCGCGAGCAGCGTCGAGATCGGGAGCGCCTCTTCGCCCGCCAGGTTGACCGGTCCCCGCACCTCGTTCTCGAGGGCCTGCTCCGTCGCGCGGATCAGGTCGTCCTCGTGCAGGAACTGAAGCAGCGGGTCGTAGCCGAGCGGAAGCCAGACCCGGGACCGCTCGAGATAGCGCGTCACGTGGTGGTCGATCGTCGGACCGATCACCCAGCAGGGCCGCAGCACGGTCACCGAGATCGCGGGATGACGGTCGGCGAAGAGCGCCAGGAGCGTCTCCATCTCTGCGCGGTCGCGCGCCTGATGAGAGGCGGGATGGGGACGCAGCGGCGATCGCTCCGGAAGATAGTTGGGGTTGTCGGGGTGCGGACCATAGACGAGTCCGCTGCTCATCACCACGAGTCGCGACACCCCCACCGCCGCAGCAGCATTCATCACGTGGAGGGAGCCGACCACCTCGACCTCGTGGGAGTACTCGATGTCCGGGATGGGATCCCGGAAGAAGGCGGCATGCAGGACCGCGTCGCAGCGTTCCTTCTCGAGGACCTCGGCGATCTGGCTGTCGGCCGTCGGATCGGTCAGATCGATCCGGTGCAGCTCGACCCGGCCCTCGAGGCGACGCGGAAGCTCCAGGTCGATCGCGACCACCCTGCAATCCCGGGCCGGGTCCAGGAGGCGTTCGGCAACGCGAGCACCCGCGAACGAACCCACTCCGGTGATCGCGACGCACATCGGTGTCCGTCCCGCGGCCACATCCAGCTTATGGGCCAGCGCGCCTCGAGTGTCAACGAGCTATCTTCGCGTCGATGAGCGGACCCCCACCCTTGATGCTCTGGGACGATCGCTTCGAGGAGCACGTGGGACCCCGCGGGCACCCCGAGTGCCCCGAACGTCTGCGAGCGATCCGCGCCGGTCTCGAAGCTCTGCGCACGGGCTTCTCCGAGCTGTGCCCCCGACCCGCGGGGCCCGACGAGCTCGCCCGCGTCCACTCTCGCGAGTGGCTGACCGAGATGGCCGCCCTCGCCGGACGCCGGCTGCAGCTCGACGCCGATACCTTCGTGTCTCCTCGCTCGATCGAGGTGGCGACCCTCGCCGCGGGTGGCACCCTCGAGCTCGCGCTTCGGGTGGCCCGGGGCGAGGCGCCGCGCGGGATCGCCCTGGTGCGGCCGCCGGGACACCACGCCGAGTCGGCGCGCGCGATGGGCTTCTGCCTGTTCAACCACGTGGCCGTCGCTGCGCGCGCCCTCCAGGCGGAGACCGGCATCGAGCGCATCGCGATCATCGACTGGGACGTCCACCACGGAAACGGAACCCAGTCCCAGTTCCTGGCCGAGCGAGACGTCCTCTACCTCTCGCTGCACCAGTACCCCTTCTACCCCGGGAGCGGCTCGGTCGCGGAGATCGGCGTCGATGGGGGCGAGGGCGCCACTGTGAACCTGCCCCTGCCGGCGGGCTACGGCGACGCCGAGTACCTCGCGGCCTTCGACGCGATCGCGCTCCCGGTGCTGCGCGAGTTCGGACCGGAGATGGTGCTGGTCTCAGCGGGATTCGACGCCCACGTGTGCGATCCGCTGGCCGGCATGCGCGTCACGACCGAGGGCTTCCGTGCGCTCGCGCGCCAGGTCCGCCGCCTCGCCGACGAGGCCTGCGGGGGCCGCCTGGTCGCCGTGCTCGAGGGCGGCTACGACCCCGAGGCGCTCAGCGAGTCGGTCCGGGCCCTGGCCGAGGTCATGCAGACACCCGAGCCCCTCGCAGCCTCGACCCCGGCCGCAGAGCCGACCGCTCCGACGCGCCAGGGGGCGAAGTGGGATCGACTCGCCGCGCTCCGCGAGGCCCACGCTTCCCGCTGGAAGACACTCGAGCGACGAGCCGTCGTGTGACGCGACGGAAGGCCACCTGTATCTAGTAGTGTGAGAGCACCTTCTGCACAAGATGCAGACCCTCACCCCGTCGTGGAAGCCCGTGCCCGCGGCTCGCGAGAGCGGGGGTTGACGGTGGGAGAAACTCATAATAGAGTGGGACGAAGTGGGATTGGGTCCCACGAGTGGCTCACGACTAAAGGGGGGGCGTGGCCATCTCGTGGGACCCCTTTCCCGCCCGTGCGCCCCGAGTTCCGCCGCGCGGCGCACGGTGGGGAGACCGGCGGCGCGACCGGGTGGAGATGTTCTCGGGAAGCCACGACCACGTCCTGGATGAAAAGGGACGGACGAGCCTCCCGAAGGAGTTCCGTCTTCTCCTCGCGGAGTCCGACGGGGATCCGTGGATCACGGCGTTGCGAGAGTGTCTCGCGGTGTTTCCGGCCGAGGTCTGGACGGAGTTCAAGCAGCGCCTGTCTGCCGCCTCGATTGCGGCGGAGCCCATTCAGCAGGCGCAGCGCCTGTTCACCGGGATGGCCGTCCGCTGCCCCTTCGACCGGCAGGGTCGCATCCTGATTCCACCGAAGCTCCGGTCCTGGGCGCACCTGGAACGCGACGTGGTGCTGATGGGCGTGGGCAATCGGATCGAGGTGTGGGATCGGATCCGCCACGACCGGGAGATGGAGGCGATCCGTAGCCACTACGCCGAGATCACCCAGCCGCTCCGGGAGTACGGCCTGTGATCGCGTCGCACCTTCCAGTGATGCTGAGCGAGGTCCTGCAGGCGCTGGCCCCCGGGCCGGGAGATCGGATCGTCGACGCCACGCTCGGGCTTGGCGGCCACGCCGAGAAGATTCTCGAACGCATCGCCCCCGGCGGGGTGCTGATCGGCATCGACCGCGATCCCGAGATGCTCGAGCGAGCCCGCGAGAGGCTCTCGCGCTTCGGCGACGCCGTCCGTCTCGTCCGGGCTCGGCTCTCCCACCTGGCCGATGCGGTCCGTGGCACCGGGCTCGCGCCGGTGCACGGAGTCCTCTTCGACCTGGGCGTCTGCTCCGCCCAGCTCGACGATCCCGAGCGCGGCCTGAGCTTTCTCCCCGCGAACGCCGAGGCACCGCTGGACATGCGGCTGGACCGGTCGCGCGGAGAGACGGCCCGCGCCTGGCTCGGGCGAGTCGGTGAGCCCGAGCTGGTCGAGGTCCTGCGACGCGGAGACGTGCCCGCCGCCCGAAGGGTGGCACGCGCCCTGCTCGCTGCGTCTCCGCTCGCGACGACCGGAGACCTGACCGCGGCAGTGCAGCAGGTCCGCCTGCCCGAGCGCCGACACCATCCCGCGACCCTGGTCTTCCAGGCCCTGCGGATCGAGGTGAACCAGGAGCTCTCGGACCTGGAGCGGGGGCTGGAGTGCGCCCTCGAGATCCTCGAGTCGGGGGGCCGGCTCGTCGTGATCGCCTATCACTCGGGTGAGGACCGACGCGTGAAGACCTTCCTGCAGCGGGAGCTGCGCGGCTGCATCTGCCCGCCGGATCTGCCGCGCTGCGGCTGTGGCCGCTCCCCTCGCCTACGTCGCGTCGCACGTCGAGCGAGCGCGAGCCCATCCGAGATTCGCCTGAATCGACGTGCCCGAAGTGCGCGGCTCCGCGCCGCCGAGAAGCGGTGAGGGGGCGCGCGCGCCAGCCGCTCCTCGCGTGGGGGCTCGCCACCCTCGCCGCGGCACTCCTGGGCGCCGCTGTGCTGGTCGCCGTACGGACCCGAGTGACGGATCTGCGCTACCGGCTCTCCGCCCGCCTGGAGGAGCTGCGGAAGCTCGAGCCCGAGGTCGAGCGCCTGCGCATCGAGGCGGCCGCGCTCCAGGCTCCCGAGCGGATCGAGCCGCGCGCGCGGGCGCTCGGCCTTCGCTACCCCGAACCGGGACAGGTGCGTCGGCTGGAGGCAATCGTCGATGTCGCAGCCGGCGGGCGCCCCGCCGTCGCGCCGCGCGAAGCGCGTGTGGGCTCGGCCGAGCGCCCCGCTGGCGCCGACACGGGCGCGAACATGGCCGCCGCCACGGGCACCGGCAGGGGTGCCGGGACCCAGCGATGAGCCGGTCGGGCCGTCGGCGCCGCTCGCCAGGGGCCGTGCGCCAGCGGCGGCTGCTCTGGATCGCCTGCGCGGCCGGCGCCATCTACCTGGGACTGGGCCTGCGGGCCGTGCAGCTCCAGGAGCTCGATGCGGAGTTCCTGGCGGCGCGGGCCCGCTCCCAGCATCGCACGACGCTCCGCCAGAGCGTGCTGCGCGGCGACATCACCGACCGCTTCCAGATGCCGCTCGCGCAGTCCGCCACGGTGCGCTCGGTGGCCGCCTCGCCGCGACTGCTCCGGGATCCCGACCGGGTAGGCGCGCGGCTCGCGCGCGCACTTGGAGTCGACCGCGCTCGCGTGCAGTCCCAGCTGCGGCGGAATCGCTCGTTCGTCTGGATCCGTCGCTGGGTCAGCCCCGAGGCCGCGGACCGCGTCGAGCGCCTGGACCTGCCCGGAGTGCAGCTCCTTCCCGAGCGGCGGCGCTTCTACCCGAACGGAGAGCTCGCCGCGCGCTACCTGGGATTCGCCGGGCGCGATGAGGTCGGCCTCTCGGGCCTCGAGCTCGAGTTCGAGTCGCTCCTCCGGAGGTCGCCCCAGCGGCTCGCCGTGCAGCGCGACGAGCGCGGGCGCAAGCTCGTCGCACACCCCGCGACCCTGCGATCGAGATCGGTCCCGCGCCTGGTGCTGGCGCTCGACGGCCAGATCCAGCACGTGGCCGAACGTGCGCTCGACCGCGCCCTCGAGCGCACGGGCGCCGCCCACGGCACGTTGATCGCGCTCGATCCCCGCAACGGCGACGTGCTCGCGCTCGCAGAACGCCCGGCCTTCGACCCGAACCGCTTCTGGGAGGCGCGACCCGACCAGTACCGCTCCGGAGCCTTCGTCGACTCCTTCGAGCCCGGCAGCACCCTCAAGCCCTTCGGGGTCGCCATCGCCCTCGAGGCAGGAGTGGTCCGCCCCGAGTCTCGCTTCGACTGCGAGCATGGCCGCTGGCGGGTCGGGGATCGCACCATCCGCGATACCCGACCCCACGGCATCCTGAGCGTCTCTGACATCGTGCGCCTCTCGAGCAATATCGGGGCGGCCAAGATCGGTGACCGGCTGGGATCCCTGCGGCTGGTCGAGGGCCTGCGTCGCCTGGGCTTCGGGTCGCGAACGGGCTCGGGCTATCCGGGAGAGGCCGCCGGCCACGTGCGCTCCCTTCGGGAGAGCCAGGTGGTGCAGAGGGCCAACCTGGCCTTCGGGCAGGGCATTCGCGTGACACCGCTGCAGCTCGCGACTGCGGGGGCCGTCCTCGCGAGCGGAGGACGCCGCGTCACCCCGAGGCTCGCACTGCGCCTGATCGCCGGAGCCGACAGCCTCGAGTGGCCCTCCGGTCTCGGGGAGCGGATCCTCTCGCGCGGGACGGCAGAGGCCGTGGTGGAGATGATGGTCGACGTCGTCGAGCGCGGCACGGGCAGACGGGCACGCATTGCGGGAACCCGGATCGCGGGCAAGACCGGGACCGCGCAGAAGGTGGTCGACGGCAGCTACTCGCACGATCACCTCGTCGCGTCGTTCCTCGGCATCGCCCCGGCCGAGCGTCCGCAGTTCGTGATCGCGGTCGTGATCGACGAGCCACGGGGTCCGAAGGGCGGAGGCGCGGTTGCGGCGCCGGTCTTCCGGGAGGTCGCGCGCTTCGCCCTCGACCGCTACGGCCCCGGCTCGACGGGAGCGGAGTAGCCGTGCGCCTCCGAGAGCTGGTACACGATCTCGCGCTCGAAACGCGGGGCGACTCGCCCGTCATCCTGGGAATCGAGTACGACTCTCGGCGCGTGGCCCCCGGGTCGCTCTTCGTGGCCCTTCGCGGGGCGGAGACCGACGGCCACCGATTCATCGAGCACGCGCTCGCGCGGGGGGCCGCAGCCCTCCTGGTCGAGGAGATCCCCGAGAACCTGCGCGCCCGGGGCCGCGAGGGCGGCACTCCCGGGATCGCGCGGGTCGCGAACAGCCGCCAGGCGCTCGCGACGGTCGCGGCCCGGTTCTTCGACCACCCGGCGCGCGCGATGTCGCTCGTCGGGGTGACGGGAACCAACGGAAAGACGAGCAGCGTGCGCATGCTCAGCGCCATCCTCGAGCAGACGGAGCGCTGCGTCGGAAGCCTGGGAACGATCGCGGCGCGGTTCGCGGGCCGCGAGGAGCGGGCTCGGCTGACCACGCCGGAGTCGCTCGATCTTCAGCGGGTGCTGCGGCGCATGCGAGACGCGGGCGTCGACACCGTCGTTCTCGAGGTCTCGAGCCACAGCCTCGCTCTCGATCGGGTCTTCGGGCTGTGCTTCGACGCGGCCGTCTTCACGCACCTGACGCAGGACCATCTCGACTTCCACGGAACCATGGAGCGGTACTTCGAGGCCAAGGCCCGGCTCTTCGCCTCGCCCTACCTGGGCGGCACGGCGATTCTCGGTGCGACGGATCCGAGGTCGGCGGAGCTTGCGCGACGCGCCCGCGCCACGGGCCATCCCGTCATCACCTTCGGCCGGGGGCCGCTCTCGAAGGCGCAGGTCCATACCAGCGACGAGTCCGTCTCGCTGGCGGGATCGCTCTTGCGAGTCGAGGGCACGGGGGAGCCGCTCGAGGTCGCGGTCCCGCTGGCGGGAGAGTTCCAGGTCGACAATGCCCTCGCCGCCATCGCAACCGCCGCCGCGCTCGAGGTTCCGGCCCGGAGCATCGTGGCAGGCCTGCGCGAGTGTCCTCCCGTCCCCGGGCGCCTCGAGCGGATCGGTGCGGGGGACCCGATCGTGCTCGTCGACTACGCGCACACCCCCGACGCGCTGAGGCGGGTGCTCGAGAGTGTGCGCCCGCTGGTGTCGGGCCGCGTGATCTGCCTGTTTGGCTGCGGCGGGGATCGCGACCGGACCAAGCGCGCCGAGATGGCGCGCGCCGCGTGCGCAGGATCGGACCGCGTGATCGCGACCAGCGACAACCCTCGCTCCGAGGATCCGGGCGCCATCCTTCGAGACGTGGAGAAGGGGCTCTCGGGTCCCTACGAGGTGATCGAGGATCGCCGCCAGGCGATCCGGCGCGCGATCGAATCTGCGGAGCCCGGCGATGCCGTACTCCTCGCGGGAAAGGGACACGAGGACATCCAGCTCGTCGGTGGAAGGCGGCTTCCCTTCGACGACCGTCTCGAGGCGCGCACCGTGATGCGCGAGATCGGCATCCCCCTGTGAGCCCGACCTGCGGCGAGCTGGCGCGCGACTGCGGAGGAGACCTGCGGGGCCCGGCCGAGACTCGCATCTCGGGAGTCTCGACCGACAGCCGCGACCTCGCGCCCGGGGCCCTCTTCGTCGCACTCTCGGGCGAGCACTTCGAGGGTCACGAGTTCGTGGACCAGGCGCGTGCGGCGGGCGCCGCGGCCCTGCTCGTCTCGCGAGACGTGGAGAGCGGCGGCCTTCCGACGATCCGCGTCCGCGACACCCTGGTGGCGCTCGGCGACCTGGCTCGGGCACGGCGAGAGCGCTTTCGAGGTCCGGTCATCGCCATCACGGGCTCCAACGGAAAGACCACCACGCGCGAGATGTGCGCGTCGATCCTGACGGAATCCGGCCATCGCGTGCGCCGCAGCCCGCGGAACTTCAACAACGAGGTGGGCGCTCCCCTCACGGTCCTGGGGCTGCGCCGCGGCGACTCCGCCCTGGTCGTCGAGCTCGGAATGAACCACCCCGGAGAGATCGATCGCCTGGCCCGGATCGTCTCGCCCGATGTCGGAGCGATCACCCAGATCGCTCCCGCCCACCTGGGCCCGCTGGGGTCTCTCGAGGCGATCGCCGCAGCCAAGGGAGAGCTGCTGGCGAGGATCCGGCCCGCTGGATCGGCGGTCCTGAACGCCGATGATCCGCGGGTCCTGGAGCTGGGAGTGCGATTCTCCGGACGCAGGACGCTCTTCGGTCTCGCACCCGACGCAGAGATCCGGGCGGGCCGGATCGAGGTGTGCCCCCGTGGCCTGGAGTTCGATCTCTCGACGCCGGAAGGGGGCGTACGGATCGCGATCTCGGGCCTGGGACGCCATCTGGTCTCGAATGCGCTCTGTGCGGTCGCGGCTGCGCGCGCCACGGGACTCGGGGGCCAGGCGCTGCTCCAGGCGAGCCGAGACGGGCTGGCCCGCTTCGTTCCGGTGGCTGGGCGCCTGGAGCCGCGGGAGGGCGCCGGGGGAGTCCTCTGGATCGACGATACCTACAACGCCAACCCCGTCTCCGTCGAGGCGGCCCTCCAGGCGCTCCGCGAGGTATCGGGCTCGGGCCGGCGGATCGCCGTGCTCGGCGACATGCTGGAGCTCGGCTCCGACGAGGCGGAGCTGCACGCGGGGACGGGCACGGCGGCCGCGCGCGCTCGTGTCGCTGTGCTCGTCTGCGTGGGTGAGCGCTCCCGACACACGGGCCGGGCGGCCCGAGCCGCGGGCGTCCCCGAGACCGTCTGCGTCGACTCGAGCGAGGCGGCGGTGCGGGAGCTGGGCAAGCGGCTCACGCGCGGCGACGTCGTGCTGGTCAAGGGCTCGCGCGCCATGCGCCTGGAAGAGATCGTCGAAGCGCTCTCTCGGGAGCCTCGCTGATGCTCTACCACCTGCTCTATCCGCTCTCGGACACGATCTCGGCGTTCAACGTCTTCCGCTACCTGACCTTCCGATCGATCGCGGCTGCCCTGACGGCGCTGCTCCTCGCGTTCGTGATCGCCCCCGTCCTGATTCGGCTGCTCGAGGACCGCCAGATCGGCCAGACGATTCGCGACGATCCACCCCAGCGCCATCGCGCCAAGGCGGGGACCCCCACGATGGGCGGGGTGCTGATCGTGGGATCGCTGGTGCTGTCGACGCTGCTCTGGAGCGCGTGGACCAACCCCTACGTGTGGCTGGTCATGGCGATCACCCTGCTCTTTGGAGCGATCGGCTTCTACGACGACTACCAGAAGGCGATCCTGAAGCGGCCGATGGGAATCTCCGCCCGCACCAAGATCGCCCTCCAGGTCGCGGTCGCCTCCCTCGGAGCCACGGCGCTGTTCTGGATTCCGGGCTTCGACACCCAGGTCTCGCTGCCCCTGCTGAAGCACGTCCACCCCGCGATCGGCTTGTGGTACGCGCCCCTCGCGGTCCTGGTGATCGTCGGCACCTCGAACGCCGTGAACCTGACCGACGGGCTCGATGGTCTCGCGATCGGTCCGGTGCTGATCACGGCGGCGGTGATCGGGCTCTTCGCCTACGTGGCGGGCCACCGCGTGATTGCCGACTACCTCGAGATCAAATACGTTCCGGGAGCCGGCTCGCTCGCGATCATCTGTGCGGCGCTCGTCGGGGCGGGGCTCGGGTTTCTCTGGTTCAACACCTATCCCGCATCGGTCTTCATGGGCGATACGGGGGCTCTCGCGCTCGGCGCAACGCTGGGCACGATCGCGATCGTGATTCGCCAGGAGGCCGCCCTCGCGATTGCGGGTGGGATCTTCGTGCTGGAGGCGGTATCGGTGATCGTGCAGGTGGTGTCGTACAAGGCCACGCAGCGGCGCGTCTTCCGGATGGCGCCGATCCACCACCACTACGAGCTCAAGGGCTGGCCCGAGCCGCAGATCATCGTTCGTTTCTGGATCATCTCGATCATCCTCGGGCTGATCAGCCTGGCGTTGCTGAAGGTCCGGTGACTGCGATGGCCGCGCGCGTACTCGTCCTGGGAATGGGCCGTTCGGGCTGCGCCGCGGCGCGGCTGATGGTGCGCGAGGGAAGCCACGTCACCGGCTACGATCGAGATCCGAGCGCCGGCGCGTGCCTGAGGCTCCCCCCCGAGCTCTTCACGCGCGTCTCGGGTGCGACTCCACCGGAGCCCTCTCGCTTCGATCAGCTGGTGGCGAGCCCCGGGTTTCCCGTGCCCCGGGACTCGCGGGCGATCCCCGAGATCGACGTCGCCGCGGACCACCTGCGAGCACCCCTGATCGCCGTCACGGGAACCAACGGCAAGAGCACCGTGACCACGCTGATCTCGGAGATGCTCCGGGCGAGCGGACTGGGCGTGGCGGTCGGCGGCAACCTGGGCACCCCCCTCTCGGCACTGGTCGATGACGACGCGGACCGGGTCGTGGCCGAGGTCTCGAGCTTCCAGCTGGAGCGGGCCCGGCGGTTGCATCCCGACGTCGCCGTCCTGCTCAACCTGGCCCCCGACCACCTCGACCGACACGGGACCCTCGCGGCCTACGCCGCCGCCAAGGCGCGCCTCGCGAGCCTGCAGACAGCGGCAGACACGCGCGTGGTGAACCTGGACGACCGCTGGGCGGCGGAGGTCGAGGGCCCGGGCCGACGCCTCGGATTCACGCTGGAGGCTCCGCCCTCCGGCGACGGAGCAGGCATCGAGGGCGGAGAGCTGGTGGTCCGGCTGGGCGGTGCCGAGAGGCTTCGCCTGTCGCTCGAGGCGTTGGCTCCCGCAGCGCGCATCCACCTGCACAACGCCCTGGCCGCAGCCCTCGCCGCGCTCGTCGCCGGCGCGGCTCCGTCGGGCGTCGCCGAGACGCTCGAGTCGTTCGCGGGCCTGGAGCACCGCGGCACGGAGGTCTGCTCGCGCGCGGGAGTACGCTACGTCGATGACTCCAAGGCGACCAATCCGTCGGCTGCGGCCGCGAGCGTGCGCGCGCAGCGCGGGCCGGTGATCTGGCTGCTCGGCGGGCAGAACAAGGACCTCGCCTTCGAGACCCTGCGCGCGGCCGCCCGCGCGGCGCGCCTGGCCATCTGCTTCGGGAATGCCGCTGCGGAGATCGCCGCAGCCCTGCGCGGCGCCGTGCCGGTGACCGAGGTGGACCGGCTCGAAGCCGCCGTGCAGTGCGCGCACGAGAGGGCGCGCGCGGGCGACGTCGTGCTGCTCGCTCCCGGCTGCGCGAGCTTCGATGCCTTCGCCTCGTACGCCGAGCGCGGAGAGCGCTTCGCCGCTCTCGCGTGCGCTCTGCCCGGTCCCGCGAAGGGAGACCCGGCGTGAGCTCCCCCCTGCAGAGACTCGGTCCCGGCCAGCTGGTGCCGGCCGCGGGCGTCCTGATCGCGGGTGGAGTGCTGATGGTCTGGAGCGCGAGCGCGGTCCAGGCGGGCCTGCGCTTCGGCAGCAGCACGGTCTACCTCTGGCGCCATCTCGAGGGGCTCGCGCTGGGAGTCGCTCTGGGCGCGATCGCCTGGCGGATCCCACCCTCCGCCCTTCGGCGCGCCGCCCCGATCGCATGGCTCACCGCCTTCGGCCTGCTGGCCGCCACCTACTCGCCGCTCGGCCTGGCCGAGAACGGTGCGCGGCGCTGGCTCTCGATCGGTCCCCTCACGCTGCAGCCCCTCGAGCCGGCGAAGCTGGCGGTGATCCTCGGGCTCTCCGCCTGGCTCGCTCGCGCGGGACCCCGGCTGCGCGACTGGCGCCAGAGCCTGGCCGTGCCCGCCCTCCTTGCAGGAGGGCCGGCCCTGCTGCTGCTCGGCCAGCCGGACTTCGGTGGCGCCCTGATGCTCGCGGCGCTGTGCGCCGCGCTGGCCTTCGCCGCGGGTGCCCGAGGCTCCCACCTCGCGATCGCGGGCGGGATCGGCCTCCCCCTCGTCGCTCTCCTCGCCGTCGCACGCTCCTACCGCGTGGCCCGGCTCGGAGCGCTGCTCGACCCCTGGTCGGATCCCTTCGGATCGGGCTACCAGCTCATCCAGTCCCTGATCGGCTTCGGAAGCGGGCACCTGGTCGGCGTCGGCCTGGGGGTCGGACAGCAGAAGCTCGGCTTCCTGCCCGAGGCCCACACCGACTTCATCCTATCGGTGATCGGGGAGGAGCTGGGACTGGTCGGCGTCCTGGGGATTCTGCTCGCCTTCCTGGTTCTCGGCCTGGCCGCGCTCGGCATCGCCTCGCGGGCGCGCGATCCCTTCGCGATGCTCGTCGCCACGGGGGTCGGCGCGATGCTCTCTGTGCAGGGCGCGGTGAATGCCGGCGTCGCCATGGGTGTGCTCCCTACCACGGGGACGACGCTGCCCCTCGTCTCCTACGGCCGCTCGTCCTTGATCTGCAGCGTGGTGGCGCTGGGGTGGGTCTTGAGCATCGCCCGTAACCCGCAGCCGCGATCGAGGGCCCGAGGCGGGCGATGGCGCTGAGCGTGGTGCTCGCGGGAGGTGGAACGGGGGGCCACGTGTATCCGGCCCTGGCGCTGGCCGAGACGATCCGAAAGCGAGAGCCCGAGGCGCGCGTCCGCTTCCTGGGAACGGAGCGCGGCATCGAGACCCGGGTCGTGCGCCGCGCGGGCTACTCCCTCGACCATGTGCCCGCACGCCCGGTCCGGGGCACGAGCCCCATCGCGCGCGGACGAGCACTTCTCTCGCTGGCGGCCGGCTTCCTGGCGGCGCGCCGGCTGCTGCGCAGCGCCGGTCCCGACCTCGTGATCGGGACCGGGGGCTACGCCTCGGTCCCCGCCGTCCTCGCGGCCCTGTCGCTCGGGGTCCCGGTCGGCCTGATCGAGCCGAATGCCATTCCGGGTCGAGCCAACCGTTGGCTCGCGCGCTTCGTGCGCTGTGTCTTCGTCCAGTTCCAGGCGGCGCTCGATCGGCTGCCGCGCGGCCGTGCCGCGCTGACCGGAATCCCGGTCCGCCCGCTCCCGCTTCGGACTCCCCGCGAGACCCGCGGCGAGACGGGAACCGTGAGGCTGCTCGTCATCGGGGGAAGCCAGGGAGCGCACTCGATCAACCGGGCGATGTGTGGCGCGCTCGAGCAGCTCGGGGAGCGGGACGGCTTCCGCATCACCCACCAGACCGGAGAGGCCGATCTCGCGGACGTACGGGCCGCGTACGCCGAGGCCGGGGTCGAGGCGGAGATCTCCGCGTTCTTCGACGACATGATGGAGCGGCTGTCGCGCGCGCACCTGGTCTTGGCTCGCGCCGGTGCCTCGACGATCGCCGAGCTCTGCATCGCCGGTGTGGCCTCGATCCTCGTCCCCTACCCTCATGCTGCCGACGACCATCAAGCCGCCAACGCCGAGGCACTCGAGCAGACCGGGGCCTGCCGGTTGCTCGACGACCGCCAGCTGGAACGCGGGCTGGCGCCCCTCGTGCGCAGCCTGGCGAGGGATCCGGAGGGCCTCCGCCGGATGGGGGATGCGGCCCTGCGCCTGGCGGCGCCCGATGCGGCGGAGCGAATCTGGGACGTCTGTACGGGCTGGCTTCCCGCCACACGAGCGAGCGAGCGACGATGAGTGGAGCCGCGGATCGCAGCGCCGCGCGGCGTCTCCGGAGGGTGCGCCGGGTGCACTTCGTGGGGATTGGCGGTGCGGGGATGTCGGGCATCGCCGAGCTCCTGCTCGACGCGGGGTACGCCGTCTCGGGATCCGATCTGCGGGCGGGCGCTGCCGTCGAGCGTCTGCGCGGGCGGGGAATCCCGATCGAGCTCGGACACGATGCCTCGAACGTCGGCGAGGTCGACGTGGTGGTCTACTCGACGGCAGTCGCTGCCCACAATCCCGAGCTGCGGGCGGCGGAGGCGGCAAAGGTTCCCGTGATTCCCCGCGCCGAGATGCTCGCCGAGCTGATGCGGATGCGCGACGGCGTCGCGGTCGCGGGATCGCACGGAAAGACCACGACCACCTCGATGGTCGGTGCCGTGCTCCAGGAGGGAGGCCTGGATCCAACGACGATCGTCGGAGGTCGCGTGCTCAGCCTCGGCCGCCACTCCCGGCTGGGCTCCGGCAACACCCTCGTGGCCGAGGCCGACGAGAGTGACGGCTCGTTCCTGCGCCTCTGGCCGAACGTCGTCGTGGTCACGAACATCGATCGGGAGCACCTGGACCACTACGGAAGTCTCGAGGCGCTCGAGCGATCGTTCCTGGAGTTCGCCAATCGCGTCCCCTTCTACGGAGCGGCGATCCTCTGCCTCGACGACGTTCGCATCCAGGCGCTGCTGCCCCACGTGACGCGGCGCGCCGTCACCTACGGACTCTCCGCGCAGGCCGAGATCCAGGCGCACGGGATCGAGCCCCTGGGACTTGCCACCGCCTTCGAGGTGAGCGTGGGGGAGGAGGACCAGGGCCGGGTTCGCCTGCGCGTTCCCGGACGCCACAACGTGCGCAACGCGCTGGCGGCGATCGGGGTCGGTCTCGAGTTCGAGGTGCCCTTCCCCGTCATTCGGCGCGCCCTCGAGGGCTTCAGCGGGGTCGGTCGCCGCTTCGAGGTGCTCGGCGAGCCGCACGGCATCCTCGTCGTCGACGACTACTCCCATCACCCGACCGAGGTGCGCGCCGCCCTGGAGGCCGCGCGCTCCGGACTGCGGCGCCGGATCGTGCTCGCCTACCAGCCGCATCGCTTCACGCGCACCCGGGACCTCTTCGAGGAGCTGGCGGGGGCGTTCCACGACGCCGACTGCGTGCTGCTGACCGAGATCTATCCCGCGGGCGAGTCGAAGCTGCCCGGAATCGAGGGTCGGGCGCTGGCGGACGCCGTACGCGCGCACGGCCACCGCAACGTGCAGTTCGTCGCCGACGCACCCGACCTGCTCGAGGCCGTGGAGCGCGAGGCGAGAGAGGGAGACCTGGTGATCTTCATGGGTGCGGGCGACATCGGGCGCCGCGCGAGCGAGTTCGTCGCCCTCCTGGACCCGGATTCCAGAGGAGGGTCCTGACGATTGACTCCGCGCTCCAGCCCGGGCTGCTTCGCGAGCTCCAGAGCCTGCCCGGCCTGGGGGTCCGGCTCGACGTGCCGCTGGCGAGCTACACCTCGCTGCGCGTGGGCGGCCCCGTCGATGCCCTGGCGCTGCCGCGCTCTGCGGACGCGGTCGTGGAGCTGCTCTCCTGGGCCCGTCGGCGCGGGGTTCCGGTCCTGCCCCTCGGCTCCGGGTTCAACCTGCTCGTGCGCGACGGAGGCGTTCGCGGAGTCGCCGTCCACCCTCGAGGGCTGCGGAGGCTGGTGCTCGAGCGCGACGGCGGACTCCGGGCCGAGGCCGGGGTCCGCCACTCCAGCATCTCGAGGCTGTGCGCGGAGCGGGGCCGAGCGGGCCTGGAGTTTGCCGTCGGCATCCCGGGCACCGTCGGAGGCTGGATCGCCATGAACGCGGGCACGCGCGAGCGCGAGATGAAGGACGTGGTCCTGTCGGTGGAGTGGTGGACTCCAGAAGGCGACGTCGAGGAGCGAGATGCCGCGCAGCTGGAGTTCGAGTACCGGAGCGCGCGCTTGCCGCCCGGCGCCTTCATTCTCGGGGCGCGCTTTCGCACGTCTCCCGACTCGCCCGCAGCCGTCGAGACCCGCATGCAGTCGCTGATGGAGGCGCGCCGGTACACCCAGCCGCTGGACCGGCTCTCCTGCGGGTCGGTGTTCCGCAACCCTCCGGGCGATTCCGCCGGGAGATTGATCGAGGCCGCGGGTCTCAAGGGAGCCCGGCGCGGGGGCGCCGAGATCTCGTCCCTTCACGCGAACTTCATCGTCAACCGTGACCGAGCGTGCGCCCGCGACGTGCTCGAGCTGATCGCGCTCGCACGGGAGAGCGTGTGGCGGCGCTTCGCTGTGGCCCTGGAGCCCGAGGTGCGGATCGTGGGAGTCGACCCGTGAGCGGTCGCTCGAGTCACCCGCTGCGCCGAGCCGCGAGGCGCCGGGCAGGTGCTGCGCGCGGCCCCTCCCGCGGCGCCCCCCGAGCCGCACGCACTCGGCGACGGATGCTGCTGGGCTCGCTGACCCTGCTCGTCGCGCTGGCGGCGCTCGGCGCCTGGGGACATGCGTCGATCTCGAACTCGAGGACGCTCCACGCGTGGCTCCGCGGCCCCGCCTTCCAGCTCCAGACGGTCCTGATCCTGGGCCTCCAGGCGCTCGAGCCCGGCGACGTGCTCACCCGCAGCGGGCTTCGCGCAGGCACTCCCCTGGTCGACCTACCGCTCGAGCGGCTGCGCGCCCGCATCGAGGCCGACGCCCGCATCCGGCACTGCCACCTCGCTCGGATCTACCCCCATCGACTGCTGCTGGCGGTCGACGAGCGAAGACCGGTCGCCCGGCTGGCGGGCAGTCGGGTGGCCGTCGACCGGGAGGGGGTTCGCTTCCCGCTGACCGCCCGGGAGGATGCCCGCCTTCCGCAGATCTCCGGAGACCCGGGACCGGCGCTCGCGGCGCTCGCCGCCGCGGAGCGAGCCGGGCTCGAGATCGAGAGCATTCGGGTTCGGGCACCCCGGGACCTGCAGGTCCGGCCGCGGCAGGACTCCGTGGTGTTGCGGGTGGGGGCGGACGCCGCTCGCGCCTTTGGAGATTGGCTGCGGCTTCGCTCGAGTGGAGCGCTGCGCGGCTTGTCGGTATCCGAAGTCGACCTGCGATTTCGAGGGAACGCGATTCTCGCCCGGAGAGCTCGGGTGCGCGAGGGGGGATGAGATGAGGAAGCAGGGGGAGCTGATCGTCGGACTCGATATCGGTACCACGAAGGTCTGCGCGATCGTTGCCGAGAAGCGGGAGGGCTCGGTCGACGTGGTCGGGCTCGGCACCCACCCCTCGCGCGGGATGCGCCGGGGCGTGGTGGTCGACATCGAGGCCACGGTCGATTCGATCCGGAAGGCCATCGAAGAGGCCGAGCTGATGGCGGGCTGCGAGATCCACAGCGTGCAGGTGGGAATCGCCGGTGGCCACATCGAGGCGCGCAACGAGATCGGGATGGTCGCGATCAAGGGGCGCGAGATCACCGAGCGCGATGTCCGGCGCGTGCTGGAGCAGGCCCAAGCGGTCGCGATCCCGGCGGATCGCGAGGTGATCCACGTGATCGCCCAGGAGTACGAGATCGATGGCGAGGACGGCATCAAGCAGCCCGTGGGCATGTCCGGGGTCCGGCTGATCGCGCGCATCCACATCGTCACCGCTGCCGTCACCTCGGTCCAGAACATCGTTAAGTGCTGCATCCGCGCGGGCCTGGACGTGGACGAGATCATCCTCGAGCCGCTCGCCTCGAGCGAGGCCGTGCTGGCCGAGGACGAGAAGGCCCTCGGCGTCGCGCTGGTCGACGTCGGGGGAGGCACCACCGACCTCTCGGTCTTCCAGGACGGCGCGGTCAAGCACTCCGCCGTCCTCTCGCTGGGGGGCTACCACCTGACGAACGATGCCGCAGTGGGCCTGCGCACCCCCTTCGACCAGGCGGAGCGCATCAAGCGGCGCTATGGCTGCGCGGCGCCGCGGCGGCTGCGCTCGGACGAGATCCTGATCGTGCCGAGCGTGGGCGGGCGGGCGCCGCGAGAGGTGAGTCGCAAGATGCTCGCGGGATTCCTGGAGCCGCGCGTCGAAGAGATCCTCACCCTGGTGCGCGAGGAGCTGCGGCGCGCGAACTTCCTGCACCGGATCCCCTCGGGGGTGGTCGTCACCGGCGGTGCGAGCGCGCTCGAGGGCTTTCCCGAGCTGGCCGAGGAGGTCTTCGATCTCCCGGTTCGGCGGGGCCTTCCACGCGGAATCGGCGGTCTCGTCGACCGCGTTCAGGGGCCCGAGTTCGCGACCGGCGTCGGCCTCACGCTGCGAGGTGCGCGCGAGCAGCCGAAGAAGCGGTTTCCGATCCGCAGGGGCAACAGCTTCGCGTCCGTGCTCGAACGGATGCGCGAGTGGTTCTCCAGCGAGGTGGGATGAGCCCGGATTCTCTGTTACTAACTAAGGCGGGATCACCCTGGAAGGGGTGACCAGGGGGTGTGAGAATGATCGAGTTCGAACAAGAGCGCGCGCTCGGCGCACAGATCAAGGTCTTTGGAGTCGGGGGTGGCGGCGGCAACGCCATCAACACGATGATCAAGTCCAACCTTCAGGGCGTGGACTTCATCGCATCGAATACCGACCCGCAGGCGCTGGCCGAGAACCTGGCCGCGACCAAGGTGCAGCTGGGAGAGCGCAGCCTGGGGGCCGGAGCCGACCCGAACGCCGGACGCCAGGCGGCCGAGGAGAGCCGCGACCGCATCCGGGAGCAGCTGGTCGGCGCGGACATGGTCTTCGTGACCGCGGGGATGGGCGGAGGCACGGGCACCGGCGCGGCGCCCATCGTCGCCGAGGTCGCCCGTGAGCTGGGAGCCCTGACCGTCGCCGTGGTGACCAAGCCCTTCCTCTTCGAGGGCACGCCTCGAATGCGCCAGGCCGAGCAGGGGATCGATGCCCTGCACGACGTGGTGGACACCCTGATCACCATCCCGAACGATCGCCTGCTGCAGATGGTGAGCAAGGGCACTGTCGCCAGCGATGCCTTCCAGCTCGCCGACATGGTGCTCCTGAACGCCGTGCAGGGCATCAGCGACCTGATCACCGTGCATGGAACGATCAACCTCGACTTCGCGGACGTGCGGGCCATCATGAGCGAGATGGGAATGGCCCTGATGGGCACGGGCTCCGCGACCGGGGACAACCGCGCCACGATCGCGGCACAGTCGGCGATCAACAATCCACTCCTCGAGGACATCTCGATCCAGGGCGCGCGTGGGGTGCTGATCAACATCACCGGCGGGCCCGACATGACCCTCTACGAGGTGAACGAGGCCGCCATGCTGGTGCGCAACGAGGCCCACGAGGACGCGAACATCATCTTCGGCCAGGTGACCCTGCCCGAGATGGGCGATCAGATCCGGGTGACGGTCATCGCGACGGGTCTGTCGAGCGGAGACCGGATCGCGCGGCGTCGGACACCGGAGCCCGAGATGGGCGGGAACGTCACCCCGCTGCGTCCCCCGCTCCGCGACGAGCCCTCTCCCGAGACGCTGGCCGAGGCGACCATCGCGCAGGATCCCACGGAGAGGCTCGTCTCCCCCTCGGAGGGCGAGTTCCTCTCGCCCTTCCAGGACGAGTTCGAGGTGCCCGCCTTCCTTCGCCACCCGCGGAGCGAGAACGGCTGAGCCGATCTTCCGGGCAGGGCACTCCGGAGTCCGCCGGGCGCCCGTCGAGTGGGCGCTCGGCTGGGCCTCCTGCGTCGTCGGAGCCTCGCTGGCGGGCGCCCTGGCCACTCCGCCCGGGGCGGCGCAGGCGGCTCCCTGCCCCGCCCTGGATCCGAGCGACGTCCAGCGCGTCTCGGAACCGCCACTCCTCGAGGCCAATCCCCTGCTCTGGGCCTACTCGGCGCTCCACCGGTCGCCCTTCGACGCCTGGCGGATCGACTTTCCGCAGGCGCAGGGCGGCCGCGGCCGGGCCCACCTGGCGATTCCCCGAGCAGGAAGCTCCCTGCCCGTGGTCGTGGTCTTCCCGATCCTGGCCGGGTCCCACGTCGTCTCCGAGGGAGTCGCCAGGGTCCTCGTCCAGCGGGGCTTCGCGGTGCTACGTCTCGAGCGGCAAGCTCTCGAGTTGGCCACCGCAGCCGATCCCCGCATCGTCTCCGACACCTTCCGGGCGACCCTCGACGACGCGTGTCGACTCATCGGCTGGCTCTCCGCCCAGCCCCGCATCGATGCAGGGCGCGTGGCCGCGGCGGGAGTCAGCCTGGGAGGAATCATGGCGGCCAGCCTGGTGGGGATGGACCCTCGCGTCAGCGCGGGCTTCTTCGTGATGGCGGGCGGAGGTCTCGCCGAGATCCTCTACGACTCCGAAGAGCACCCCGTCGAGCGCTTTCGGGATCGGATCCTCGACACCGAGGGGCTGGCGACCCGAGCCGACTTCGTCGAGCGCATGCGCCCCTTGACCCGGCCCGTCGATCCCCTGACCTGGGCGGGGCCGGTCGACCCCGCACGCGTGCTCCTGGTCTCCGGCCGTTTCGACCGGGTCATTCCGCCGGCCCGCAGCCGAGCGCTCTGGGAGGCCCTGCATCGGCCGCGCTGGGTTCGCCTGCCGGTCGGACACTACCAGCTCCTCCCCTTCTTCTTCTGGGCCATCGACCGCGGCGCGGACCACCTGGACCGGGTCTTCCGCAGCCACGAAGCGAGGGGCACGTGACGGCGATCACTTCTACAGCCCCGGCAAGCTCCGATCCTACTGTCCGGAAGGCTTCCTCAAGCCACGCAGCCGGCGGCCGAAGGGGAGGCGGAAGGGACCCGACGATGGAGCACGCAGAGCCGCAGCCCGCCGCGCTCGAGCGCCCGAGCCTGCTGAAGCGAAACCTGATCCTGGTCGGCTCCTACCTGGCCGTCCTCGCCCTGATCGCCGCGAGCTGGTCGTCGTAGCCGACCCGAGGCCCTGGAGCTCGGCGCGACTCAGCCCCGCTCGACCCGGTCGAGCTCGCGGAAGAAGTAGGCGATCTCACCGGTGGCGGTCTCGGGAGCGTCGGAGCCGTGGACCGCATTGCGCTCGATGTCGGTCGCAAACTCCTTGCGCAGGGTCCCGGGCTCGGCCTCCGCAGGGTTGGTCGCACCCATGAGCGCCCGGTAGCGACGAATCGCGTCGTCCCCCTCGAGCAAGGCCGCGACGAGCGGTCCCGAGCACATGAACCGGACCAGGTCCCCGAAGAAGGGGCGCTCGCGATGGACCGCGTAGAAGCCCTCCGCCTCCGCCTGGCAGAGCTGCAGCATGCGCAGGGCCGTGACGCGCAGACCTGCATCCTCGATCCGCTGCAGAATGCGCCCGGTCTGACCCTTCGAGACGGCGTCGGGCTTGATGAGGCATAGCGTGCGTTCCATGGCGCGGGCAGGGTAGCTGGCGCCCCCCCGCCGTCAACGCGGCGAGCGTGGCGGCCCGAGATCCTGCGGCCGGTCGAGGTCGCGGCCCGCCTGCGGGTCGAGTGCCACCGGATGCGCCTGCGCCCGGTGCCTGCGGATCACCTCGCGCCCGCCCTGCGAGCCCCGTAGAGCCAGCAGCTCCGCCCGGAACTCGGGACCGAAGAGCGCTGGCGACCCGCGGCGCCCCGCGTACGAGGCGTAGACGATTCCGCCCTGCCTCGCATAGACGTCGATCAGCGCGTCGAAGTCGCGAGGCTCGAGAAAGGGCTGGTCGGCGAGCGCGAAGAGCGTCGCGTCCCCGGGCGGACAGGCTGCCAGAGCCGTGCGCACCGACAGCGAGCGCGGCGGATCCGGAGACGGGCTGAAGGCGACGCGCACTCCCTCCGCGGCCACCAGCGCCGCGGCCTCGAGATCGCCGCTGCGCAGCACCACGGCCCGCGTCGCAGCCCGAGACTGCGAGAGGGAGCGCAGCACCCGCACGAGCATCGGGACCCCTGCAACCTCGATCCGGTGCTTCGCCCCGCCGCTTCCCATGCGCCGCCCGCGCCCTGCGGCGAGCACGACGGCGCTGACGCTAGCGGCTCCCGGAGAGACCAAGCCGCTTGCGCAGGGCGCGCCACAGCAGGCGAAGGATCGCCCGCAGCCCGGCCGGCCGACCGGGCCCTCCGGCGGCGGGGGCTCGGGGAGCGGAGGCCGCGTCCGTGTTGCCCAGGTTCGAGAAGAACTCAGCGGCCATCTCGAGCACCACGCCCGAGAGCATTCGCTGGCCGAGCCGGGCGATCGTTCCGCCCACCTGGACCTGGGCCGCCCACTTCACATGGGTCGCGAGACCCGCGTCGACCAGCTGCAGCGTCGCCTCGCCCTCGACGAACCCCGGCGCTCCCTTGCCCGAGAGCGCCAGCCGCATGCGCTCCGGAGCCGTGCGCTCGCATACGTCGACCGTCCCGGCGAAGCGCCCGCGCAGCGCGGGCAGACGAAGCTCGAGCGCCAGCTCGTAGTGGTCGGGGCTCGTGGGATCGAGGCGGACCAGCCCGGGCGTGCAGCGCAGCAGCTCCGCGGGATCGTCGAGACGACGCCACACCTCCGCGATCTCGAGGGGGACCGTGGCGCTTCCCGAGAGCCTCATGCTCGCGCGCGCTCCCAGGCGCGACCCAGGGCACGCCGACACTCGACCCGGAGTCGCGCCAGGCGATACTCACCGGAGGCGTGAAGATCGTCCATCGGCTGGGCCTCGTCGATCTCGATCGGGAGCTCCGCAAGGGCTCCGCCACCGGGAGCCAGCCCGCGCACGCGCGACTCGAGCGCGCGAGCTCGGAAGGGAGTGGGATTCACGCCGGTGACCGCGATCGACGCGTCCTCGATGCGACCGCGGCGATCGCAGACGACCTGCACGGCCACGCCGACCAGCGCAAAGCCCGAAGCCCGCTGGCGCACCTTGCAGTAGGCGGTCCCGGCTCGGCGCCGGGCGTAGGGCAGCGCGACCCGGACCAGGATCTCATCCTCGGAAAGGGCGCTGGTGAGCATGCCCACGAAGAATGCGTCGCTCGCAATCCGCCGCTCGCCCCGCGGGCCGAGCACGATCGCCTCCCCGCCGAGGGCCAGGAAGACCGCGGCCCAGTCGCCGGCGGGATCGGCATGCACCAGGCTGCCACACAGGGTCCCCCGGTTGCGCACCTGGGGATCGCCGATCTCCGACGCCGTCTCGCGCAGCAGCGCGAGCTCGTCCGGACCCGCGCCTCGCTCCAGGTCCGCGTGCGTGACCATCGCAGCGATCTCGACGCGGCCACGCTGGGCCGAGACCTGGCGCAGGGCCTCGATCCGGCCCAGGTCGATGAGCGTCTCCGGCTGAGCCAGTCGATGCTTGAGCGCAGGAATCAGGCTCATTCCTCCCGCCAGGAGCTTCGCGTCGCGCTCCGAGGCGAGGGTCGCGCTGGCATCGGCCAGCGTGCGCGGAGCGAGATAGCGGAACTCCTCGGGAATCATGACGTCCCGGACACGCCCCGGAGCGCGCGCCAGATCTTCTCTGGATGCAGCGGCATGTCGAGGTGCTCGATCCCGCGCGGCGCCAGGGCATCGAGCACCGCACACACGAGCGTGGGCGTCGAGCCGATGGTCCCCAGCTCGCCGATGCCCTTGGCGCCGAGCGGATTGACCGGGGTCGGAGTGCAGGTGCGGTCGAGCTCGATCAGCGGCAGGAAGGACGCCTTCGGCAGCGCATAGTCCATCAGGGTGGCGGTCAGGAGCTGACCGCTGGGGTCGTAGCGAGCCTCCTCCCAGAGGGCCTGGCTGAGACCCTGCACGATGCCTCCCAGGCGCTGGCCGTCCGCGATCAGGGGATTGATGACCCGACCCACGTCGTCGACGGCGAGGTAGCGCTGGATCTCGATCTCGCCGGTCTCGGGATCGACCTCGACCTGGCAGAGATGGGTCGAGAACGGAAAGGTGGTCCCGCCCGGCTCGAAGCGCGCGACCGCCTCGAGCCCCGGCTCGAGGCCGGGAACGGGTACGTTCCAGAGGTGCGCCGCCATCGCGACGTCGCGAAACGAGAGAGACCGTTCGGCGCCGCGAATTCGGAACTCGCCGCCCTCGAGCTCGACCCGGTCCTCGGTGGTATCGAGCAGGTGGGCCGCGATCCGCCGCGCCTTCTCGACGATCCGATCCAGCGCCAGCTGCAGCGCCGCGCCCCCCACCGCGATGCCCCGGCTGCCGAAGGTACCGACCCCGTGGGGGACCACGTCCGTGTCCCCGTGCCGGACCACGACGTCGTCGATCCCGATCCCGAACGCGTCGGCGACCAGCTGGGCGAAGGCGGTCTCCTCTCCCTGACCGTGGGGCGAGATCCCCGTCAGCACCGTGACCGCGCCCGTCGGCTCCACGCGCACCTCGGCGCACTCCCACAGACCATGCCGCTGCTCCGGGCTCGCGTCCGTGCTCGGTCCCAGCCCGCAGATCTCGGTGAAGGAGCAGACGCCGATGCCCACCAGGCGCCCGCTCCGGCGCGCCGAGGCCTGCTGTGCCCGCGCTCCCTCGTAGTCGAAGCGCTCGAGCGCGCGGCGCTGGGTGTCCTCGTAGCGGCCCGTGTCGTAGATGGGTCCAGTCGGCGTCGCGTAGGGAAAGGCGTCCGGCGCAATGAAGTTCCGGCGTCGGACCTCCGCCGGGTCCAGGTCGAGCCGACGGGCGACGGCATCCATGACACGCTCGATCACGTACGCGGCCTCGGGTCTGCCCGCACCCCGGTAGGCCTCCGTCGACATCGTGTGGGTGTAGATGCCCTGCACACGCCACGCGACGTGCGGGATGCGGTAGCAGCCACAGATCATCTGCAGGGTGAAGGTCGGGACCACGGCGCCGAGCATCGACGGGAAGGCGCCCAGCTCCGCGAGCGTCTTCCCGCGAAGTGCGGTCACCACCCCATCAGAGCGGAAGGCCGCCTCGACGGTCTCCACGTGGCCACGGCCGTGGGTCGTGTTCATCAGGTTCTCGGTCCGCGTCTCCGACCACTTGACGGGCTGCTGCAGGCGGCGCGAGACCCAGCCGAGCAGCAGCTCCTCGGGATAGGTGGGAATCTTGCACCCGAACCCGCCGCCCACCTCGGGCGCGACCACGCGGACGCGCGTCTCGGGAATGCCGAGCGCGATCGCGAGCTGCTGCTTGACACCGTGGGGCGTCTGGGTCGACGTCCAGAGCGTGAGCGAGGCGGCCCCCTCGTCCCAGCGGGCGAGCACGGCGCGCCCCTCCATCGACACCGGCGCCACCCGCGGGTTGAGCAGCCGGAGCTCGAGCGTCGCGTCTGCCGCTGCGAATGCCCCCTCGACTCGTGAGTCCGGGTGGTCGACGGTGAAGGCCAGGTTGCTGCCCAGCTCCGGATGCACGAGCGGCGCCTCGGGCGAGAGCGCCCGCTCCGGATCGACGATCGCGGGCAGGGGATCGATCTCCACCCGGACCGAAAGGGCCGCGTCGTGCGCCCGGTAGCGGTCGCTCGCGATCACGACCGCGAGGGGCTGTCCCACGTAGCATACCCGCCGGTCCGCGAGCAGCGTGCGCTCCACGGGTTCCATGCCTTCGGCGAGGAGCGCCGGCGCGGGACCGACCTGGCCCCGCATGTCGTCGAAGGTATAGACCGCCGAGATCCCCTCGCATGCGAGCGCCGCGTCGACATCGATGCGCACGATGCGTCCGGCCGCGCGATCGCTGCGCACGAACGCCGCATGCAGCATCCCGTGGAGCTTCAGGTCGTCACAGTAGTGGGCGAGCCCCCGGATCAGCCGAGGATCCTCGCGCCGCCGGATCGGCTCGCCCACCCGCGTGGGGACCGCCGCCACCTAGCGCGCCTCGCGCAGCCGGGACGCAGCGAGGCGGACGGCCTCGACGATCTGCTGATAGCCCGTGCAGCGGCACAGGTTGCCCTCGAGGGCACGGCGAATCTCGGCGGGCTCCGGGGCGGGATTCTCCTCGAGCAGCTGGACCGCGCTCAGGATCATCCCGGGAGTACAGTAGCCACACTGCAGTCCGTGGCAGTCCCAGAACGCCTCCTGGAGCGGATGCAGCGCGTCCCGGCGCGGCGCCAGGCCCTCGATCGTCAAGAGCGACCGGCCCTCGGCCTGCACGGCGAAGAGCGTGCAGCTCTTCACTGCGCGGCCGTCGAGCAGCACCGTGCAGGCGCCACAGATCGAGGTCTCGCATCCCACGTGGGTTCCGGTCAGTCCGAGCTCCTCGCGCAGGAAGTGCACCAGCAGCAGCCGCGGCGGAACGTCCGCCGACTGGCGCTCGCCATTCACCTCGAGGGATATCTTCACGTGCGAGCCCTCCCCGATCGCCTGGAGTCAGCCATCGGCGCGCGCGATGCTGCGGGCGACCAGCTCTGGCATCTTCTCATGGACCTCCTCGGGGACGCGGAACGTGGTCATCCAGGTCAGCACCTCGAGATCGCCGAGCTCCACTCTCGAGCGGCCCGCCAGGAGCGCCCTCCCCCGCAGGAGCTTGACGCTCTTGACCAGGAAGCTGCGATCGGTGAGCAGCGAGTTCGTCTCGTCGCAGCCATGCTCCTGGGTCAGGCTGCGCAGCGTCTCGAGCAGGGCGTCCTCGACCCGTTCCGGGAGCTCGATTCCGGCGAGTCGCGCGTACAGGGTATCGAGGTCGGCTCGGCCGACGACCGGGGACGGCTCGGGCTGCTCGGCCACCTCTCCGTCGGCGAAGCGCTCGATCAGCGTGCGCGCGGCCGTGGGATCCTGGCTCTGGATCAGACCCTCGATCCTCAGCTGGATCGCGAAGCGGTCGAGGTTGGCGGGATCGAGGGGCTCGTTGTAGTACTCGTCGCGCAGCGGGTTGCTCGTCGCGATGGCACAGACCAGGGGAATCGGCTGGTCGCCGAACTTGCGCTCGTTCAGGATTCGCAGGAGCACGTTCAACGCCTCGCCCGGCGCGCGCGAGATGTCGTCGAGCACGGCGACCTCCGCGGTCAGGAGCCCCCCGGGCTCGATCCGCTGGTGGATCCGCTCGCCCTCTCCCTCCCCTTCTGCAAGGGGCCGGCGCTCGAGCACGACGTCGCCGAGCAGCTCCGCGAGGCGCGTGTCGCGATGGAGCTGGTAGAAGAAGAACTCCAGGCTGGAGCCGCGCGCGGCGATCTCGGCCATCCGCGTCTTGGCGGTTCCGGGCGGGCCTTCGAGGTAGATGTGCTCGCGGCACACGAGCCCCAGCAGGACCGCGCGCTTGGCGTCGTCGTGTCCGATGACGTGCGCGTCGAGCAGGCGCCGGAGCGATGCGAGCGGCTGCGTCACGCGGCCCTCTCCTCGGACCCGCCGCGCGGCGCCACGCTCAGCCGGCCGCGAGGCCCGGGACGACCCCAGAAGCGCAGGCCCGCCGTCTCGTCCGAGATCCGATCGAGCACCGCGGGACAGGCCCCGAGACCCAGAAAGACCGTGTGGACCCTCACGCCGAGCCGCTGGGCGCGGGCCCGCTCTGCGCGTACCTCGGGATCGCCGACCACGGGTACCCCATCGGTGATCAGCACCACGTGGCGGTTGCGCCCTGCCCGGCGCCCGAACTCGTCGAGCACCGTTCGCAGGGGGGCCTCGTAGCTGGTCCGTCCCTCGGAGCGGCGGCGCGCGGCGAGGGCCCTCAGCTTGCGGTAGTGGCGGTGGAAGAAGGCCCCCGCGACCTCGAAGCGCTCCACCTGATGGTTGAACTCCAGGTAGCCCATTCGCATGCGCTGGCGCGCGCCGGTGCGAACGATCCCCGCCACGATCTCACCGGACCAGCGCGAGAGCCTTCCCTCCATCGATGCGGATACGTCTCGCACGACGGCGAGCGTCCCGCCGGCGTTCCGGCGTTCCCGTCGAACCACCCTCGGGGACCCGGGGAGACGTCCCTGGGCGAAGAGACTCGCGTCGACGGGGTCGGCGTCCAAGAGCTCGTCCAGGGCTTCGAGGGCGCGCCAGCGCCGCGGCTGCCCTCCGAGGTCGGAACGCGTCCAGGCGCGGCCCCGCTCGAGCCGACCTTCGAGGGCCGCCAGAAGGACGCTCACGTCTGCCGCCTCGAGCTCCGGAGCCCGCGCCGGAACCCCCCGCAGGTCGGTGTGGACCTCGCGACTCTCGACCCCCCGGACGCGGATGGGCAGGCCGCTCGCGGTCCCGCCCTGGCCGAGGCGCTGTCCCCGGGGGCTCGAGGCAGCGAGCCGCCGCGGCGCCTTCGGATGCAGGATCTCGTCGATCAGCTCGGGAAGCGCCTCGCGCACGGCCGGCGGTGCTCGGCGCGCGAGCATGAAGCGCAGGGCGGGAAGGTCGTCGACACTGCAGCGGTCCGCCCGCCTCACCACGACCGCGTGGGCCCGCAGAATGGAGAGCGCGGCCGGGGCGAACGCGCGATCCGAGATCAGGCCGCTCTCGTCTCCACGGCACAGCTCCGCCAGCCGTCGAGCGAGCCGGGCCAGCGCACTGCGCGCCTCGCCCTCGACGCGCAGCGACGAGACCCGATCCTGGAGCGCCCGGCGCTCGGCCGACGCGAGTGCAGCCCGCGGGGCGGAGGGCTCGGTCCCTCCTCGGATCAGGCTGCGGGCCAGGCGCCAGTCGCGCGCTGCGACCAGGCCCCGGAGCTCGATCTGGATCGCGAAGCGATCGAGCTGGCTCGGCTCCAGAGGGTCGGCATAGACGTCGGCTTCGGGCGGCGCCGCGGTCGCGACGGCCGACTCCAGGGGCAGCCGCCGGCCCAGCGCGACGCGCTCTGCGAGGATGCGCAGCAGCGGCCCGAGCGCCTCGCCCGGCGCCCGCGACAGGTCGTCGAGGATCGCGAACCCCGCCGAGAGCAGGGGACCCGGATGCAGCCGGAAGGCCAGCCGCTCGCCCGCAGGCACCCGCTGCCGGCCGGCCACCGCAGGCCGGAGCCGGCGGCGCTGGAGCACCGGGTCGCCCAGCAGGTCGGCCTGACGCGTATCGCGATGAAAGCGCACCGCGACCGTCCGGGCGCCGCTCGCGGCGCCGAGCGTCTCCGCCAGCTGCGTCTTGGCGCAGCCCGGAGGCCCCTCGAGATAGGCGTGTCGCCGGGCTGCGAGCGCGAGCAGCAGGCCGGTCTTTGCCTCGCGCTGCCCGACCACGACCGCGTCGAGCGCGGCGCGCAGCGTCTGGACCGCGCGATGCGCGGTCTCGACCGCCCGACGCGCGCCCGGAGTCTGTGGCACCGATCTCAGGACTGGAAGAGCTGCCCCATGCGCATCATGAGCGCCATGTCGAGCGGCTGGACCTGGATCTTGCCCTGCATGAACAGGCCCTGCCCGGCCGCGGGATCCGACAGCATCTTCAGGAAGTCCTGGTGGTCGACCGTGATGGTGATGCTCGGAGACTCGTGCTTGCCGACCTGGAGATCCAGCGCTCCGTCGGTGATCGCGGCGTAGAAGTCCTTCCCGCCGTCGCCCGTGATGCAGTACTGGTAGATGGCGGTGAGCCCCTTGGCGGCCTCGGGGTTGAACTGACCGGGCATCCGCTCGATCACCTCGTCGACACTCTTCGGGGCAGGCTGTTCGTCGGCCATGGAGTCCTCCTTCTGGTAGCTGGCGGCGCCATCATAGACCGAGCGCGCGGTGGAGCGATAGGCACCCCACCCCTCTCGGAATCCGCGTGGCCTCGGCGACCCTGCAGCTCCCCTCGGTTCCCCGGACCAGGAGCCGCGCACTCCGGGTCGCGGATGTTGGCCCCGGTGTAGGCCCGCTTCATCGACTGATGAAGGCGCGCTTCGTCGATCGCAGCGTCTGCCTTCTGGTTGTAATACCTTGCAAGGGCAAGGTGCTGCTTGGGTGAGCTCGCCATTTCGACGAGCAACACCTGTAGCGGGTCGGCCTCGGGGGACTCCTGCGCCGCCGCCAGGCCAATCGATGCGGGCGCCAAGAGCAGTAGCGATGCGAGCAATGCCAGTCGAACACTCATTTGCGGGTCCTCCTTGCTGCTTGTGTGCCCACTGGTGAATACGGCGGAAGTGCGATGGGGTGACGCGACTCGAAGCGGCAAGGCGTCCGTGGTTGCCCGGACCCCGCGCCCCCGTCGGACAAAATGTCCCGAATCGGGATCGTACGTCCCGATTCGGGCCTGTCATGGCCGTTGCACTGGCCGGGCCCGGCACAGAAGCTGCTCCTTTCGGCTGTCACTGCGCAGAGCGGTCGGCCGTAGAGCCAGGAGGTTGGCATGGAGAAGCCTGCCCGGGCTTCCGATGAGGATCTGATGCGACGCTATAGCGATGGCGACTCGGCAGCCTTCGATGAGCTCTTCGCCCGCTACGAGCAGCGGGCGTACGGGTACTTCCTGAGGCGGACGGGGTCCCGCGACCGTGCGAGCGACCTCTACCAGGAGCTCTTCCTGCGCATCCACCGCTGCCGCAGCTACTACGACCCGAGCCGTGCCTTCGCCCCCTGGTTCTACCGGATCGCCGAACGGCTCCTGGTCGACGACGTTCGGCGCGCCTTCCGCAAGCACGAGCGGCCGCTGCTCGCCGAGGATGCGCAAGACACCGCCCCCGATGTCGAGTGCGAGGCGGCCGACCGGGAGTCGGTCGAGCAGGTCCTCGAGCAGCTCTCATCCGAGGAGCGCTTCGTGCTGGTGTCTGCCAAGATGGCAGGGCGGAGCTACGCCGAGCTGGGTCGCGAGCTCGGAAAGTCGGCAGATGCCGTCAAGAAGCTGGCCTCTCGAGCCATGCAGCGGCTGCGAGCGAGTCCGCGCGGCGAGGCCGCCCGCATGGCCCTTGCGAGCGCTCGCGCGCAGCGTGCGTAGCCGGTCCATGATCGCCGCGGGCGGAGAGGATGCCGTCGGGCGCGAGAGCGAGTCGGGAGACACGCCGGCCGAGCTTCGAAGCGCGGTCCGTAGCGGCGTGCTGGAGGCTCTCGCGGGCGACTTCGATCTGCGAGGCGGCCGGACCGCGCGGCGTCTGGTCACGGCCGGGGTAACCGGGAGCCTGGGCGCCCTCGGGATCACGATGGTCCTCTCGAACCACCCGTTCGGCCATCACCCGCCCTGGCACCTGGCAGTGTTCAGCACCCTCTGGGCGGGCCTGCTGATCGTGAGCCTGGCCCTCGTCCTCCTGCGAGTCCGCACGCCGGCCCTCGCGCTCTGGCGTGCGGCGGCGGTGGGTCTCCTCGGGCTGGGCCTGGCCGGGCTCTGCAGCACCCTCTGTCCCGACCAGCACTTCCTGGGCTGGTGGACCGGGACCCCAGCTGGCGCCTGGACCGAGCGGACGCTCGGCCTCTCGGCCAGCGCGCTCTGCTTCGGGATCACCACGAGCGGCTTTCTCGCCGCGGTCGCGGCGGCCCTCCTGCTGCGCGGGCGCATGCGGGGTCCGTGGAGCCGAGCCCTGCCGGCCGCGGCCCTCTTCCTGATGCTCGAGCCCGCAGTGGTTCTCCAGTCCTTCGATACGTCGATCGCGGTTCTCCTGGGGTGGACCTTCGGCACGGGAGCCGGCGCGTACATCGGCGTCCTCGGCGCGACGATCCTGCTGGAGCGAGCCCCGGAGGGGTAGACGTCAGCCTCGAACC
>JBHHYV010000028.1:0-31979 GCA_046757685.1 Myxococcota bacterium
CCGCCACTCCGTCGGACCCGCGCCGAGGGTCTGCTCGATCCAGGGGCTCGAGGGGATGCCCGTGCCGAGCCAGAGGCGCTTGGGGTTTCCGGAGGGCGGGAACAGGCTGTGGATCAGGTCCACGTGTCCGTCCCCGTTGAGGTCGGCGATCCGCACTCCCTGGTCGGTCGTGGTGCCGACCGGAGCCTCCCGGTCCACGAAGGTGGGCAGGATCCAGCGGTCGTCGCGCACCAGGTCGGATCCGTGGTTCAGGTAGACGTTGCGCAGGTCGTTGGGGTCGGCGCCGGCACCGACCCGCGCGGCGGTGAAGAGGGAGGTGACGTGGTCATCGAGCCCATCGCCGTTGACGTCGAGGTAGCGCTTGCCCAGGCGCGCCGCCTCGCTGAAGGTGAGAGCCTGGACGGGACCCCCGAAGTTCCCGACCGTCATCGTGAGCTTCTGGCGCGAGAGCGCGGCGTCGTAGAGGCAGCTCGTGGCCGTCGCGGAGAGCGCACAGATCTGGAAGCGGTCGGTCTGGGGCGGATCGAAGGTCCCGTCGCAACGCCCCAGGGCGTAACGGTTCAGCACGGTGTCCTGCCCGATGAAGGGCTGATAGGACACCGTCCCATCGTCGACGAACGCCGAGCTCCGGACCTGGCGCTGGATCCAGTCCGGACAGCCATCGCCGTTCAGCTCCGCCAGGGCGTAGTTGCCGCCCACCGACAGGTTCTGATCGACCGTCGACTCGGCGAGCGACATCCGGGTGAAGGCCACACCGTTCGGGTCGCGGCTGAACTCCGTGCTCTGGCTCGCGGTCGACCAGCCGCTCCCGGTGTTGACGTGGCTCTCCTCGTGCCAGGCGACCGAGGCGATGAAGCCCATGAACCCCACAGGGCCGAAGCTGCCGAAGTCCCAGAGCCCATTGCCGACCCGCAGGTCGGCGCGGCCGTCGGCCGTGAGGTCCGCCAGCAGCAGGCCGTTGGAGGTGACGTGCGTACCGGCGCAGTCGAAGGTGAAGAAGGCGCTCGGCGGAAGTGCGAACTGCCCCGCGGGCGCGAGAGCGAAGCCGCTCCCCGTGTTCAGGTACACCGCATCCGAGAGCATCGTGCCGGGGTTCTGGCACGAGGCATCGGCCTGGATCACGTGCCGGACCAGGTCGGGCAAGCCGTCGCCGTTCACGTCGGCGATCCGCGCGCCGCCGTCCTGACCCGGGGTCTGTCCGTTGGGGTCGATGAACGCGATGTCCGCCGGGAGCTGCCAGCTCGGAGCCAGCGCCCAGCCGAGGGTGCCCGCCGCCACGTTCGAGCGGTAGCTGAAGCTCATCGTGCGGGGCGGGGTGGGCTGCGCCGAGTCGGCATCCGAGCCCAGCTCGGAGACCTGGGTCAGGAGCGAGCGCTGGGAGTCGGGGCTCGGGGTGTAGCCGAGCTCGTAGCGGCGGAACAGGGCGCCCCCGACGGTCACGTCGATCTGCTTCAGGCGCTGCGAGAGGCGCTGCTCGATCCCCGCCGAGTAGCGCAGCGAGACGTCGGGCCGGGGCTCGAGGGTGAACCGGACGACGCGGTCGACCGAGCTCGGATCGGCCGGGTTCAGGCTCTCGAGGAGCGCACCGTTGCGGCGCAGCGTGTAGCGGACCTCGCTTGGATAGCGCGCGCCCGGATCGGGGCTGTTGGGATCGCCCTGCGAGTAGCTCACCGTGAAGGCGTTGCCGTGCACGTCCTCGCGCTCGTCGAGCAGCCAGGCGAAGGGGGCGCTCCCCGGCGCGGGCCCCGGAATCGTCGAGGCGTGGGCGGCCGGATCGGCGCCGAAGCGCGAGGCGGTGCCGTCACGCGAGCGTACCTCCCATACGTCACCCTGGGCGTCCGGCACCCAGGTGTTCGTCTGGGCATCGAAGCTCACCCGTCGGATGCGCAGGAACGACTCCCGCAGCGTGTGGTAGCGCGTCGGATCGCTGGGGTCGGGGACCAGCTCCTCGCCGTCGAGCTCGAAGACGTCGGTCGCGTCGACGTAGCTCGGTACTCCGTGCTGGAGCGAGCGTCGGATTCCTCCGAAGCCGAGGCTCCAGCCGGTTCCCACCCACGAGTCCTGCCGCGCTTCGCTCGAGTAGCGGAGGCTCACCGCGGGCGTCAGGCCGCCCGTCCCCGGGGGCAGCGCGATCGGAACCGGCAGCATCGCGGCACCCGTGAATGGATCCGAGGCCGCGCGCGCCACGCCCGAGGCGGGGCTCACGACGCCGACCGATCCGCGTTCCGCCAGCAGCGTCGAGCCATCGACCGCGGCGGATCGGGCGCCGCCCGGGACCAATAGCTCCAGCGTCAGGACCAGGATGGAGCCTGGCTGCAGCACACCGAGGATCCGGGGCACTTGCGGGCCGAACGCTCGTCGCGCCATCTAGCGGATCCGGAGCCACGTTGCGCCGGCGCTGGGCAGCTCTGCGCCTGCACGGTCGTAGAAGCGGCTCTGGCTCGCGTCGAGAGCAAAGTCGCCGGCGTTCGCGTTCGGGATCGGCTGGCTGGGATCGGGGGCCGAGACGAGCTCGAAGGCCACCTCGAGCCGCAGGAACCGCCCTGCGTCGGGATCGATGAAGTGAACGCGGAGCTCCCCCACGTTGGGGTCCGCTGTGCTCGGAGCGCTCGACCAGCGCACGATCGACGCCCGGCCGGTGTTGTGGCTCTGGTAGACGGTCTCGATCTGGAGCTTGGACGCGGGATAGTCCACGACCAGGTCTGCGGCGTAGACGCCCGAGAACTCTCCGAAGTCGAGGGCAGCGGAGTGGAAGGGAATCAGGTCCCGCAGCGTGAGCTCGATCGGCTGCGGAGACTGGAGTGGAAACGAGCGGGCCGGTGTCGAGAGCCCTAGGGTCGGAGGTGTGCTCGGAGCGGCGACGACCTCGAACGTGCCGAGCGAGTCGAGGGGCGAGAAGACGAGGTTCCGAAACAGGTCCCCCTGGCCGTCGCCGGTGGTGTCCGCCACTCCCGCAGGGAGGGCGGTCTCGATTCGCCAGCGGTAGGTGCCCGGCGGGACCTGGTTGGGCTCGCTGGGAATGTCGATCAGGGCGAATGGCTGTGCATCCAGGAAGCCGAAGATGTTGTCGGGGAGCTCGTTTCGGATCGATGCAGGCGAGGCAGGATCGGGATAGGCGCGACTCACCCAGCGTGGGAGGAGCGTGTACTCCACTCCGCTCTGGGTGTTCCTCAGGATGAACCGCGTCTCGCCGAACTGGGCGTCGACGTGGACGATCCCTCCGCCGAGGTCGCTCGTGTAGCCGATCGGAGCGGCGAGGGGTCCCGCGAAGGGGAAGAGGATCGTCGTCCCCTTGGCTGCGGCCAGCGGGACGGGCGCCGCCGTACAGGCCGTGGCCAGCCATCCGATCGCGAGGAGGATCGCCGCGGCGCCGCCGCGCATGCCCCGAGTGCGACTGACCTCGCTTCGCTGCAGAGTCATCGCACCTCGGCGGAAGGTCCGAATGCGGCCGGCTGACATCGATCGATCCCTCCCGAGCGAACGCTCTCCTGGATGGCTCGGGGTAAGGGCCGATCGAGACCCGGAGGAGGCCCTGCAGGGCGCGAGCTCCTGCTCTGACGCGGCGGCATCGACCGGGTGCAAGGTTCGATCCGATTGCAGACCCGCTGGCGGCTCGCGAGCTCGAGCCGGACGGAGCCTTCGATCGGGGTGGGGCTACCGGGCGCGACCACTTCGGCCGCGAACGGCCTGGAACGACCTCGACCGGTCGATCGGACTCGCGCGCCCGAAGCCTAGAGCCGCAGCCAGGACCGCGCGCGATGGAGCAGCGCCTCGGCGTTGTCGGCGCGCCCGGTGAAGCGCGTGTGATCCAGCGCTCGGAGCAGGGAGAGCACGTCGTCGTCAGAGATCCGTCGCTCGATCTCCTCGGTCGTCAGGGCGGCGGCATCGAAGTGGTAGCGGGCGTGAATCCCGGCCTTGACGGCTTCGCTGAGACGCGCGGCGAAGCTTCTCGAGCCGAGCGCCTCGCACGCAACCTGGTAGGCGACGCGAGGGCTCGGGAGTGAGCTCGGACTGCGCGGTGCAGACGCGCTTCGCCACCAGCGCGAGAGCGAGAGCGAGACGACGGCTGCGATCGCGAGTGCGAGCAGCGCCAGGGGGGCCCAGGGCAGGGGAGGTGCGCGCGTGCGAGACGCCGGTCTTCCCGGGAACGTGCGGCCGTGGCTCCGGACACGGACGACGTGGAAGGGGATCGGCTTCGAGCGCACGCTTGCGTAGCGATGAGCCGCCGGGTCGAAGTAGACCAGGGCCAGAGCGGGAACCTCGAAGTCTCCGAGCTTGCGCGGAACCAGGTCATAGTGGAGCGTGCGCCGGACCGTCAGGTCTCCGCGGCTCTCTCCGAAGACCAGCGTCGGTGGCTCGCGAAAGACCTCGACCGCCCTGCCGAAGGCAGCCTCGAGATCGGGAGCCGGGGCGGCCCAGAGATTGGCGCTCCCGTGGTAGTCGAGCACCAGCCGCAGGTTCCGACCGAGGCCCACCTCGGTCGCGGAGAGATAGGTCGAGATCCGGGGGGAGCCGACCAGCTGCCCAAAGCCCTCGGGCCGGCTGGCCTCGGGGAGCGGAGAGACGTCGAGGGAGGCACCGGGCACCGGAATCTCGTGCAGCTGCTGCTCACGATCGCGGTAGCGCACGCGCGACGCGGGAATCTCGAGGCGTCCCGTTCGGGACGGAAAGAGGGCGCGCCGGTAGAGGGTCGCGCGCACCGCATTCCCCGAGGCATCGTGCTCGAGGGGGGCGCCTCGCGACGACAGGCGCTCCGACCAGAATCCCTCGAACGCGGGCGGCTCCCAGCTCGGACGCGCCCAGACCGGGTGGACCACCCGCACGCGCATCACGACCTGCTGGTGCAGCACCGGATCCTCGGGGCGAAGCGTGACCTCGGCCGAGAGCTCCTCGGACGCGCGCGCCCGGGGAGCCGAAGACAGCACGAGGGCCGCGAGGCCCAGCGCCGCCGCGCTCCCGCTCACCAGGTCTGCCCCCGCGCGCCTCGCGAAGGGCCGCTGCCCAGCGTGGCGGCGATCTGACGTCGCAGGGGCTCTTCGGGGTCCTCCTCGAGCGCGCTCAGCCAGCGTTCCGTCTCCTCGAGATCCGGCGCCGGGGCTCCCGCATCAGGTCCATGCGCGGAGCGCTCGGGTCGCGTCTTCAGGTCGGGCTCGGTTCCCCCGTCGCTCTCTCGGGACCGAGGCGTCGGAGGCATCGGGACGTCCGGCTCCGGCGGGATCCGCTCGAGTGCCCACTCGTAGTTGAACTTGGCCTCGAGATGATCGGGCTCGTCGAGAAGCGCCTGCCAGAACGCGTCGCGCGCCGCCTCGAAGTGCCCCAGCGCCAGCGCGCTGACGCCCAGGTTGAAGGAGGCCACGAAGCGAGCCTCGCGGTCCTCGGGCCCGAGGGCGCGCAACGCCGAGAGGAACTGCGTCGCGGCGCGCTCGCGATCCCCGAGCCGGAAATGCGCGTTGCCAACTCGAATCCGGGTGACCGGGTCGCGACCGTGACGCCGCTCGTAGGCCTGGTAGAGCCGAAGGGCGCCGCGCGCGTCGCCCTTCTCGAGGAGGGCGTCGCCCTCGGAGAGCAGGCTCCAGGGCCTGAGCCCGAGGCTGCTCACGCCCACCAGGAGGAGCAGCCCGATCGCCGCTGGACCTCGCAGCCCCCCGAGACGGAGCCATCGAGGACGCAGCGGCGCCGCAGAGAGCAGGATCTCCGCTCCCAGCAGGACGAGCGCCAGCGAGCCCCAGCGCTCGACGCTTCGCTCGGTCGGATCGATCTCGCGCTGCTGCGAACGGGGACGGGCCTGCGGCGCGGGCAGCAGCTCCCCAGCCTCGGGCCGTTCCTCGAAGTCGCGGCGATAGTGACCGCCGGTGGCGCGTGCGATCCGCAGCAGGGTCGCGTCGCGGCGTCGCGACTCGACCGTGACGCCGCCCGCATCGACGAGGGGCTGGTTGCCGCGATCGGGGATCGTCGTCCCGTCCCGCAGTCCGAAGCCGACGGTGACGACGCGAACGCCGAGCGTGGTCAGCCGAGGCAGGACCCGGTCGAGGGAGCGTCCGGCGTGCTCTCCGTCACTCAGGAGCAGGATCTCGCGGGGACGGCTCGAGTCCGGGTCGAAGACACTGGAGGCGACTTCGAGGGCGCGGGCCAGATCGCTTCCGGGCCGCGTGATCATGTCGGTGTCGATGGTGCGCAGATAGGTCCACAACGCATCGGCATCCTGCGTCAGCGGGAGGGCCACGTAGGCATCGCCCGCGAACAGGACGAGCCCGAGTCGAGCCCCCGAGCCCGCGCTTGCCTCGACGACCCGGCGAGCCACGCGCAGCGCTCGGCGAAGCCGGGAGGGAGCCGTGTCCCGTGCATCCATGCTCCGCGAGGTGTCGAGGGCAAGGATGACATCGGCGGCGGCGCCGGAAGGGTGCGGCGGCTGTCCGCCCGACAGGGAGAGCGCGGCGACGACGCATCCGAGTGTACCCGCGGCCAGCGCCGCCCGGAGCGCTCGCCGCAGGGCCGCGGGATCGGCAGCGAGCCAGCGTCGAAGATCGCGGTGACTGCGCCAGGCGGAGATCCCGATCGCCGCGACGCCGATCCCCAGAAGCGCGACGAGCAACCGGCTCACGGGACTCTCCGGAGCCATCCATGTGCGGTGAGCGTGTCGGCCAGCAGCAGGGCCAGAGCGGCGGCGAGCGCCAGGGGCACGAGCGACGCGCTGCGAACCTCCGGGCTCGCGCCCAGGGGCGCCGCCTCGAGCTGGTCGATGGCATGGAGCACGTCGGCCAGGTCTGCAGGCTCGCGCGCATGGAAGAAGCCTCCACCCGTGATCTCGGCGAGTGCGCGCAGGGTGTCCTGGTCGAGGTCGACCTGCTCGAAGCGCAGCGGCTGGCCGGGAGTCTCCTGGGCGAAGGGGACGACGCCTTCTCCTCCGATCCCGACGGCGTGGATCCGCACGCCCCGGCTTCGCGCAAGGCGCGCCGCGGTCTCGGGCGCGATCCGCCCGGAGTTGTGGCGGCCATCGGTGAAGACCACGATCACGCGCTGGCCCTCGGCCGGAGCGCCCGGAACCGAGAGTCGGCGGGTCGCGAGCCCGATCGCCTCTCCGAGTGCGGTGGCGTCACCCGCGAGTCCCACGCGGACGCGTTCCAGGGCTTTGAGCACCAGACGGTGGTCGACGGTCAGTGGACACTGGGTGAACGCCTTTTCTCCGAACACCACCAGCCCGATCCGGTCACCGCGCCGCTTGGCCACGAAGTCCGCCACCACGCGTCGGGCGAGCTCCAGGCGGGTCACCCGCCGACCCTCGAGGGTCGCATCGAGGGCGCGCATGCTTCCCGAGGCGTCGAGCGCCAGGATCAGGTCGACGCCCACGCCTCCCGCCCGGTTCTCGGGTAGCAGCCCGGTCGGTCGGCCGAGCGCGATCGCGAGGCACAGCCCCGCGGCGCCGCGCAGGATCCCGGAGAGGGTGAAGGTGGGATCCGGCCAGCGGGGGTGCCTGCGCAGCGCTGCCGCACCGTCGGGAACCACGACGCGCAGCGGTCCTCGCCAGAGCGCCCAGAGCACGATCGCCGCGATCGCCGCCACGCCGATCGCAGTGATGCCGGGCGCGTCCAACCCAGGCGCCGCTGGAAGCGAGGGGAGGCCGCTAGTGAGCCAGGCCACGGGCTTGTTCCTGCCCGCTCGCGAGCCGGGTCAGATAGGCATGGGCCTCGCGAGCGACCTCGAGCACGGCGGTACGCTCCGTGTGTCTTTCGAATCTCCAGCGCTCGGCCTCGCGCAGGAGCTTGGAGAGCTCGGGCTCCAGCTTGGAGCCGAGCTCGTCGGCCGTCGCCGCTCGCGTCTCGATTCCGTGGCGCGTTCCCGCGTACTCCGCGAGTGCGGCCGAGACGCGGGTCGCGAGGCGTCGTGGCTCGGGCTCGGCGAGGTCGCGCTCGAGCGCTTCGAGGGCTGCGCGGGCCAGGCTCGGCCCGGTGTCGGTCTCGGGCTCCTGTGGGCGCTTGCGGGCGCTCCAGGCGATCCAGGCCACGAGGCCCGCGAGCCCCGCCGCGCCCCCAGCCAGCAGCCCCTTCGCGAGGGTGGAGAGCCGGGGCTCGGGGGCGGGCCGCAGATCGAAGAAGGTCTTCTGCTCGGGAAGCTCCGCGCCGACGGAGCGCACCTCGAGAGGGGCGCCACCGACGGGAAGTGGCTGGACCCGGCCATCCGGATACACCAGGGGGATCTGGAGCTCGGGCAGATGCTGCTCTCCCACCGATCGGGGGCGCAGCACCCACAGCAGCCGGTGCTCGAGCCCGGCAGCCGAGGAGATCGGCTCCAGGCTCTCGAGCCGATCGGTCTCGAAGGCGTCGTTGCGGGCGGGAGCGGCGGGACGCTCGAGCCGAAAGCCCTCGGGGGTATCGACCTCGATGGTCACTCCCACCGCGTCTCCGACGCGGGCCACCGTGCGATCGACCCGCATCCGCGTCTGGATGCCAGGCGGGCGCTCGGGAGCGGGTCCGCAGCCCAGCCACAGTGCGAGGGCGGTGAGGGCCGAGAGGGCGGCCCGTCTCCTCTGGAGCGGGCGGACGGATCTCCCGGTGCGAGGAGGAAGAGAGGAAGGGGGGCCGTGCGGACGGCTAGCGGGGAGCATCGCGGTGCTCGAAGAAGCGCTGCAGGCTCGGCAGCAGTCGGCGTCCGGTGCCGAGAATCCCGACCTCGATCCCCAGCCTGCGCAGCAGGCGCAGGTCGATCGGCGTGGCGACCCCCCCGCGCCGTCGCCGAAGGGTGAGCGGGCGACCGCTCTCGGCGCCGCGTCCGCGGATGGGGGCGATTCGTGCAGGCAGGCGATCCGCCGGATCCTCGACGCGAAGCAGACACAGCTCGTGCTTGCGCGCGCAGCGCCGCAAGGTTGCGCCCGGGTCGGGGAAGAGCCCGTCCGAGATCAGGATCGCGACCGCGTGCCTCGGCAGGCGATTCACCGCCCAGGCCAACGCGGCGCGCGTGTCGGTCCGGGCGGCGCGTGGGCAAGCCGAGAGTGCGCGGACGACCCGCTCCAGCTGGTGCGGCGCGCTCGAGGGCGAGAGCGAGCCGACGAGGTCGCGGGCGAAGGTCGCGAGGGCGACGCGGTCCCCCGCGCCGAGCGCGGCGGCGGCGAGCGCAGCGGCCGCTCGGACGATGGCGCCGCGCTTCGTCGATCCCCCGGAGCCGAAGTCGACCGAGGGCGACAGGTCGACCAGCAGTGCGACGACCAGGTCCCGCTCCTCCCGCATGCGCTTCGAGATGGGTCGTCCGAGGCGGGCGGTGGCATTCCACTCGATCGTGCGCATGTCGTCCCCGGGCTGATACTCCCGCAGCTCCTCGAAGGCGAGACCGCGGCCGCGGAACGCGCTGCGGTAGGCTCCCGCGAGCGCGGTCGAGACGTCCCGGCGGGCCCGCAGGCGGAGCGCCCTCGCGTCGAGGTTCGCCTCGGCCGCGAGCGCCGCGCTGCCCTCGGCGCGGCGCTCGTGGATCACGGCGTTGGGACCTGACTCAAGAGCTCCCCGACGAAGCGCTCCGCAGTCAATCCATCCGCCTCGGCCTCGTAGGTCAGCAGCACCCGGTGGCGCAGGACGTCGGGCGCGACCCGCTTGACATCGTTGGGCAGCACGTAGTCGCGACGATCCAGGAACGCCCTCGCCCGCGCCGCCTCGACCAGGTAGATCGAGGCCCGCGGCGAGGCTCCGAGCGTGACCGACCCGCGGGTCCGGCTCTCGGTGACGAGTGCGATCGCGTACTCGATCAGCACCGGCTCCACGTGCACCCGGGTCACGGCGCGCCGCAGCTCGCCGATGTCGCTCGCGTCGAGCACCGGCTCGGGCGCGGCGGTCGGCTCGAACCCGGCCTGCTGTCGGACGATCTCGACCTCCTCTTCCCGCGAGGGGTAGTCCACGCGAAGCTTCAGCATGAAGCGGTCGACCTGGGCCTCGGGCAGCGGATAGACGCCCTCCTGCTCAATGGGATTCTGGGTCGCCATCACGAGAAAGGGCTCCGGAAGCGCCAGGGTCTCGCCGGCGAGCGTCACCTGACGCTCCTGCATGGCCTCGAGCAGGGCGCTCTGCACCTTGGCGGGCGCCCGGTTGATCTCGTCGGCCATCAGGACCTGGTGGAAGACCGGACCCCGGTGCAGCCGGAACTCTCCCCTCTGTGGCTCGTAGACCTGGGTGCCCAGGATGTCCGCGGGCAGCAGGTCGGGCGTGAACTGGATGCGCCGGAAGCTCAGACCCAGCACGCGCGCGAAGGCCCGAACGGCCGTGGTCTTTGCGAGCCCGGGAACTCCCTCGACGAGAACGTGCCGGTGGCACAGGAGTGCGGTCAGCATCCCATCGACCAATGCGGTCTGGCCGACCAGGGCTCGTGCCATCTCTTTCCGGAGCCTGGCGATCCGGTCCTGCATCCCATCTCCCGTCCCGACCCCACCGAGTCCGGGCCCTTCCGGGGTCGGGATCGGGGCTTCGGTGGAGAGAGGGTAACCCGAAACGCGCTCTCGTTTTCGCGCAGCTACGCCCGTGACACCCGTCGGGCGCGAGCGGCGATCCGGCTGGAGCGCGCTCCGGGAACCTGACGCAGGAAGACGAAGCGACCGCCGAGCGCGCGGATCGCATCGCGCTCCGGAAGCTCGCTCCCGCGGTACTCGCCTCCCTTGCAGACGATGTCCGGCCGAAGCCTACGGATCAGGGCCACGGCCGTCGCTTCGCCGAAGAGGACGACGGCGTCCACGCATGCGAGGGCCGCCACCACCTCGGCTCGCTGGCGCTCCCCGATGAGCGGTCGGCCCCGACCCTTGAGCTCCCGGACGCGCCGGTCCCGGTTGACGCCCACGACCAGCAGGTCCCCGAGCGAGGCGGCCTGCTCCAGGCTGCGCACGTGGCCGACGTGCAGTAGATCGAAGCAGCCGTTGGTGAAGACCACCCGTCGGCCCCGCCGACGCTCCCGTTCGAGCTGGGCCGAGAGCTCTCGGCGGTTACGAACCCTGCTTCGAGCCTGGTTCCCCACTCCGGTCCTTCCCTCCTGGCGCGGATCTGGAGAGCACGTCCAGAATCCCACGCACACCGCCGCGAATCAGCCGACTCGCCCATCCCGTTGCCGTCCGGATCGTCTGCGGGGGGACGTAGCTCCCACTGAGGTCGTCCCAGGGGCCCTGCAGTCGGAAGTAGGCGGCCACCAGGCTACGGTCCTTGCCGAGCACCCAGTGGCCGAGCACGGGGACCCGGTGGATCACCCGGTCGAGCGTCTCGAGAAACATCAACGCGACCAGCATGTGGGTCTCGTACTCCGGTGAGAGAAGGTCGACGCTGCCCGCCGCCACGGCGCGCAGCTCCGAGCTCTCGAGCTCGAAGTCGGCGAGCTTCAACAGGCCCCGGTCGATCGAGACGTGCGCCCGAGCCCTGCGATAGGGAAGGGGCTCGCCGAAGAGCCCCCGCCAGCCCAGCGGAGAGGCGAGACGCGCCAGGGTGACAGTGAGGGGGCTTCCGGCATAGATGCCGTCGTGCACCTCGACGTCGAGCTCGACGTGCGCGTCCTCGAGGAACTCACGCGAGGGCACGAGCTTTCCCGACAGCGTCCCCCGGGCCGAGCCCGTTCCGGTCAGCCGACCGGGCTCGAGCCCGAGAACCTGCGAGGTGACCGCTGCATCCGCCGCCTTCACCGCGAGGTTCAGGGAGTAGGGAGCTTCGCCCTCGAGGGCGAGCGAGAGCTCGCCCTCGGCACGGGTCGCGCCGCCGTGCAGCCGCGCCCGCAGCCCCCGGCCCACCACCCGGGCTCCCGTCGCCTCGATCGCTCCCTCGAGGTCGTCGACCCGCCAGTCCCCCAGCCAGAGCGTCGGAACCTGGATCGACCCTCGAGCCCAGCGGGCTCCCAGGGGACGAGGGGGTGAAGCGTCAGCGTCGAGGTAGCGGACCCGGGCCTCGACCGTGTTCGCGGCGACGTCCCAGAGCGCCGTCACCTCGGCCGGCGCGCCGCCCAGCACCCCACTCGATCGATCCAGTGACAGGTTTCCGTCCGGAAAGGAGAGCTCCGCCTCGACGTCTCGATAGGGGAGGACGAACGCGGGGTAGCCGATGGCGAAGTCGCGCAGGAAGACCCGTGCGGGTGGATGCTCGCCCGTGCTGTGAAGGGAGGCGAAGGCGGGACCGAGGCCGGGAATCGGGACTCCGGGGCCACGCGGGGTGGCTCGCTCCGCGCGCGGCAGCCGGACCAGGCGGCGCATTCCGTCGATGCGGACGTCGACGCGCGGGAGGGGCCGGCCCGCCCTCGACATCTCGAGGTCGGTCACCTGCAGGACGTCGCCCTCGATGGTGATGTCCCCACGGATCCCCTCGAGCGGCGGGGACTCGGGATTCGGCCGGTAGACCGCGTCGCGCACGTGGGCAGTGAGGCGCAGCCGCTGGGGGTCGACACGGCCCTCGAAGGCGAGAGTGGCGGCGACCTGATCCCGGGGCAGGTGCAGCTCCAGCCGGACGCCCTCGATCCTTCCCGCCTCCGCTCGCCGGTCCACGTCCTTCCAGGAGGCGAAGCGCAGCCCCCCGATCCGCAGCAGCTGGAGCCGCTCGGGCGGACCCCCGAGCGAGAAGGGATCCAGGGCCAGCCAGCCGCGAAGGTGGCCCCTCGGTCGGGTGTCGATCGACAGGTCGCCGCGCAGCCGGAAGTCATCGAGAGTCAGGGGGTTGGGCCTGAGCTGCAGCTGGCCCGGGGTCCAGCGCAGGTCGAGGGCCAGCGCCGCATGGGCCGGAACGATGGCTCCGTGCATTCCCGGCAGCTGCGCCTCGAGCTGTGCAATCTCCAGGCTCGTGGTGGCGGAGGTCTTCCCGTCCGCCACGAAGACGCTGAAGCTCCCCGACGCCTGTCCCTTCAGCAGGGTGAGCGGGCCGCGAGGAAGCGCGGCCAGGTCGACGCCGGTTACCCGACCCTGAACCCGACCCTGGTCGAGCCAGCCGCGGAACTCGACCGCAAAGCTACCGACGCTCGCTCCGGCGCGCGCCAGGACGCCGGCGGCCGAGCCCTCGACGCCGGGACCCAGCACGCGCTTCGCCGCATCGATCCGCAGGCCCGAGATCTGGAGAGGGGCCTCGCCAGGGGGACGCCAGACCAGCATCCCGTCGAGCACGCTCAGGTTCGCGGGGGGAAGGCTCCAGCGTGGGCTCCCCCGGCGTGCCTGGAACGCACCTTCCACGACCAGGACCGGCCGTTCGAGCTGCACGCGTCCCGGGGTCAGTCGGCCGGAGAGCAGGCGCGCCCACGAGGTGCTCGCCCGAACGCGATCGACCCTCAGGAGGGGCTCGAGCGGGCCGACCTGGGCCGGCGTGCGCCTCGGGAAGACGCGCAGCCCGACCAGCTGGACCCGAAACTCCGCGCCGACCTCGATGCGGGTCGAGTCGATCTCGACGGTGCTGCCGGTCAGGCGGCCCAGCGCCGACGCGACGAGCGCGGACGTGCGTGTCGCCTGGCGCAGCGTCCAGATCGCCCCCGCCAGCAGCGCCAGCGCCAGCACGGCGGCCGCGACCCGCCGCAGCGGGAGTCTTCGTGGCTCTGAGCTGCTGCCGCTCTCGGGGCTGCTCATCCGGGTTCACACTCGCGCAATTCGCCGGCCAAGACCTTTGCATATCGCGCGCCTGCGGGCTTCGCCGGGACGCGCGGCCAGCGCGCCGCGGTCTTCTAAGACGCCGAGCCGCCTAAAGAAAGCCCCTTGCAGTCCCGATGCGAGTCCCAGAACACGCAACGGAGCTCGAGGAGGGTGGCTCCGACCGAGAAGGAGCTCCACGGAATGGAGCAGTGGAACGCCCAGCAGAGCCCATCGTCATACGGCCCGGAGACCCCTCGCAATCGCAACCGCGTGAGGGAGCTGCGCGAGGACCGGCTGATGACGCAGGCCCAGCTCGCCAAGCGGGCACGGGTCGCATTGCGAACCATCCACTCGGTCGAGAAGGGAATGAACTGCCGCATGGACACCAAGCGGAAGATCCTGCTCGCTCTCGGCCTGCGCTTCGAGGACCAGGGTCAGGTCTTCATGGACTAGGCGGCCGGGGCTCGCCCCGGTATGGTGCTTCAGGCAGCGTCTCCGGTATCTGCGGAGACCTGCGCCGTCGCCTGACGCTCGCTCGAGAGCCTGGCCTTCGCTTCGGGACCCCTGTGCGTCCCGTCCCTGCGTTAGTCTCAGGGGATGGCCGACCGCAGCGAAAGCCTGCTCCGCGAGGTCGGACGACTCCTGATCCGGAGCCACGATCTCGGCGAGACGCTGGACAACCTGGTCCGGCTGGTCTCCCGGCGCATGCACAGCGCGGTCTGCTCGATCTACCTGCTCGACGACAGCGGCCAGGGTCTCGAGCTGCGCGCCACCCGGGGCCTGCGGCCCGAAGCCGTGGGCCGCGTGCGCCTCGCGGCGGGAGAGGGGATCGTGGGGCGTTGCCTGGACCTGGGCGAGCCGATCTCGGTGCCCGACGTACGCCTCGATCCGCGCTTCCTCCCGTTTCCGGACGCCGGGGAGGAGCGATTTCGATCCTTGCTGGCGGTTCCCCTCTTCGTGCGAGACCAGACCCTGGGCGTGCTCACGGTCCAGACGGGCCGGCCCCGCGACTTCTCGGCCGACGAGATCGAGCTGCTGCAGACCATCGCGGTGCAGGTGGCGGCCATCGCCCTGAATGCCAGGCTGCTCGACCAGGCGGGCCGGGACTCCGCCGCGGCTGCACGCGCTCGAAGCGTCCCGCACCGCTCGGCCCCGCGGCTCGGCAGCGGGGCGAGCCTGCGCGGAATCGCGGTGTCCCCCGGTCTCGCCGAGGGCCCGGTCCACCTGCAGGTCCCCCCTCTCGACCTGAACGCCGTCGTCTATCACCCCGCGAGGTCCGTCTCCAGGGAGTGGCGAGCCGTGGAGCGAGCCCTGCGGGAGACCATTCGCCAGCTCTCGGACCTGCGGCGCGCGGTGGGAGAGCGGCTCGGCGAGGAGTTCGCCGAGGTCTTTACCACCCACATCATGATCCTGCGGGACGACACCTTTCGCGAGAAGCTTCGTCGCCGGGTCGAGGAGTCCGGAAACGGGGTACGTGCCCTGATCGCGACGATGCGGGAGTACACGGCGGTGTTCCAGGCGACCTCGGACGCGGTCACCCGCGAGCGAGCCACGGACATCGAGGACGTGGTCCGTCGCGCGGTCGGAGAGCTGATCGGCCTGCAGCGGCAGTACTCGCCGCTCTCCGACGGGGTGATCGTGGTCGCGGAACGAATCGCGCCGAGTGACTTTGCGCTGCTCGAGACCGAGAAGGTCGCCGCGATCCTGACCGAGCACGGCGGCCCGGCCAGCCACGCCGCGATCTTCGCCCGCTCGCTGGGAATCCCGTCGGTGACCGGCCTCCCCGGTCTCATCGAGCGCCTCGATCCCACCGATCGACTGATCGTGGACGGGATCGAGGGCGTGATCACCGTCAACCCTTCGCCCGCGCAGCTCGACGAGTACGCCGAGCGCAGGATCGGGCTCGCGCGAGCGATGGAGCGCCTGGGCGAGACGCGGGACGAGCCGGTCCGCACGCTCGACGGCCGCGACATCCGCCTCTACGCGAACATCGGCGGCCTGAACGACCTGGAGTTCGTGCGCCGCTCGGGAGCGCGGGGGGTGGGGCTGTTCCGGACCGAGATCCTGGCGCTCTTCGCACGGGGCTTTCCCGAGGAGCAGGAGCAGGCTCGGATCTACCGGAGAGTCGCCGAAGCGATCGCCCCGGAATGGGTCACGGTGCGCACCTTCGACCTGGGAGGCGAGAAGGCGCTCCCCGGAATGGCGGTGCACGAGGAGAACCCGCAGCTCGGCTGGCGCTCGATCCGCATGCTCCTCGACCTCGACGAGGTTCTCGATGCTCAGCTTCGCGCGATCCTGCGCGCGAACACGGCAGGCAACCTGCGGATCCTGATCCCCATGCTGACCTCGCTCGAGGAGCTGGACCGCGTACGGGGCGTTCTCGACCGGGCCTGCCGCGAGGTGGGCGCGACGAAGGCGCCTCCGCTCGGAGCGATGATCGAGACCCCGGCCGCAGTCGTGCTGGCCGAACGCATCGCGTCCGAGGTCGACTTTCTCGCTGCCGGAACCAACGACCTGGTCCAGTACACGCTCGCCGTCGATCGTGAGAACGAGCGGGTGGCGGCCTCCTACGATCCTTTTCATCCGGCCGTGCTCGAGCAGCTGCGTCGCCTGTCCCGAGCGGCGCGCGCTTCGCGAACCGCGCTCAGCGTCTGTGGCGAGCTCGCGGGCAATCCGCTGGCGGTCCCGCTCCTGATCGGCCTGGGCTTCGAGGAGCTCTCGATGGCTCCCTCGAGCGTCGCGCTGGTACGGCCGATCGTGCGCCGGACGGACACCTCGCAGGCGCGGGCGCTGGCGCTCGACCTCGAGTGCTGCGGGCGGGTGAGCGAGGTCCGCGCGAGCATCGAGAAGGCCTATACCGAGATGGGGATCTTCGACGAGCCCGACCTCGGTCCGCTCATGCGGAGGATGCTGCGGCCGAATCGCGTCGACTCCCGCGAGTGCCTCGACTAGGTTCGGAGCCGGACGTGCCCCCGTCTCGAAGTCATTCCCAGACCCTCCATCGGGCGCGAGAGCAGCTGGCCCTGCACCTCGCTCGCAAGGGCCTCAAGCAGACGCGTCAGCGCGACGCGATCCTGGAGGCCTTCGTCGCCTCGAGCGGCCACGTGACCAGCGATGACCTCTACGAGCGGGTGCGCGCGGCTCACCCCGAGATCGGAGCCGCGACGGTGTATCGCACGCTGAAGCTGCTGTGCGACGCCGGCGTCGCCAGCGCGCGCTTCTTTCGCGATGGAGTCACCCTCTACGAGTACGAAGACGATCGGCACCATGATCACCTGATCTGTGTCGGGTGCGGCGAGATCGTGGAGTTCGAGAGCGAGGTCATCGAGCGCGAGCAGAGTCGGGTCTCCGAGCGATTCGGCTATCGGCTCACACACCACCGCCACCACCTCTTCGGCTACTGCCCGAGGTGTCGCAAAGGATCCTAGCTAGTCGGGCTCGATCCGGAGCCGATTGGAGAGCTCGTTCGTGTCGTCCGCGCGCCGCGGAAAGCTCGCCTGGAGCAGCTCGCCACAGATCCGGATCGCCTCGACCAGACCCGCCTCCGCCCGGCCGGCGCGAATGCCCCGGAGAATCGTCTCGACCACCCCGTCCCACGTGCCCGGCTCGACCACGTCATCGATGCCGCGATCCGCGAGGACCCGGACCCGCCGCTCGAGCAGCGAGATGTAGATCAGCACTCCGGTCCGGTCGCGGGTCTCGATCAGACCCTCCTCCAGGAAGGCCAGGCGGGCCGCCCGCTCGACGGGGGCCTCGAGCATCGCCTCGGGTAGCCATCGCCGGAGGAGTGGGCCCCAGCCGAGCGCCCAGTAGCCCAGCGCGAAGCCGAGCGCCTGCACCGGGGGAAGCCAGAGGCCGGCCTCGGAGCCCGAGGCCAGCACGCCCACCCCCGACGTGAAGGCCAGGGCGGCGGCCGCGAGCGCGCGAGCTCCGGCATACGTGTCGCTGCGAAGCACCAGCATCGGCACGATCTCGCCCGAGGTGTGCTGCTCGGCCTGCTGGACGGCGCGCTCGACGTGTCGGAAGGCGTCCTCGTCGAAGAGCTCTTCGATCTTCATGGATCTCCTCGTCCTCTACCAGCTTCCCGAGGCGCCCCCGCCGCCGAAGCCTCCGCCCCCGCCGCCGAAGCCCCCGCCGAAGCCTCCGCCCCCGCCGCCGAAGCCTCCTCGCCCCCCTCGGAGGAGGCCGCCGCCGAGGAAGGGAAGGAAGAAGAGCATGCGGGGCCCGACCAGCAGGAACAGGAGGCCCAGCCAGAGCAGCGACAAGGGCGAGGAGCGCCGGGCCCCCGACCTGCCCGAAGGACCCCGACGCGGCGGAGGCGCCAGCACCTCACCGCTCGCGGCTCGGGCGATGGCTTCGACGCCGGCGACGATGCCGCCTTCGACGTCTCCCGAGCGGAACGCCGGCAGCACCCGGTCCTGTAGGATCCGGTGCGCGGTCAGGTCGGGGATGACCCCCTCGAGGCCGTAGCCGACCTCGATCCGCACCCGGTGGTCGCGCGGCGCCACGACCAGGATGGCGCCATCGTCCAGGTCCTTGCGCCCGATGCGCCAGGCCTCCGCCACCCGAATCGCGTACTCCTCGATCTCGAGACCGCCGAGCGAGGGGGTGGTCAGCACCACGATCTGGTGCCCCGTCGCACGCTCGTAGCTTGCGAGCTTCGCGGTCAGGCTCGCTTCGGTCGCGGGCCGGATCACGTCGGCCAGGTCGACGATGCGCCCCGTGAGAGGTGGCGGCTCGAACGCCCCCGCGGCAGGGGCGAGGGCGAGCAGGGCGGCGAGCCCCAGCGCGGCGAGTCCCGCCGATCGGCCCGCCGGCTGGGTCAGAACTCGACCTCGGGGGGGCGCTCGGAGCCGGGGGTGGCCTCGAAGGTCGGGCGCAGCTTCGCGCCCAGGAGGAAGCGAGCGGTCAGGTTGGTCGGGAACTGGCGGATCAGCTTGTTGTAGCGGGCCACCGCCTCGATGTAGCGGCGGCGCTCGACGGCGATCCGGTTCTCGGTCCCCTCGAGCTGGGCCTGGAGCCCCTGGAACGCCTGGGTGGCCTTCAGCTCGGGGTAGCGCTCGACCGTGACGAGCAGGCGTGAGAGCGCGCTCGACAGGCCATCCTGTGCCTGCTGGAAGCGCCGGAAGGCCTGCGGGTCGTCGATGACACCCGGGTCGATCCGCACCTGGGTGGCCTTCGCGCGTGCCTCGATCACTCCCTCGAGGGTCTCGCGCTCGAAGTTCGCCGCACCCTTGACGGTGCGAACCAGGTTGGGGACCAGGTCGAGGCGCCGCTGGTACTGGTTCTCGACCTGGGCCCAGCGGGCCTTGACGTCCTCGTCGGCCGCCTGGATCGCGTTGTAGCCACAGCCCGTCACCCCCAGCCAGGCGAGGGCGAGCATCCACGGCGCCGTTCGTGCGCGGAGATTCATGGCGACAGCCTAGCCCACAACCCGAGAGTCGCAGTCCCACCCCTCCCGGGGGCGCGGAAGCCTAGGGCAGGAAGCGATCGGGGTGCTCGAGCTTCTGCGGCAGGTACTCGTCGAGCACGTAGTTCAGGCCCCACATTGCGAGCGCCTGCTGCTCGGCGCGAACGCCCATCTTGATCAGCTGCTCCAGCGCCCGGCGCCACGGTCGGTGGCGCTGAAAGAAGGGGTCGTTGCGCAGCGCGTCCTTTGCACGCTTGACATCCACGTCCTTGAGCGGGTGGGTCGGCAGCCGGTAGTCGAGGATGTCCTGCGGCGTCACGCCCAGGAAGCGAGCGCCGGGGACACAGAAGAAGCGGTTGATGTGTGCCGAGGAGCCGGAGCCGACCTTGAGGGTGCGGTAGATGTTGGCGATGCCGTAGGGATCGCAGTCGACGAACGCGTACACGGGAAGGTCGTGCTCGTCGGCGAGCCGGCGGGTGAAGCGGCGCACCGAGCGTGTCGGCACGCCTCCCATGCTGACCAGGATGCAGTTCATCCGCTCCCAGAAGCGATGGGACTGCAGGCGCTGGAACATGCCGCTGGTCTCGATCAGCAGCACGAAGTCCGCTCGGGTCTCGAAGCGCAGCTCCTCGACGGAGGAGGGCACGGCGTAGGCGCCGGAGCCGAAGCGGCTGCAGTCGATCTGGGTCTCGTGGCCGGTGGCGTCCCGGTCGATGACGACGAGCGGGCCCGACACGGCCCCGCCGTGCTCCTCGGGATAGAAGCGCAGCTGCTCGCGCGCGACATGGTCGACGCTGAAGAGCGCCTCGATGTCGTCCATCACGGTATCCGACTCGGTCTGCTCGTCGAACTTTGCGGCGTCCCAGTTCTTGGAGATGTAGTAGGCCTCGCGCTTGGTCGCGAAGTCGTTGTTCCGGATCAGCTCCTTCGACAGGGCCATCATGCGCAGCGTCTGGGCGAAGTTGCGGACCGTGTTCACCGACAGCGTGCGCACCTTGCGCTGGCGGCCGATCTCGAGGTAGCCGCGCTGGGTGTCGTAGGACACGTTGCGCAGCGACCGGACGGGGAGCTTCAGGTCGGGCCGGCCCCCCTTCTGGATCGTGGCGTAGACGCGGCGCGCGGTGGAGTTGATGCGGGCGGTGGTCTGGGCGTCGGTCGCCTGCACCCTCCGCTCGCGGGCCGACCCGGCTCGACGCTTGGAGGCCGGGCTCTTCTTGCGCGCGACGGGCTGCTTGCGCGCCGTGCGGGCCTTCGAGGCCTTCTTCGCGCTGGCCTTCTTGCGAGAGGTCTTCTTCGGGGGGACGCGCTTTCGGGTCGCCATCAGGGCTTGCGGCTGCGCTCGAGCACGCCGGTCAGGGTCTCGATCGTCCGCTCGCGCGCTCGATCCTCGAGGCCCAGGATCTCCTGCAGCGCGATCGCGACGTGGGGAATGTACTTCTCGATGTAGCTTCGCTTCTTGGCCTCGTCCGCCTCGCGGCGCCGGCGTCGGATGTGGGTGGCGAGCCGTCGGCCACAGTCCTGGAGCGCCAGGCGAATCTCCTTGATGATCTCTGGGTAGTGCGCGATCGCCTCCTTGGACTCGGAGGTGAAGGGCACCCACACGCTCGCGATGTGGACGCCCAGGATCATCGGGCCCACCGGGAGCGCGCCCCGGGGCTGCTGCAGCCCGTAGCTCTTCCAGTCGATCGAGGTGATCGCCCGCGTGATGGCGCAGGCGCCCTGCTGGTACTGCAGCGGAACGCGGTTGGCGAAGCGGTAGGCGGTGATCGTCTCGTCGGCCGCAAGGGAGCCTCCATAGCGGAGGGCCGCCTCGACCAGGAACGGGTTCCCCCGGTACACGGTGGGTCGTCGCGTCACGGCCGTGACGAAGTCTCCCGAGCCGGCCGCCGCGAGCGCCTTCATGAGCAGCTCCTCGCCGATCGGGGCGATGCAGTCGGTCGGGGGGGCCATGATCTTGGTGCCCGCGATTCCCGCGTGCAGCTTCACCGCCTCCGCTCGCTGCAGGGCGTGCGGCCGACGCGACGGCGGCAGCCCCGCGCGCTCGCAGATCTGGTGTGCGATTCGCGGGGAGACGCGGCTGAACTCCTGGGTCAGGAAGCCAGACAGGTTCCGGGAGCGCGTCTCGTGCAGCATCTGCAGCAGGACGCCGACCTCGACCCCGTAGGGGTGCGGCCGGATCTCCCCGGTCTCCGGAGGAAGGATGCGCGTCACGCGTTCGAAGCAGCGTGGCTCGTCGCCCTCGCAGTCCGGGGGCCAGTAGCGCAGCGTCGCATGGGGGTTGGCGAGCGAGACCTGGAGCAGGTAGCTGTCGACCGAGTGCTGGCCCTTGCGGTAGGTCGCCTCGAGCTCGATCGAGACCTCGGTGCCGTGGTCCCGGTTCCAGTCGACCTCCTCACTTCGGCTCACCTTGGGCTGGTTTCGCCGCGTGTCGATCTGCAGCTCTATCGCCAGCGCCTTGCGGCGGGGCGAGGTGCGCGAGATCACGCGCACCGGCCGCCCCGTCGTCAGCAGCCCGTACATCCCGGCCGCGCTGACGCCGATGCCCTGCTGCCCGCGGCTCATCTTGAGCCGGTGGAACTTCGATCCGTAGAGCAGCTTGCCGAAGACGTTCGGCAGGTTGCGACGCACGATTCCGGGCCCGTTGTCGCTGCAGGTGACGCGAAAGCGGTCCTCGGCCCGCATCTCGATCCGCAGGTCGATGTCGGCTGGAATTCGCGCCTCGTCGGCGGCATCGAGCGCGTTGTCGACCAGCTCCTTGACCGTGGTCAGCAGGGCCTTGGCTGGATTGTCGAACCCCAGGAGATGGCGGTTCTTGGCAAAGAACTCCGAGACCGAGATCTCGCGCTGTCCCGAGGCCAGCGACTCCGCCGAGACGCGTCCCCCGGGGGCGGAGCTGGGATGCTCCTCGGCTCCGGACGACGGCTTGCGACGGCCCGGCCGATCCTTCCGTCCTCCGCCCCGGCGCCCTGCCCGGGGTGGGCTCGCCGCCGTCGCGGCCTTCGCGCGCGCAGCCGCCTCGAAGGGGAGGCGCTGCTGAGAAGAATCGGCCATCTCCACCCCGGCGCCGATACTCGGGTCTCGTCGATCCTCCGTCAACGCCGAGCCCCTCGCAGCGGAGGCGTCCCGGTGTCTGGGGAGCGTTGCTCCGGACGCGCGCGGGGCTCTCCGAAGGGCACTCGGACGGGGAGCGGGAGCTCTCGGGGCCCTGTGCGCTCGAGAGCTGGGAGAATCTGCGAATCGGGCCGAAAAACGCCGCGCGGCCAGTCTCCTACGTGGTAGGGTTGCATCAGGCTGAGGCGGTAAGCCCCCGGAATCTGCGAATCCGGGAGCCTGGTGAGCGGTCGGGTCTGCGCTTCTTCCCTTCCGTTCGCGGCCCAGGCCAAGCTGGAAGACTGCGGCTCTTGGAGGGAATGTGAGGGTATTGCGTGCGCGTCCCGGGCCGGAGTCCGGGATGGCGGGAGTGAGATTTGCGCGAGTGCTCGGCGGAGCGGCTCTGGCCGTGGCCCTGCTGGCGTCCGGTAGCACGGCCGAGGCGGTCCAGTTCACGCCGGGGCCGAATGCGCGCCTGCACTTCTTCAGCGATGGCCAGCCGGGGGCGACCTGGAACACAGGCGGGCTCGGCGTGAACGGCCAGGTGCAGTACAACTCGGTGAAAAAAGCCGTGAATCCGGGTCTGCTCACGCTGGGGGGCAAGCTCGACGTCCTCAACTACTTCGATCCCGACGTGGCGGCCTGCCCGGTCGCGACCAGCAACTGCTTCTTCGACTACGTTCCCGACCTGGACTTCGTGCTCGACGCGCAGTTCGACTCGATCGCGGTGACCCCGCTCGGGGGGACGGTGGTCCAGGTCGTGACGAGCTTCAGCACGACGCCCGATGGGCAGCCCGACCTGGTCGTCACGGACCCGACGGATTCGACGGTGCTCCTGCGCGCCAGCTGGCAGGCCGGGCTCTTCAACGGCAACTTCACGCCGGGGATGCAGGCGACCGTCGTCTTCGACACGGCCACGAGCACCGTGCTGCAGGGGCCGTCGGTGGTCGGGTTCTCGATCGTCGACCCGACCTCGCCGCAGGCCGACCTCTTCCTCGATGGCGACGACATGGTGAGGCTCGACCTCTCCAACTTCTTTGCCTTCAACCCCGCCCTCGACGCCCTGATCAACGGCGCGCTGCAGAATCCCGCGAACCCCGTGCTCGGGAGCTTCACGGCCGAGGGCGACGGCCAGGTGTTCCGGGTCCAATCCGGGCAGTTCGTCGCGATCCCGGAGCCCTCGAGCCTGCTGCTGCTCGCTGGGGCGCTGGCGGGCCTCGCGCTCCGGCGGCGCTCCTCGCGATCGGCGCTGCGGTGCTAGACTGCCGGACTGCAGCTGGGTCCGAGGCACCTCACCCTCCGGGGGCGAGTCGACGGGGAGACACTGCATGAAGCGACTGGGGGCCGCGCTCCTGATCGGGCTCCTGGCGGCTCCCGCGACCTCGCTGGCGTTCTCGTTCGGGACCTTCGCTGCCGGGGACACGGTCGCGTCCGTGATCGTCGGGCCCGGCCCGACCAACCCGTCGGCGAGCTACGACTCGGCGACCCAGCGGCTGACCCTCGACCTCGCGGTGACCACGATCCACATGACGAGCGGCGCGATCTTCGGGGGAATCTCGGGCGTGCGCGCGCTCATGAACGTGCAGCTCACGCCCGCGAGCGTGCAGACCTTCGGGACCGGCCTGGTTCTGGCCGGCTTCGAGCCCGACCCCTCGCAGTTCGACGTCCAGATCACCGACGAGGCGGCCGGAGGAGCTGCCCTGGTCCAGGGTGACTTCTCGGCGCCGGTCAGCTTCTCTGCGAGCTCGAGCCTCTTTCCCCCGATCGTCACCGGCGGGGTCACGGGCTCCTTCTCGGTGGCGGGCGGGGATCCCGCCTTCACCGCAGCCTTCGGTCCCGGAGCCGATCTGAGCAACCTGCTGCTGGCCGGATTCCTGGTCGCCGGCTCGGAGCCCACCCAGGCGTGTACCCTGGTCGACTCCTGCTTTGCGCCGACGACGCTGGTGAGCTTCACGGCCAACGCCAACGGCACGCTGACCCCGATCCCGGAGCCCGGCTCGCTGCTCCTGCTCGGCCTGGCCTGCGCCGGGCTCGCGGGGCTCCACCGCCGGGGCGCGGCTCGCTTCTAGAGACCCTCGGGGACCGACTCCGTCCGCCGGATCCCGTCCATCCGGTCCATCTCGGTCGCTCCTGGGAGCCGCGCTCAGCGGGTGCGGATGTCTGGGCCGCGGAAGCTACCGATCAGCTTGACCTGGCCCGAGTCGATCAGGTCGCGGACGACGGCCAGCACCTCGGCGTCGGAGTCCGACTCCTCCGCGACGGCGCGAACCAGCTCGAGCAGGGTCAGCGGGGCCGAGGCGGCGGCCTCCCTGCAGGCTCGGGAGAGCTTCCGTGCGGCCTCGGCCATTCCGCTGTGTCCTCCGGCTGATCGACTCACCCATGAGACCAAGCATCGGGCGTGCCAATTCACGACAGGTGCAGGAGTCTCGCCAAGTCTCGGAAGTTGCTGGCCTCGCGACGCGGGCAACCTGGAGCCCCGAGCCGGGAGTGCCGGGAACCGTCATGCCACCGACGCAGCGTGTCAGGTCTCCGCCGCAGCGCGGGCCTCGCCAGGCCTGGGCCCGGCCAGGCCCGGCGGATACCCTGCTGCAGCGCTCCTGGAGGCGGGCCGGATCGCGAGGTGAGGGAGCATCGTGGCATTCGAGCGAGTCGCGCGATTGGTGGATATTCCCCGCGGATCCGGCCTCCGGGTCTGCGCGTTGGGCCGAGCCATCGGGCTCTACCGCCTGGGCTCGTCCGTGGTGGCGTTGCAGGACGAGTGCCCGCACCAAGGCCGCGCGCTGAGCCGAGGAAAGCTGGTGGGCTCTCGGATCGTCTGCCCCGGCCACGGCTGGGAGTTCGACGTCCGCACGGGCCTGGCGCCCGGCGAGGTCGATGAGCCGCCGCTGACCCGCTACGCGGTGCGGGTCGACGGAGAGTGGGTGTGGCTGGATCCGGTCTCGCGAGATCCCCCCTCGCGAGATGCGAGTGGGGGCGGCGAGGCCGGTTAGAAGCGGTCCTTCAGGGCCCTCAGGCGGCCGAGAACCTCGGCGGGATCCTCGGGGCAGTCGCCGTACTCGCGCTCGATCGCCTTGCGGAGCGCCGGCTGGTCGGCTCGCATGAAGGGGTTGGTGGCGCGCTCCTCGCCGATGGTCGAGGGGATCGTCATCTCGTCGTCGAGAGCGTCGTGCCAGTCCGCCGCCGCGCGCGCGCGGCGCGCGCGCGTCCATTCGAGCTTGCGCTGCAGCGCAACGTTGTCGGGCTCGACGTGCAGCGCGAAGCGCAGGTTGCCCTCGGTGTACTCGTGTCCGCAGTAGACCCGGGTCTCGTCGGGGAGGCGCGCGAGCTTTCGGTTCAACGCCTCGTGCATCATCGCGGGTGTGCCCTCGAAGAGGCGCCCGCAGCCGGCTGCGAACAGAGTGTCGCCGCAGAACACGGCACCGTCGAAGACATAGGCGATGTGACCTCGGGTGTGGGCGGGGATGAAGAGGATCTCGGCTTCGAGCCTGCCGACGCGAACCCGGTCTCCCTCCTCCAACCCGTCGGTGAAGCCGGGAAGCCGCTGCGCATCCGAGGCGTGGCCGAAGACCGGTGCCCCGTAGCGCGCGGCCAGGGCGGGGTTCGCCATGCTGTGGTCCGGGTGGTGGTGGGTCGAGAGGATCCTGGTCACGCGGACCCCCAGGGCCTCGACCCTGCGCACGACCGGGTCCTCCTCGGGCGCATCGACGATGGCCGCCTCGTTCGTGGCAGGATCCGCGATCAGGTAGCTGTAGTTGTCGCTGAAGGTGGGAATTCGCTCGACTCGCATACGGGCATCTATAGCACCTGGGAAGGGTCCCTCGTGCGGCACGCCGCCCGGATGGGCCTGGGGCCCATGCGAAGGGGGCGTTCCGGCCAGTGAAGCCGGAACGCCCCGCGAAGAGAAGAGAACGGACGAATCGCGAATCCGCCCGATCTGGGGCCCAGTCGCGTAAGACCCCGGGAAAGCTAGGTGAGGCTAGATTTCGCTTCGCTCTCCCGCCGGACCCCAGCACAGTCAACCGCACGAGTGGTCCGACCACCTGACCATAGTGCATGTCCCCGGAGGGTACAAGCGAAAATGCAGGTCCCCGGGGAACATCACGACTTCGAGAACGAAACTCGCAGGTCCCGACACACCCGGGCCCTGAGGAGCTGGCAGATCTTCGCCCGCAGCGAGGGATCGTCGGGCTCCAGGCTCAGGGTGACATCGAGTCCCGAGAGATGCTCCAGGCCTACGGCCGCCTCGCCGCGGGTCAAGGCGACGCAGCTCCCGGTGCGAAGGGCGTCCTGGATGCGACGCACCGTCTCGCTCCGGCAGTACCTGCGGTGCCGGATACGCACCGGACCGGGCACGGGATCCCCCTGCCAGTCCGCGACCAGCTCGAGAATCTCCGGGTGGCAGCTTCCGCACGCCGTTCCGGCTCCCGTCGCGAGAGCCACCCGCGCGAGGGGGGCCTCGCAGCCCGCGAGGACCGGATCGCGCAGCGCCGCGAGGATTCGCACGCTCGAGACACCGACGCAGCGGCAGATCAGCCGGGCGGGACCGGCGGATGCTCGGCGGGCATTTCCAGACACGCTCCGACATCGGTCGCTGCGCCGGTCGGCCTGACTCGCGGGGCGCTCTAGAGGAGGCTGAGCTGGGTGCCGGAGGGGAGGGGCGGATCGGCCTCGGGAGGTCCGATTCCCCCGGTGCTCTCGGCCCCCGAGTCGCGCGGCTCGAGCCCGAGGGGGGGCGGATCCAGCTCGGCGGAGGGCGCCCCGACAGGCAGCCGCGCGTCGGGGCAGAGATCGCGGTACTCGCACCAGCGACACAGGGCGCTCGGCTTCGCGGGAAAGACGCGGGTCGTCTCGATCGTGTCGATCAGGCCGATCGTGGCCTCGCTCAGGGTCCGCAGCTCGGGCTCGCTGCGGCGCGACCGGAGGGTGCGGTCGAAGGACAGGTAGTGCCAGACCAGGTCGACCTCCCGGGCGTCGGGGTAGGCCTGCTGGACTCCGATCTGGTACATCGCGAGCTGACGGTCGGAGTCCAGCTGCGACTGGGGCGGCAGCCAGCTGCCGGTCTTGTAGTCGTGGATCTCGTAGTGCCCCGGCCCTCGCCGAACCAGCCGGTCCAGGATGCCTCGCGCGCGGTAGCGGCCGTCCCCGTCCAGCTGGAAGTGCACGGGATGCTCGATCGCCACTGTCTCGCCGTCATCGAAGGGATAGTGGCGCCGGTAGTAGTTCTCCAGGCAGCGCACGCCCCGCTCGCGATAGTCGTCCTCGGAGGTTCCTTCGCGGATGATCTCGACCTCGTCGTGCCAGCGCAGGCGCCAGTCGCTCTCGTAGCGGTCCAGGATCTGGCGCAGGCTCGGAGGGCGCCGATGCCGGGCGACGTGGTGGTAGAGCCGCTCGAGGATCTCGTGGACCCGCTTTCCGACGTAGGCCTCGATCGATTCCCGCGTGCGTTCGAGCTTCTGGATGTAGCGGTACTCGAACTGCCGGGGGCAGTTCTCGAAGGTGTTCAGTCGGGAAGGGCTGTAGACGGTCAATCGCTGCCTGCGAGGGGAGTGGTCCGCGGGAGGTACCGGCTTTCTACCGCGGCCGGCGCGCCGACGCAAACCCCCTGCCCGCCACTTTCGCAGGCTCGGCCGAGGGCGTATCCTGGCGCCTGATCGCGAGCCGCACGAGGCGGCCCGCGGAGCCGGACGAACGAAGCACGGGCGGATCGCGAGAGCCCCCGAGGAGCCCGGATGCCGGAGAAGATCCCGGGGATCGCCGATCACCTGCGCGCGCTTCGCGAGGCGGACGATCCACTCTCCGCCGCCCGCAACGAGGTGGTCCCGGATCGCGGACAGGTGCTCGAGGTGCTCGAGCTGCTGCGCGCCGTGCTCCTCGACGGCACCCCCGCGCGCGACCTCGACTCCGATCTCGAGATCTGCCACGCGCACCTCACGCGCCTGGTGGGGCGCGGCTCGGCGAGCCGGGTCCTGGCCCGGACCCCGGAGATTCGCAGCTGCCTGGCGCTCGACGTGCAAGCGGCGTTCGACGGAGATCCGGCGGCGACGAGCTACGCCGAGATCGTCGCCTGCTACCCGTCGCTCTTCGCGGTCTCGACCTTCCGGATCGCACACGCGCTCTACCAGATGGGCGAGCCGGTCATCGCGCGAATCATGGCCGAGCACGCCCACTCCCGGACCGGAATCGACATCCATCCCGGCGCCTTCATCGGCTGCCACTTCTTCATCGACCATGGGACGGGCGTCGTGGTCGGAGAGACGACCATCATCGGGAACCGGGCCAAGCTCTACCACGGGGTCACGCTGGGCGCCTTCTCGAACCGCGAGGGGCGGCTCGATGCCGGGAAGAAGCGCCACCCGACCATCGAGGACGACGTGACGATCTATCCGAACGCCACGGTTCTGGGCGGCGACACCGTGGTGGGCCATGGATCGGTGATCGGGGGGAACGTGTGGCTGACCCACTCGCTTCCGCCCCGCTCGACCGTTACGATCGAGGATCCAGCCCTGCGGATTCGCCAGGCGAGTGAGCGACGGGGCGAGGGCGACTACGACATCTGAGAGGGCGGCGTGGCGCGGACGTCCGCGTGGTCGTCAGGCATCCCGGCGGCGTCGAGCGAGCTCAGCGTAGGCGTAGGTGAGGGCCAGCGCGCGGTAGGGCCGCCAGCGCTCCGAGAACGCCCGCATGTCGCGCTCCCGGGCAGTGGCCGCATGTCCCAGCAGGCCCTTCGCCAGGTACTTGACGACGCCCAGGTCCCCGGCCGGAAAGGCATCCTGCCGGCCGAGACCGCGGATCAGGGCGGTCTCGGCCGTCCAGCGGCCGACCCCCCGCAGCGCAGTGAGCGCTTCGACCACCTCGGGATCCGGCAGGGGTCGGAGCCGCTCCTCGCTCAGCCTTCCGCTGCGAAAGGCGCGCGCCAGCCCCACGAGCGCGCGCGCCTTGGCGGCGGAGAGGCGGAATCCTCGCAGCGTGGCGTCGCTCTCCCGCGCCAGGCGCGTCGCCGTCGGAAACGCGATCTGCACCTCTCCCTCGACCCGCGCCCGGCGTCCGAACGCCAGGCAGAGCTCGCGACGGATGTCGTAGGCGAAGCGCAGGTTCACCTGCTGCGAGAGGGTGGCCGTCACGAGCGCCTCGAAGAGGCTCGCGAAGCCGGCCGTGCGCAGGCCCCGGAACGCGGCGATCGGGTCGCCGAGCAGGGGATCGTCGCGAAAGGCGCGGTAGAAGCCGCGAAGCGGCACCGCGGTTCCCAGGGTGCGGGCCAGCAGCGCCTCTGCCGCTTGGCGCGAGGCGCGCCGACGGGCCTCGGGTCCCAGGAGCTCGACGCGCAGCCGCACTCCCTCCTGCGTCACACCCACCTCGAGCGGCCGGCGTCCGACGAAGATCAGGCGCCGGAAGCGGACGCCGTCGAAGCGGTTCACCACCTCGGGAAAGCGCCCGAAGCGGGCCGCGGTGAGCGACAGCGAGTAGGGGCGCGGAGGCTCCAGCAAGAAGCTAGTGCGCATCGTGCAGGATGATCCCGAGCACGAAGCGCTCGCCTCGCGTCACCTCGCTGACCCCGTGACGGACCCCCACGCGCAACGTGGCCCTGGCTCCCCGGACCGGCCGCTCCGAGGTGGCAAAGATCACGCCGTCGCCGAGCCCGAGCTCGGGCGTGTGCGCGATCGACTGTGCCCGGGGATGCTGCTCCACGAGCAGGAAGCGCCCCCCCTCGTAGTCTACGCCCGGCCGGCTCAGCAGGACCGCCGCCTGCAACGGGAACGCGACCTTGCCATAGAGGTCGCGGTGCAGCCGGTTGTAGTCCCCCGCCGTGTAGCGAAGCAGCAGCGGAGTCGGGAGCGTCTGGCCCGCCCCCGAGCAGCGGTCGAGGAACTCCCGCAGCGTGGCGGGGTAGCCCTGAGGGTCGCCCGTCTTCTTGGTCCAGCGCCCCGCGATCGGGGCCAGCCGTCGGTAGAGGCCCCGACGCAGCTGCTCGACGAGCCGCGGCAGGGGCCGGGCGAGGTAGCGGTACTCGCCCGAGCCGAATCGGTGGTGTGCCATGTCGACGGTCTTGCGGAAGCGCTGCGGCTGGGACCAGAGCTTGCGCATCGTCTCGCACTCTGCGCCGGAGAGCAGGCCGGGCAGCGTCGCGTAGCCGCGGCGCTCGAGCTCGGCCTCGACGCGCCGCCAGTCGCGGTCGAGCCCCGCACTGCGAGGAGCCGATCTCACCCCGCGTCGATCTCTTCGGGCTCGGGGGCGGACGGGCGCAGCTCGAAGTTCAGGTCGTTCGCCGCGGCGTAGTTGCGCGCCGCCGTCAGCATGGCTGCGGTCCGGGAGCCGGGCGCCGGTGGGGTCGACGACTCGACCCGGATTCGGACCCCACGACCCTCGTAGCGAGGGTACTGGCGGACCAGGAAGCCATCGAGGACATAGACGAAGTAGGCATTGAGCTTGTCCTCGAGCTGCTTCAGGCGCTCGGGTGCGTCGCTCCACTCGCGGTCCTCGAGCACCACCAGCACCACCTCGCCGCTCTCGGCCTCGGGAGTGATCAGGTCGATCACGCTCGGGTTGGCGACGCCGCGGCGCGGCAGATCGGAGTTCATGGGTCCGAGGGTAGACGGAGCGCATCCCGCTGGCGAGGCACGGGGTGGGGGCGATGCGGGGCGCGGAGCCGCGCGGTCCCCAGCCTCCTAGGGGCTTCGTTCCCGCAGGAGGGACGCCACCCGTTCCCGGACGCGCTCGATCCGCCTCCGCTTCAGGGTCTCGAAGCCGCGGATCTCGGAGGGCGCGGCCGCGAGCTCGAGGGCGTGGTCGAGGGTCTCTGCGTCGAGGTTCCGGGTGATCTTGGCGAGCACCCCCTCGTACCAGGGCACCAGCGCGCGCTCCATGCGCCGCAGCCGCGTGCGGCCGAAGGGGTCGAGAGCGCTGCCCCGCACGCGGCGCAGCGCCACGAGCAGCCGCAGTCCCGGCTCGGCCCAGGTGCCGAGAGGCAGCTTGCTCCGGAGGCCCAGCGAGCGCAGCAGCGGAGGCTGCAGGAAGTAGCGACGCACGCCGCCCGCGGTCCGCCGCTCCAGCCACCGGCGATGGGGTCCTCGCAGCAGCAGGCGCGCGACCTCGTACTCGTCCTTGTAGGCCATCAGGCGGTAGAGCTCGTGCGCCGCGATCCGGGTCAGCGCGGCCGACGTCTCGAGGCATCCCGCTTCAGCACGCGCAACTCCTGCGAGGGTGTGCAGGTAGCGCCGCGCCCAGCTCCGAGACTGGTAGTCCGCGAGATCGAGCGCGAGCCCGGCCAGCGTGCGGAGCAGCCCCTCGCGCACGGCAGGCTCGAAGCCGGTACAGCTCTGCTCCAGGGTCTCCCAGGCGGGCGATAGAAGGCGCCGAGCCGGCTCCGGCTCACAGGCGGCGCCTGCCGAGGGCGGGACCGAGTCTCGGAGCCACTCGCGCTCCAGCGACGGTCGGGCCGCGATCGCCCGTCCCATTCGAAAGGCGCGCAGGCTCACCTCGACGCCGACACCCACGTCGACGATGGCCCGCTCGAGGGCTGTCGTCGAGAGCGGCAGGGCGCCCTGCTGGTGGGCCCAGCCCAGCAGCAGCACGTTCGCCGCTCTCGCCTCGCCCAGCGAGTGCGTGGCCAGGGACTCCGAGGCAAGGGCCTGGAGCGTCCGGACACGCCCTTGCAGCTGACGGATCAGGGGCCCCACCGCGAGGGGCTCCAGGTCTGCGCGCACGATCGCTTCCGCGGTCGGCGTCAGGTCGGCGCATGCGAACGCGCGCGTCCGCTGTCGGCAGAGGGAAGGTCCCGTGGTCGGCTCGCAGGCGCCGACCAGGTCGAACGCCAGGAGCGTATCCATGCGCTCGATTCCCACGCGAGGGCTTCCGGGAAGCGGCTGGCGCGAGAGGATGCAGTGCGAGCGAACCTGGCCCCCACGCTGCGCGAGCCCGGTCTGATCGAGGTGG
>JBHHYV010000029.1:0-30914 GCA_046757685.1 Myxococcota bacterium
GCTAGCAGCGCCGTCCGGGCACCCTGTGCGACTGGATGCCCGTGGGCTCATCCGAAGATCGCAGGGTCGAGGTCGACCCCGATCGGGCAGTGATCGGAGCCCGGAGTGTCGGGGTGGATGAACGCGTCGGTGACGAACTTCATGGCGGCGGGCGAGGCCAGCACGTAGTCGATGCGCCAGCCGATGTTCTTCTCTCGGACGCCGAAGCGCTGGCTCCACCAGGTGTAGTGGCCCGGCCCGGACTCGAAGGCTCGGAAGCTGTCGATCCAGCCCGCGCGGATCCAGCGATCGAGCTCGGCCCGCTCCTCGGGACGGAAGCCGCTCGTCTTCTCGTTTTGTCGCGGACGGGCCAGGTCGATCTCGCGATGGGCGGTGTTGAAGTCGCCCAGGACCAGCACCCGGTAGCCTCCGCGACGCAGGCGCTGCAGGCGATCGAAGAGTGCCCGGTACCAGGCGAGCTTGAACGGGATCCGGCTGTTGTCGCGGTCCCGGCCGCTGCCATTCGGAAAGTAGCCGTTGGCGAGGACCAGGCGTCCGAAGCGCGCGATCTGAAGCCGCCCCTCGCGGTCGAAGCGCTCCTCGCCCAGCTCGGTGCGGATCCAGTCCGGCTCCCGCCGCGCCAGCAGCCCCACCCCGCTGTATCCCGGACGTTCGGGGCGCGTGTAGTACTGGGACCAGCCCCGGAGCGAACGGATCGACTGGGGCACGTCTTCGGGCCTCGCGCGCACCTCCTGCAGACACACGATCTCGCCGCCACAGCGGCGCAGCCAGGCCGGCAGGCCCCGTGTGGCCGCCGCGCGAATGCCGTTGACGTTCCAGGAGTAGATTCGCAGCGGGGATCTCGACACGGGCGACTCGCTCGGCTCGCGGCTCGATGGATGGGGTCTGGGAGTGTGGGGCAGTTTCGCACGCACTGCCGGCGGCTGAGCGCGAGCTGCGTCCGCCTGCGGGGCCCGGGCCCGCAGACTCAAGCTCGAGTGGGCTCCGCGCCGATCCAACGGGGGACTCGGGCCTCTCCTGCGCCTGTCTGACGGGGTGGCCGCGAGGTGCCAGAGGAGGCGTCGCCCGGATGAGACGTCGCTCCGCATTGCCGCCTGCGCTGCGCCGGGCCGCACTGCCATGGGCGGTGCGAGCGGTCGGCCTGTGTCTGCTGGCGCTCGCCGGAGCCCTGGCCCCCCCGCACCGCGCCGACGCGCAGGTCTACGTCTGGACCGATCCCCACGGAGGCCTGCACTTCACCGACAGCCCGCGGAGCCTCGAGTACCGCCTCTACGAGCCCGGCGGCTCGCGCCCCACGGTGCGCAGCAACCGGCGCTACGACGCGATCATCGCGCGGGCGGGAGCCCGCAACCGGGTCTCTCCGGCCCTGGTCAAGGCGGTCGTCCACGCGGAGTCCAACTTCGACCGCCGGGCGATCTCGCGGAAGGGCGCTCGGGGGCTGATGCAGCTGATGCCCCGGACGGCCCGCTCCCTCGGCGTCTCCGATCCGTTCGACGCTCGCCAGAACATCTACGCGGGAAGTCGCTATCTTCGCGAGCTGATCGGACGCTACTCGGGCAACCTGCGGCTGGCGCTGGCAGCGTACAATGCGGGCCCGGGCGCGGTCGGGCGGCACTCGGGCGTGCCTCCCTACCGCGAGACCCGAGGGTACGTCCGGCGAGTCCTCACCCTCTACCGGCGGTACGATGCAGATTTCCGCTGAACCCACCATGTCGCTCCGCATGCGGCGCCGCGAGCGCTTCTGGAACGCCGCGAACGCCATCACCCTGGGCCGGATCGCGGCCGTTCCGCTGCTCCTGGCAGCGCCGCTCTTCGACGGCCGCCTGGGGAGCCTCTTGTTCGGCTTCCTCTTCCTGGCCATCGCGCTCACCGACCTGCTCGACGGCTATGTCGCGCGCAGCTGGGACCTGGTCACGCGGATCGGCAAGCTGCTCGATCCCCTCGCCGACAAGCTGCTGGTGGCAACGGCCCTGGTCGTGCTGCTGGGCCTGGGTCGGATCCCGTCCTGGGCGACCTGGCTGGTCGCCCTGATCCTGGCGCGCGAGATCGCCGTCACCAGCCTGCGGGCGATGGCGTCCGCGGAGGGGGTCGTGCTGGGAGCCTCGTCGCTCGCGAAGTGGAAGACCGGGTTCCAGATCGCCGCCATCACCGCGCTGCTCGTCCACTATCCGCTGCTCGGCATCCCAGCTCACGTCCTGGGCCTGACCCTCCTCATGCTGGCGACGGCCCTCGGAGTCTGGTCCGGATGGGACTACTTTGCCGCCTACCTGAGCGACGCTGGGAGCGGCTCGGAGTGAGTCGCCTCCGGGACCTCGAGCGACGGATCCAGCGCAAGGACGCTCGGGTCGCGGTCGTGGGGCTCGGCTATGTGGGCCTGCCGCTGGCGCTCGCGTTCTCGCGCGTGGGTCTGCACGTGACCGGGATCGACCTCGATGGGGACAAGATCGCGAAGCTCTCCGAGGGCGACTCGTACATCGGGGACGTCCCCTCGAGCGAGGTCGCCGCCGCCCTCGACTCGGGTCGCTTCGTCCCCGCGTCCGGCTACGACGGTCTGGCCGACATCGACTGCATCGCAGTCTGCGTGCCGACGCCCCTGACGAAGACACGCGATCCAGACGTCTCCTTCATCGTGGCTGCGGTCGAGGACATCCTGGCACACCTTCGCGAGGGCCAGCTGATCGTGCTCGGAAGCACGACCTACCCCGGAACGACGCATGAGCTCTATCGGCCCATGCTCGAGGCCGGCGGCCTGCGCTGCGGGGAGGACTTTGCGCTGGCATTCGCCCCCGAGCGGATCGATCCCGCGAACCTCGACTACGCGCTGCACCAGGTGCCCAAGGTGGTCGGGGGCGAGACGCCGCTCTGCACCCAGCTGGCCACGGCCCTCTTCGACACGGTCTTCGACCGGGTCGTCCCGGTCTCGAGCTCGCAGGCCGCCGAGATGGTGAAGCTGCTCGAGAATACCTTCCGCATGATCAACGTCGGGCTCGCCAACGAGACCGCGATGATCTGCGATCGCCTGAATCTCGACGTCTGGGAGGTGATCGAGGCGGCGGCGACCAAGCCCTACGGCTTCATGAAGTTCGTGCCCGGCCCGGGGCTCGGCGGACACTGCATCCCGGTGGATCCGACCTACCTGGCCTGGAAGCTGCGCAGCCTCAACTACAACGCACGCTTCATCGAGCTGGCCAGCGAGATCAATACCTCGATGCCCGCCTGGGTCGTGACGCGCATCACCCGCCTGCTCAACCAGTCGCAGAGGTCGGTGAAGGGCGCACGCATCGTGCTGCTCGGAATGGCGTACAAGGCCGACGTCTCCGACGACCGGGAGTCGCCGGCGCTCGACATCTTCGCGCAGCTCGCGGCGCTCGGTGCGGAGGTCTGCTACCACGACCCCTGGGTTCCCGAGATCCACATCGAGCAGACGATCCACAAGTCGCTGGCGCTCTCGGACGCGGTTCTGCGCGAGTGCGACCTGGTGGTCATCACGACCGCGCACTCGCAGGTCGACTACGCCCGGGTCGCCCGCTTGGCCCCCCGGGTGCTCGATACGCGAAATGCGACCGCCGGGGTCGAGGACGCGACGCGCGTAGAGAAGCTCTGAGGCGCGGCCGCGGCGCGGAGGGCGGAGACCCTTGACGGCCCGCTCCCGTGACCGCATAAATCGAGACGACGCACGAGTAGCTCAGTGGGTAGAGCTCCACGTTGCCAACGTGGTGGTCGCCGGTTCGAGTCCGGTCTCGTGCTCCAAGCGCCCCTGCGGCGCCGCCGAGGCCGGCTCGCGTTGCTGCGGGCGAGCGGTTTTGGCACCATTCGGCCCGTAGTTTCCGGACTTGGCAGGCTTTGCACTTGGGCGCCCCGGGGCGCCCGTTTTTGTGCAGTCCGGGGCCGTTCAGGGTGCGTAATCCGTTGATGTACAAAGATATTCCACAAGACCTCCTGCAGATCGTCGAGCCGGTGGTTCGCGGCCACGGGCTGGAGCTGGTCGCGGCGCCGCGGCTCGCGGGCGGCGGCCCCGGCGGCATGTCCGCGCCCCACCCGGAAGGCGGTCCTCGGGCCGCTGGGGGGCGCGGTCCCGGGACCGCTCGTGGACGGGGCCCTCGGACCGTTCGCGGCGGCGTCCGGCTGCGGGTGATCGTGGACACGCCGGAGGGGGACGGCCGCGTCGACGTCGAGGCCTGCGCCCGGCTGTCCCGCGAGCTGGGCCATACCCTCGATGCGCTCGGCCCCTCCGGGGGGTTCAGCCTGCTCGAGGTGACGTCGCCCGGGGTGGACCGCACGCTCGGCCGAGAGGTCGACTTCGAGCGAGCCGTCGGGCGGCGGGTGCAGGTCGAGACCGATGCGCCCCTCGGGGGCAGGCGACGCTTCAAGGGCGAGCTCTCGGCCTTCGCAGGGAGCTCGGCTCGAATCGAGACGGACTCGGGTCCGGTCGAGGTGCCGTTCGCGCGGATCGCGCGGGCGCGCGCGCTCCATCCCGGGACTCCGGGTCGCGGGAGGTAGGCCGTGGAGGTGGATCTCCGACGCGTGATCGATCAGGTCAGCAAGGACAAGGGCGTGAGCCGCGAGATCGTGGTCGAGACGCTCGAGAAGGCGATGCTGACGGCGGCGCGGCGCAAGCTGGGCATGGAGCGCGAGCTCGAGGCCAAGTTCAACCCCGATACCGGTGAGGTCGAGATCTTCGAGTTTCGGGTCGTCGTCGACGCGGTCAGCGATCCGACCTCGGAGATCGCGCTCTCCGCTGCGCGCGAGCTCGATCCCGGGGTCCAGATCGACGACGAGATCGGAGTGAAGCTCGACACCTCGGGGTTCGGTCGCATCGCCGCACAGGCCGCCAAGCAGGTCATCATCCAGGAGGTGCGGGGCGCCGAGCGCCAGATCATCTACGACGAGTACAAGGATCGGAAGGGCGAGATCGTCAACGGGATCGTGCGCCGCATCGAGAAGGGGGCGCTGATCGTAGACCTGGGTCGCGCCGAGGCGGTGGTGCCGCGCAGGGAGCAGGTGCCGCGCGAGATGTTCCGGGTCAACGAGCGGATTCGCGCCTACGTCCTCGACGTGCTGCGCGAGTCCCGGGGTCCCCAGATCATCCTCTCGCGCGCGTGCACGGAGTTCCTGGTCAAGCTCTTCGAGCAGGAAGTCCCGGAGATGTTCGAGGGCATCGTTCGCATCGAGGCCGCGGCGCGCGAGCCCGGGGCGCGCGCCAAGGTGGCAGTCGCCTCGCGCGACAGCGACGTCGACCCGGTGGGCGCCTGCGTGGGCATGCGCGGGAGCCGGGTGCAGGCGGTCGTCCAGGAGATGCGCGGCGAGAAGATCGACATCGTGCCCTGGAGCGCAGATCCGGTGCGCTACGTCTGCGCGGCGCTCGCGCCCGCGCAGCCGGTGCGGGTGATGGTCGACGATGCGAACCAGTCGATGGACGTGATCGTTCCGGACGATCAGCAGTCGCTGGCGATCGGCCGGAGGGGTCAGAACGTGCGGCTGGCGGTCCAGCTCACCCACTGGAAGATCGACATCAAGAGCGAGTCACGAATGCTCGAGGTCCAGGAGGAGCTGGCGGCGGCACTCTCCGAGGTCGAGGGGGCCGGAGAGTACGAGGCGAAGCTGCTGCTCGACCACGGCGTGGCGAGTCTCGAGGAGCTGGCGGAGGCTTCGCCCGAGCTCTTGACCCGGATCCCCGGGATCTCGCCCGAGGGGGCCGAGTCGATCAAGCGCAAGGCGGCCGAGCTGCACGCGGAGAAGCTGGAGCGGGAGCGCCTGGAGGCGGAGGCGGCGGCGAGCGAGGCCGCCGCCGCGGTCGAGTCCGAGACGGAACCCACTCGCTAGACGGCTCTACGCGGGACCAGAAGGAACGATGGCGAAGGTCAGGGCATACAAGATCGCAGAGGAGCTCGGGATCGAGCGCAGCGAGCTCGTCGCGAAGGCGGCGGCGGCCGGCTTCGAGCTGGCGAACGCCATGGTCGGGCTCGAGGAGGAGCAGGTGGACGAGCTGCGGCGACTCCTGGGGGGGCGCCGCGCGGCGCGCACCGAGGATCGCCGGGTCGGGGGATCGATCATCCGGCGACGCCGGGCCCGTCCCGCCGAGCCTGCGCCCGAAGCCCCCGCCGACGCCGAGCCTTCGGGCGAGGCGGCTGCGCCGGCCGAGGTCGGGGCAGCGGCTCCGGAGGAGCTACCGGCCCCCGAGTCGATCGCCGCCACGACGGCGCCTCCGGTTGCCGAGCCCGCTCCCGAGCCTCCTTCCGCCGGCGCACCCGAGACCGAGGCGCCCCTGGTGGCCGAGCCGGTCGCGCCCGAGCCGGCGCCCGTCCCCGAGTCCCCGGCGCCCGAAGCTCCGAGTGCGCCTCCCCTGGCCGCGCGCGGGGGCGGCGCCCAGCCCGCGCCCCGGCCGGCAGCCTCTCCGAGCGCCCCTCCCGGGGAGCGAGCGGTGGCGGGACGGCCGGGCTCGCGGCGTCCGGTACGTCGGACGGCGATCCAGGGCATCAAGCTCAAGGAGCAGGAGACGATCGCCCGCCAGATGCGGGGGAACGTGCAGATGCAGCTCGAGCGGCGGCGTCAGACGGTGGAGCAGCAGTCGCGAATCCGCTCGACCCGGCGCCACTCCAGGACCGCGACCCGGCGGTCGGCGCCCGCGCGCGAGCAGGAGAAGAAGCTGCGGCTGAGCGGCTCGATGACCTTTCCCGAGCTCTCGCGAAAGCTCGGCGTGAAGGTCTACGAGCTGCTCCGGAAGGCGCGGCAGCTGGGCCTGAATTCCGACCGGGACGCGCTGCTCGATGTCGAGACGGTCGAGCTGCTCGCGGGGGACTTCGACTTCGAGGTCAAGCTCGAGACCGAGACCCTCGGCGAACGCGTGTCGCGCAAGCAGGCGGTTCCCGACGAGGAGCTCGAGCCGCGCCCGCCGGTCGTGACCGTGATGGGACACGTCGACCACGGCAAGACGTCGCTGCTCGACCGGATCCGCAACGCGAACGTCGTGGCGGGCGAGGCGGGCGGCATCACCCAGCACATCGGCGCCTACCAGGTCGACGGCCCGAACGGACCGATCACCTTCATCGACACGCCCGGGCACGCCGCGTTCACCCAGATGCGCGCTCGCGGGGCGCAGATCACCGACATCGCGGTGCTCGTGGTCGCCGCCGACGATGGAGTCATGCCCCAGACGATCGAGGCGATCTCGCACGCCCGCTCCGCGGGAGTCCCGATCCTGGTCGCCATCAACAAGGTCGACAAGCCGGACGCCGACCCGCAACGGGTCAAGCAGGCGCTCCTGGAGCACGAGCTGGTCCCGGAGGACTTCGGTGGAGAGACCATCTGCGTCGAGGTCTCCGCGACCCAGGGGACGGGAATCGACAAGCTGCTCGAGATGATCGGGCTGCAGGCCGAGCTGCTCGAGCTCCGGGCCCGAAGCCGGGGCAGGGCGCGGGGCACCGTCGTCGAGGCCCAGCTCGATCGGGGCCGCGGCCCGGTGGCCACGGTGCTGGTCTCCGAGGGGACCCTCGAGGCCGGCGATGCGGTCGTGCTCGGGACGGCCTACGGGCGGGTCCGGAGCCTGCTCGACCACCAGGGCGCCCCCGTCAAGCGGGCCGGTCCGGCCACCCCCGTCCAGCTCATCGGCCTCTCGGAGGTGCCCGAGGCCGGGGACGAGGTGATCGTCGTCGCGAACGAACGCGAGGCGAAGGCGGTCGTCGCGGAGCGCATCGAGGCCCGAAAGCGGGCCACCGTCGTCGCGGACGTCGCCCCGGCGGCGGCCATCGGCGAGGACGTCTTTGGCAGCCTGGACGAGCCGGACTCGTGGGAGCTGCGGGTCGTCCTGAAGGCGGACGTGCGCGGCACCCTCGAGGCGATCCGCGACTCCCTGCGCGAGCTGTCCACGGAGCGCGTCCAGCTCGACGTGATCCACGCGGGTGTCGGCGCGATCTCGGAGAGCGACGTCACCCTCGCGGCGGCCTCCCAGGCCATCGTGCTCGGGTTCCACGTGCGGCCCGAGTCCGCGGCGCGCAAGGCGGCCGAGCGCGACTCGGTCGATGTGCGCACCTTCGACATCGTCTACGAGGTGCTCGACGAGGCCAGGCGGCTGATGGGCGGCCTGCTCCCGCCCCGCGTCGTCGAGAAGGTCCATGGCGAGGCCGAGGTGCGGCAGCTCTTCCAGATTCCCCGGCAGGGAACGATCGCGGGCTGCGCTGTTCGCGAGGGCGTCATCCAGCGCTCGAATCCGATTCGCCTGCTCCGCGATGGAGTGCCCGTCTACTCGGGTCGCCTCCGCTCGCTGCGGCACTTCAAGGACGACGTGCGCGAGATCCGTTCGGGTCAGGAGTGCGGAATCCAGCTCGAGAACTTCAACGACGTCAAGGTGGGAGACGTCCTCGAGTCGTTCACCGTCGAGGAGACCCCCGACTCGCTCTAGCGGCGGGGTCCGGCTCCCATGCTGATCGCCGCCGCGCTGCTCGAGTTTCGTCTGCACGAGGCGGGCTCCATCAAGGACAAGAGGCGGGTGGTTCGCGCCCTCAAGGATCGGATCGCCCAGCGCTACAATGTCTCGATCGCCGAGGTCGCGGAGCAGGACGATCGGCACGCGATCTGTCTGGGATGTGTCTCGGTGGGCATCGACCCGCGCCATCTCCGGGCTCGCATGGAGAAGCTGGTGCAGTACGCCGACTCGCTGGGTCTCGCAGAGTGCATGGGAGACGACGTGACCGTGCTCCGCCTCGATGAGATCGAGGAGGCCGAGGAGATCGAGGAGGGACCTCCGGGGCGCGGGCCCCAAGCGGAGCCGTCGTCGTGAGCCACCACCGGGAGAGGGTCGCGGCGGATCTCCGCGGTCGGATCTCGACGATCCTGGCTCTCGAGGTGAGCGATCCCCGCCTCGAGGGGGCGTTCGTCACCGGGGTCCGGCTGTCGCGAGACCAGAGCCACCTGCGCGTCTTCTATCGGACCCTGGGCGCGCGCGACGAGGCGGAGCGCGCGCTGGCGCAGGCGGGCGGGTTCATCCGGAGCAGCCTGGCGCGCAGCGTCTCGCTGCGCCGGATCCCGGAGCTGCACTTCCACTTCGATGACTCGATCGACCGGGGGCGCCGGGTCGACGCGATCCTGCGGGAGCTGAACGCCGGAGAGCCGGCGCCTTCGGGGATGGGATCCCCGGCGCCCGGATCGGCGGGCGCGGGACCGCCGGAGCCCCAAACGCTGGACCCTCGGGACCCCGAGGGGGAGGCCTGAGCGACATGGATGGAATCCTCGTCATCGACAAGCCGGTCGGGTTCACCTCTCACGACATCGTTCAGCAGGTGCGGCGCTGGGCCCACCAGCGGCGCGTGGGCCACCTGGGAACCCTCGATCCCCTCGCCACGGGGGTGCTGCCGATCGCGCTGGGAGAGGCGACGAAGCTCTCCCGGCTGCTCACCCTGGGAGAGAAGGTCTACCGGGGTCGCATCCGCCTGGGCATCGAGACCACCACCTACGATCGCGAGGGGGACGAGGTGGCTCGGCCCTCCGGGCCCTGGCCCGAGCGATCGGTCGTCACGAAGGCGCTCGAGGCCTTTCGCGGCTCGATCGAGCAGGTGCCTCCGCCCTACTCCGCGGTCAAGCGCGGGGGGGAGGCCGCCTATCGCAAGGCGCGGCGGGGCGAGGCGGTCGCGCTCGAGCCCCGGCAGGTCACGATTCACGAGCTGCGCCTGATCGACTACGCGCCGCCGGACGTGCACGTGGAGGTGCGCTGCAGCGCGGGAACCTACCTGCGTTCCCTGGCGCACGACCTGGGACGCCAGGTCGGATGCGGGGCTACGCTCTGGGATCTCGCTCGGCTGCAGAGCGGGCCCTTCCGGATCGAGTCTGCGCTCGCCCCCGATGCCCTGGAGGAGCGGGGGGAGGCGGCCCTGATCCCCATGGTCGAGGCGACCGGCCTGCCGAGCTACGAGGTCGACGCGAGGACCGCGGAGCGGGTGGCGCACGGCGTGCAGCTGGGTCGCCATGAGGTGCGCGGCGCGCCGGCGCGCGGGCTGCTGCAGCTGGTCCGGCGCGGCCGGCTGGTGGCGTTGCTGGAGGCCGAGCCGGGCATCCCGGAGCTCCGGACCCAGCGAGTTTTTCTCGAAGGTACGGAGAGTTAGGCTGAAGCGCGCGCTTGCGGGCGGAGGGGCCCTCTGCTACACAAGGCGCCGGCGCGGAAATCCGTGCCGGGAGGCGTAGATTTGCTCGAGACCGCACGCAAGCGCGAGATCATCAGTGATTTCGGGCGAGACGAGCGGGATACGGGCGCCTCCTCGGTGCAGATCGCGCTCCTCACGGAGCGCATCGCGGGGCTCACGGAGCACCTGAAGGTGCACTCCAAGGATCACCACTCGCGGCGCGGTTTGCTGCGGCTGGTGAGCCAGCGGCGGGCGCTGCTCGACTACGTCAAGCGACACGACGAGCTGTCCTACCGCAGCCTGATCTCCCGATTGGGTCTCCGCCGCTAGCACTGGGGGGTCGCGGTCGGGTGCGTTACCCGGCCAGTTTCCAAATCGATGCGAGATGTGGGATGAGCGAGGTGCAGCATGCCACCCAACGGGGCTGTGCTTCGCTCATTCCGCATGATTCGAACCCCCGAACCCACATCTCGTTTCACACGAGTGCGCAAGCGCGGGCACACGATCCCGGAATCTGCGCACAGCAGGAGAGATGATGGAACGGATCGAGTTTCAACTCGATGGCAAGACGGTCACGCTCGAGACGCAGCGTCTGGCCAAGCAATCCAATGGCGCCGTACTGGTGCAGTGCGGCGGGACGGCGGTGCTCGTCACCGTCAACTCGACGAAGCCGAGACCCGGAATCGACTTCTTCCCGCTGACGGTCGACTACGTCGAGAAGATGTATGCGGCGGGCAAGATTCCCGGAGGCTTCTTCCGGCGTGAGGGGGCGCTCGGCGAGAAGGAGATCCTGACCTCTCGCTTCATCGACCGCGCACTCCGTCCGCTCTTCCCGGAGGCCTACCAGGACGACACCCAGGTCATGGCGACCGTGCTCGCGGCCGACGACGAGGTCGACAGCGACACGCTCGCATTCGTGGGCGCGTCCGCCGCGGTGATGGTCTCCGACATCCCCTTCCCCGGCCCCATCGGCGCCTGCCGGGTGGGGCGGGTCGACGGCCAGCTCGTCGCGAATCCGACCTTCGAGGAGCGCGAGCGAGCGGACCTGGAGATCATCATCGCGTCGAGCGACACGGCACTGGTGATGGTCGAGGGGGGAGCCGAGCAGGTGCCCGAATCGGACGTCCTGCGGGCGCTCCGGTTCGGCTTCGAGATCAACCAGGCGGCGATCGCCGCACAGAAGGAGCTGGTCGCGCGAGCCGGTCGGCCGAAGCGGGAGCTCTCCGCGCCTTCGCCGGATCAGGAGCTTCGCCAGAAGATCGAGTCCCTGGCGCTCGAGCGGGTTCGTGCGGCGGCGCGGATCGCCGACAAGAAGGAGCGATACCGCACCTTCGACGAGATCGAGCGCGAGGTCGTCGAAGGATTGCTCGAGGAGTACCGGACCGCTCCGCTCACGGTCTCGACGCTCGAGGACCTGGAGAAGGTCCAGAGCGGAGCGCGCGAGCTGGGACAGAAGGCCCGGTCGATCCTGGGGGAGGTGCGATCGAGCGTGATGTGCGCGCGTATCCTCGACGAGGGAGTGCGCATCGACGGCCGCTCGACGACCGACATCCGCCCGATCTCCTGCGAGGTCGAGGTCTTCGACCAGGTGCATGGCTCGAGCGTCTTCACCCGGGGGGAGACCCAGGCACTCGTCGTGGTCACCCTCGCGGGATCCCGCGACGAGCAGGTGATCGACGGTCTCCGCCCGAGACACTCCAAGCGCTTCATGCTCCACTACAACTTTCCCGCCTACAGCGTCGGGGAGGTCCGGCCGCTGCGAGGCCCGAACCGGCGCGAGCGTGGCCACGGAGCCCTGGCCCAGCGGGCGATCGAGCGCGTGCTGCCCGAGCCCGAGGACTGTCCGTACACGATCCGGGTCGTCAGCGAGGTGATGGAGTCGAACGGCTCGTCCTCGATGGCCACGGTGTGTGGCAGCACCCTCGCCCTGATGCAGGCCGGGATCGCGATCCGCGAGGCGGTCGCCGGAATCGCGATGGGTCTGATCCAGGGCGAGAACGGACGTCACGCGATCCTCTCCGATATCCTGGGAGACGAAGACCATCTCGGCGACATGGACTTCAAGGTGACCGGAACCCGCCAGGGCGTGACCGCAGTCCAGATGGACATCAAGATCTCGGGCCTCGACTGGGAGGTCATGGAGAAGGCGCTCGAGCAGGCGCGCGACGGTCGGCTGCACATCCTCGACCGGATGGCCGAGGAGACCGCAGAGTCGTTGCCGGGATTCAAGGCGCGCAGCGAGGTGTCGGCCTCGGCCCCGCGGATGACCAAGATCTTCATCAAGCCGGATCGCATCCGGGACCTGATCGGTCCGGGGGGCAAGGTGATCCGCGCGATCCAGGATGCGACGGGAGCGAAGATCGACATCGACGACAGCGGCGAGGTGAAGATCTTCACCTCCGATGTCGGCGCGCTCGAGAAGACGCAGGCGATGGTCGAGGAGATCACCCAAGAGGCCGAGCTGGACCGCATCTACGTCGGCAAGGTCAAGCGGGTGACCGACTTCGGTGCCTTCGTCGAGATCTTTCCCGGGACGGACGGGCTGCTCCACATCTCGGAGATGGCCGACCACCGCGTCGCCAAGGTCGAGGACATCTGCGTCGAGGGAGATGAGGTGCTCGTCAAGTGCATCGACATCGACCCGAGTGGCCGGATCCGGCTCTCGCGGCGCGCAGCCCTGGCGGATCAGGCGGGAACGACGGACGCCCGCTGACGGCCCGTCCGCGGGCCAGCGGCGGAGACGCCTCGGGGAGGACCGGTGGGCGCGCAGCGGACGCGGCTTGCGAACGGCACGACGGTGGTGAGCGAGGCCGGGGGCGGTGTGGCGAGCGTCGCCTTCGGGCTCTACTTCGCGGCAGGGTCGCGCTTCGAGAGCGTTCGCGACAACGGCATCTCTCACCTGCTCGAGCACCTCGTCTTCAAGGGAAGCGCGCGCCGCACCGGCGAGGAGGTGAACCGCGAGATCGACCTGCTCGGCGGACAGGCGAATGCCTTCACGAGCAAGGAGGCGGTCTGCTTCCACAACACGGTCCTGGCCGAGCACCTGGAGCGGGCGCTGTCGCTCTACTCGGAGCTCGTCACCGAGTGCCTGCCCGAGGGCATCGAGAGCGAGCTGGATCGGGAGCGGTCGGTCGTCCTCCAGGAGATCTCCGCGGCCGAGGACGTGCCCGAGGAGCGCGTGGGCGACCTCGCGGATCGCAGCTTCTTCGGCGACCACCCGCTGGCGCTGCCGGTCGTCGGCTCCGCGGCGGCGGTGGCGCGCCTCGACCTGGCCGCGCTTCGCCGGCATGCCGGGGCGAGCCTGGTGCGCGACACGCTGGTCGTCTCGGCGGCCGGGCGCGTCGACCACGAGTGGCTCGTGGCTCGCGTCCAGGACACCCTCGCTGCGCTCCCCGCGGCGACCCTGAACCAGGCCCAGGCGCCGCCGACACCGTGTGCCCGCACGCGGATCGTCGAGCGAGATCTCGAGCAGGTGCAGCTCTGCCTCTCGGCGCGCGGGGTCGCGCGCGACGACCCCAGGCGCATCGCCGCCGAGGTGCTCTCGTGCGTCGTCGGTGAGGGCTGCTCGTCGCGCCTCTTCCGCGAGGTCCGGGACCGCCGCGGGCTGGCCTACTCGGTGGGGTCGGCGCTCGCCTGCTACAGCGATGCGGGGAGCTGGAACCTGTGGGCCGCCATGGCGCCCGAGAAGCTGGCCGCGACCCTCGACGTGATCCGCCAGGTGCTGGCAGAGCTGCGCGACTCCGGGATCTCCGCGGCCGAGCTCGAGGCGGCGCGCGAGCACCTGCGGACGAGCTGGATCCTCGGCTGCGAGTCTCCGGCGGGGCGCATGGCCCACCTGGCCGACCAGGCGCTGATCGGGGCTCCCCGGCTGGGCCTCGGGGAGACGCTCACCGCCATCGGGCAGGTCGAGCGGGAGACGCTGCATGAGCTGGCTCGCGAGTGGCTGGACGGCCGGCTGGCCGTCGCGGCCGTTGGGCCTGTTCCACACGGAGTGCTCCCCGAGGGGGGCTGGGAGCTGGGCGGGTGACCTCGCGGCGCGCCTGCGGGGGCGGCTGAGCCTTGCCGGGCAGCGTCTCGGAGCCGCTCGAGGTGCGCGTCTGGCGCGTGCGCGCGGCGCGGGATCGCGATCTCCCCCTTCCCGAGCCGGCGACCGGGGGAAGCGCGGGGGCGGATCTCGTGGCCGCCGTCGAGACGCCCCTGAAGCTCCTGCCGGGCGAGCGCGCCGCCGTTCCCACCGGGCTGGCGCTCGCGATTCCCGAGGGCTACGAGGGCCAGGTGCGGCCCCGCAGCGGGCTCGCGCTCCACGCGGGCGTCAGCCTCTTGAACGCGCCGGGCACCCTCGACTCCGACTACCGGGGCGAGGTCCACGTGCTCCTGCACAACGGCGGTCCCGAGCCCTTCATCGTGCGGCGCGGAGACCGGATCGCCCAGCTCGTGATCGCCCCGGTGGTGCGCGCCACCTGGGTCGAGGTCGCCTCTCGCGAGGATCTCGGCGCGACAGCTCGCGCAGACGGGGGCTTCGGGCACTCGGGTCGCTAGAGGAGTGCGCGTTCTCGGGGCGGGGCGGCCGCATCCCTGAGGTCCGGTCGCGCGGGGGCTCAAGGCGGAGTCGGAGGGGTCCGATGCCGGGCCCGAGAGGGTGAGGAGATCGCCATGCCGCGCTGCATCCACCATCCCGGCGAGCCCTCCGAGCTCGAGCTCGGTGGAGCCGCCTACTGCAGTCGCTGCCGCATCGAGCAGGCCCACGCGACCTCGCTGATCGATCCGGGGGTCTTTCCGCGGGGGTGCTTCGTCGGCCGCTCGGAAGGTCGCTGGTGGCCGCTGCGGGTCTCCGCCTGTGTCCACTGGCTGGCTCACAGCCTGGGCGTGCAGGGACCCACGAGCGCCCGCTGCCTGGCGGGCTACGCCATCCGCCTCGAGGATCTCCTGGCGGGACGCCGGCTGATCTCGGAGGAGGAGGTACGGCCCGGCGACCTGATCGCGGTCCCCGGGGGCCGCTGCGGCGCGGTCGCGGACGTCGAGCGCTCCCCGGCTCGGTCGCCGCGAATCTGTGTGCAGCACCTCGAGCCCGAGGTGGGCCGGGTGCTGAACGACGAGTTCCACCTGGCGTTCGGAGGCCTCGGCCACTTCTACCGGTAGCCGCGCCGTCGGGAGCCGCCTCTCGGGCCTGGTTGCGCCAGAGCCGGCCCCGCCGGGCCGGGAGAGGGACTTGGCGAGCGATGCAGGCTAGCCTGCGAGCTGCCGCCTCTGCGGCTGGAGATCGCGTGGAACCCGCTTCGACGCAGGAGACCCGCAGCGGGGCTGCGAGCCCCCCGAGCGCTGCTCGCGAGAGGGTGCATCCGCGCCCGCCGAGCTATCCCGCTACCGGGGCGAGGCACTGGCGGCCGGGCAACCTGACCCTGCGCCTGCTCACGGCGGCAGTGCTCGTCCCTCCGGTGATCTGGGTCTGCTGGTCCGGGGGCCTTGCCTTCGTCGCGACGGTCATCGCGTTTGCGCTCGCGGGGACCCACGAGTTCTACAACTTCATCGAGGCCAAGGGCGCCCGTCCCCACCGGATGCTCGGGCTCGGGGCGGTCACGGCGCTCCCCCTGGTCGCCTACGTGGGCGATGCCTTCTGGGCCACCAGCCTGATGACCGCGGTCCTGCTCGGCGCAATGGTCCAACAGCTCGCAAAGGCCCGGATCCGCGAGGCGATCGTGAGCGTCTCGGCGACCTTCTTCGGAGTGGTCTACGTGGGCTGGCTGCTCTCGCATGCCGTCTCGCTGCGCTACATCCACCGCGACCTGGCGGCCCGCTATGGCGAGGCAGCCCTGGTCGGAATCCCGCCCGAGTCGGGCTTCTTCTTCATGATGATGTGCCTGACCGCGGCGGTCCTCTGCGACGCGGGCGCCTACTTCGTCGGCCGCCGCTTCGGCCGCCGCAAGCTGGCCCCCCAGATCAGCCCGAGCAAGACGGTGGAGGGGGCGCTGGGGGGGATCCTGGTCGGGGCGCTCGGGGCGGTGCTCATGAAGGTCTTCTTCGATGCCCTGGTGCCGGGGGATCTGGCGAACGGGCTGTCGCTGCTGGCCGCGGGTCTGTTCGGGATCGCGATCGCGGCGAGCTCGATCCTGGGAGACCTGATCGAGTCGGTCCTGAAGCGCGACGCGGATCTGAAGGATGCCGGGTCGATCCTGCCCGGCGTGGGGGGCGTCCTCGACCGGATCGATAGCGCCCTGATTGCCATCCCGGTCACGTATTATCTGCTGCTCGCCTACTACTACGTGCGGCTGGGATTCTGACGGAGAGGCGGACGTGATCGAACGCTACACGCGCCCCGAGCTGGCTGAGATCTGGAGCGACGAGACGCGCTTCGCGATCTGGGTCCGGATCGAGGTGGCGGTCTGTCGGGCGCTCGCGGAGCGTGGCGAGATTCCTCTCCAGGCGTTTCGCACGATCGAGGAGCGCGCGCGCGTCGATCCCGAGAGGGTCGCCGAGATCGAAGCGCACGTTCACCACGACGTGAACGCATTCCTCGATGCGCTGGCCGAGAACGTGGGACCGGCGGCGCGCTACATCCACCTGGGCCTGACCTCCTCGGACGTGATCGACACGGCGCTCGCGATCCAGCTTCGCGACGCCCTCGACCGCATCCTGGAGCAGTGCGACCGAGCCCTCGACGCGCTCGAGCGTCGGGCGCTGGAGCATCGGCGCACGGTCTGCGTGGGTCGGACCCACGGGATCTTCGCGGAGCCGACGACCTTCGGGCTGAAGCTCCTCTACGCCTGGGACGAGCTGCGCCGGGGTCGAGCGCGGCTGGTCGCCGCCCGTGACGGGATCGCGGTGGGCCAGGCCTCGGGGGCGGTGGGCACCTTTGCGCACCTCGATCCCGAGGTCGAGGCGGCTGCGATGGCCGAGCTGGGGCTCGAGGCGGCAGCGATCTCGACCCAGGTGCTGTGCCGGGATCGGCACGCCCAGGTGTTCGTGGCCCTGGCCCAGCTCGGATGCTCCGTCGAGCGCCTCGCCGTCGAGATGCGCCACCTTGCGCGCAGCGAGGTCGCAGAGGTGGGCGAGTTCTTCGGGCGCGACCAGAAGGGCAGCTCGGCCATGCCGCACAAGCGCAACCCCTGGCGCTTCGAGACCCTGACCGGGCTCGCCCGGTTGCTGCGGGGCTACGCCCAGAGCGCGCTCGAGAACCAGGCCCTGTGGCACGAGCGTGACATCTCCAACAGCTCGGTGGAGCGGGTGATCGGGCCCGACGCCACGAGCGTCGGTCACTTCATGCTCCACCGCCTGGCCGGGCTGATCGACTCGCTCGCCGTCTATCCGCAGCGGATGCGCCACAACCTGGACTCGAGCCGCGGCCTGGTCTTCTCCGGGTCGGTCCTGCTGGCGCTCGCGCGCCGGGGGCTGTCGCGCGACGAGGCCTACCGGCTCGTGCAGCGCCACTCGATGGCCACCTGGGACGACGGGGGCCACCTGCACGACCGCCTGGCCTCGGATCCCGAGATTCGCAAGCTTCTCGAGCCCGGGGATCTGGCGGCCTGCTTCGACCTGGATCGGCAGCTCGCGAACGTGGACCGGGTCTTCGAGCGGGTGAGGGCGCAGTGAGGGTCCGGGTGCTCGTGACGCCGCGGGCGGGGGTTCTCGATCCCGAGGGTCGCGCCGTGCTCTCGGCGCTTCGCGACCTGGGCTACCGCGACGCGAGCGAGGTGCGAACGGGCCGGGTGATCCTGGTCGACCTGGCGACCGACGATCCAGCGCGCGCGCGGGCCGAGGTCCGGGAGATGTGCGAGAAGCTGCTCGCGAACCCGGTGATCGAGGATTACGAGGTGGAGCTGCTGGACGGGGCGGGGAGCGCTCCCGGGTCTCCCTGAACCGGTCAAGCTCGGCGGCCACAGGCCGATCCCGACTCTGGCACACGCAGGCCAGGACTTCTGCCATGGGGCATCGACGTTGAACATCCTAGGAATCTCGGCCTTCTATCACGACAGCGCCGCCTGCCTGGTCCAGGACGGCGAGATCGTCGCGGCGGCGCAGGAGGAACGCTTTACGCGCAAGAAGCACGACCACGCCTTCCCCAGCCACGCCCTGGCCTACTGCCTCGAGGCGGGAGGCCTCTCCGGGAGTGACCTCGATCTGGTCGTCTTCTACGACAAGCCCATCCTCAAGTTCGGCCGCCTGCTCGAGACCTACCTCGCCGAGGCCCCGCGCGGCTTCAAGCTCTTCTTGATGGGGCTGCCGCTGTGGATGCGTCAGAAGCTGCACACGCCCCGCGAGCTCGACCGGGGCCTCGGGGGGGCCTACAAGGGACGCTACGTGTTCCTCGAGCACCACGAGTCGCACGCGGCGAGTGCCTTCTTTCCCTCGCCCTTCGAGGAAGCGGTGATCCTGACCCTGGACGGCGTGGGGGAGTGGGCGACCGGCTCGATCGGGGTTGGCCGCGGCAACCGGATCGAGCTGCTGCGCGAGCTGCGCTTTCCGCACTCGCTGGGGCTGCTCTACTCGGCGCTGACCTACTTCACCGGCTTTCGCGTGAACAGCGGCGAGTACAAGCTGATGGGTCTGGCGCCCTACGGCGAGCCGATCTACCGGGACGCCATGTTCGAGAAGCTGCTCGACCTGCGCGAGGACGGATCCTTCCGGATGGACCTCTCCTACTTCGCCTACACGCGCAAGGACGTGATGACCTCGCGCAAGATGGAGTCCCTGCTCGGTGGGCCGCCGCGGCGGCCCGAGACGCCCATCACCCAGCGCGAGATGGACATCGCCGCGTCGATTCAGGCCGTCACCGAGGAGATCATGCTGCGCTGCGCGCGCCACGCGCACGCGCTCACGGGAATCTCCAAGCTGGTGATGGCGGGCGGCGTGGCGCTGAACTGCGTCGGGAACGGCGAGATCCTGCGCCGCGGGCCCTTCGAGGATCTCTGGATCCAGCCTGCGGCAGGGGATGCGGGCGGAGCGCTCGGAGGGGCTCTCTTCGCCTGGCACCAGCTGCTCGGTCACAAGCGGGAGTCGCGCTCGAGCGACGTCCAGAAGGGCACGCTGCTCGGGCCCTGCTTCGATCCCGGGACCATTCGCGGCTTTCTCGACTCCGTCGAGGCGAAGTACACCCACCACCCCGACGAGGGCGAGCTGGTGGACCGGATCGCGGCCCTGATTGCCTCCGAGAAGGTCGTGGGCCACATGGCGGGTCGGATGGAGTTCGGTCCCCGGGCCCTCGGCGCCCGCTCGATCCTCGGCGACGCGCGCTCGCCGCGGATGCAATCCGTGATGAACCTCAAGATCAAGTTTCGCGAGTCCTTTCGCCCCTTCGCGCCGAGCGTCCTTCGCGAGCGCGCGCACGAGTGGTTCGAGCTCGACCCCGACCAGGAGAGCCCCTACATGCTGCTGGTGGCGCAGGTCCACCGCGACCGGCTCGTGCGGGTGGACGACACCGAGGCGAGAGGCCTGGAGAAGCTCAAGCAGGTCCGCTCGCAGATTCCCGCGGTCACCCACGTGGACCGCTCCGCGAGGATCCAGACGGTGGACGCGACGCGCTTTCCCCGCTTCTACCGGATCCTGGAGAGCTTCCATGACCGGACGGGCTGCCCCGTGCTCATCAATACCAGCTTCAACGTCCGCGGAGAGCCGATCGTGTGCACTCCCGAGGATGCCTACCGGTGCTTCATGGCCACGAACATGGACGTGCTGGTGATCGAGAACTTCGTCCTGCTCAAGGACGAGCAGCCGCGCGCGGAGGCCCACGAGGTCGACGCCTATCTGGCGCGCTTCGAGCTCGACTGATGGCGGGCGCGATCGAGATCCGCTGGCATCCGGGCAGGCGGGAGCTCCGCAGCTTCGGCTTCCTTGCGCTCGGGGCCTTCGGTGTGCTCGGAGCCCTCGTGCTGTGGCGCCACAGCCTCCTGGGAGTTCCCCTGGGCTCGGCGAGCCAGACCGTGGCGACCGTCTGCTTCGCGCTCGGCTTCGGGTCGGGGCTGCTCTCGATCGTCGCGCCCCGGGCCAACCGCCCCCTCTACCTGGCGCTGGTCCTCGCCACCTATCCCATCGGCTTCGTACTCTCCTACGTGTTGATGGGCCTGCTCTTCTTCGGTGTGATCACCCCGATCGGCCTCGCCATGCGCATGGCGGGGATCGATCCCCTCAGCCGGGGCCGGGATCCCGAGAGCCGAAGCTACTGGGACGATCACCCGAAGCCCCGCGACCGAGACCGCTACTTCAGACAGTTCTGAGAGGAGCTCCCCATGTCTGACGAGATCCGCGACTCCGAATCCGAGCCCGACTTCGCCGCGAGCGCCCGCGAGGCGCGCTCGGGGCTTCTGGCGGAGTTCAAGGACTTCCTGCTGGAGAACAAGAAGTGGTGGCTGGCCCCGATCGTGGTCTCGGTCCTGCTGCTCGGCGGCCTGGTCCTCCTCGGCGGTACGGCGGCGGCGCCCTTCATCTACACGCTCTTCTGAGCCGCCCTGGGGGCGATTGACAGCCTCGGACCGGCCCCCCACACTCGCGCCGGTTCCGGCACCCGCCCCCCGGAGGATCTTCCCCCCTTGGCGACTCCACGCGATGCGGATCCCGCGCCGGTACGCGTGGGCGTGCTGGTCTTCCCGGGCTCCAACGACGCCGACGACCTCGCCGGGGCGTTCGCGCGCCTGGGAGCCGAGGTCGCCATGGTCTGGCACAAGGACGCCCGGCTTCCCGAGGGCCTGGCCGGCCTGGGCGTGCCCGGGGGCTTCTCGTACGGCGACTACCTGCGCGCGGGAGCCATGGCGCGCTTCTCGCCGGTGATGCGCGCCCTGGCGGAGCATGTTCGCAGTGGTCGTCCGGTGATCGGCATCTGCAACGGCTTCCAGATTCTCTGCGAGGCGGGGCTCCTGCCCGGAGCCCTGGTCCGCAACCGCGACCTGCGCTTCCTGTGCTGCGACGTGTCGACCGAGGTCGTCGATCCGGGGCTCCTGTCGCGGGGCCTGGCGGCAGGCGCGCGGCTCGAGCTTCCGATCAAGCACGGCCAGGGGGCCTACGTGCCCGACGCCGCGCGTCCCCCGAGAGTGGCACTCCGCTACCGGGGCCCCAACCCCAACGGCTCGATCGACGACATCGCGGGCGTCCTCAGCTCCGAGGGGAACGTGCTGGGCTTGATGCCGCATCCCGAGCACGCGGTCGACCCCCTGCTCGGGGCGCCTGCGGAGGGGAGGGCCGCGAGCACCGACGGGGCCCGGCTGCTGCGCAGCTTTCTCGAGCTGTGCGCACAGCGGAAGGCTGCGTGAGCGCTCCGGTCGTCGATCTCGAGCTCGCGCTCGAGCACGGTCTCAGCGCCGAGGACTGGGAGCGCATCCGGGCTCTCCTGGGCCGGACGCCGACCTACCCGGAGCTCGGGATCTTCTCGGTCATGTGGTCGGAGCACTGCTCCTACAAGTCGAGCCGCCGCCACCTGGCGACGCTTCCGACCTCGGGTCCGCAGGTGGTGCAGGGTCCGGGAGAGAACGCGGGCGCCGTGGACATCGGCGAGGGCCTCGCGGCCGTCTTCAAGATCGAGAGCCACAACCACCCGTCGTTCGTCGAGCCGCACGCGGGGGCGGCGACGGGCGTCGGCGGGATCCTGCGCGACATCTTCACCATGGGAGCGCGGCCCCTGGCCAGCCTCGACGCGCTCCGCTTCGGACCTCTCGACGAGCCGCGACAGCGCTACCTCATGAGGGGGGTGGTATCGGGGATCGCGGACTACGGCAACTGCTTCGGCTGTGCGACCGTGGGCGGCGAGGTGGGATTCCATCCTCGCTACCGGGGCAACATCCTGGTCAACGCCATGAACGTCGGGATCGTGCGCCAGGACGAGATCTTCCGGGCGCGCGCGACCGGCGTCGGCAATCCCGTGATCTACGTCGGGTCCAGGACCGGCCGCGACGGAATCCACGGCGCCAGCCTGCTGGCCTCGAGCGAGTTCGACCAGGAGTCCGCGGCGATGCGCCCGACCGTGCAGGTGGGCGATCCCTTCACCGAGAAGCTGCTGCTCGAGGCCTGCCTCGAGGCGATGAGGACCGGCGCCGTGGTGGGGATCCAGGACATGGGTGCCGCGGGGCTCACCTGCTCGAGCTTCGAGATGGCGTCGAGCTCGGGAACGGGAATCGAGATGGACCTCGACCGCGTGCCCCAACGCGAGGAGGGACTCTCGCCCTACGAGCTGCTGCTCTCCGAGTCCCAGGAACGCATGCTGATGGTGGCCGAGGCCGGGCGGGAGAAGGAGCTGGCCCGGATCTTCGAGAAGTGGGACCTCGACTTCGCGATCGTGGGCCGGGTCACCGGAGACGGCTTCATGCGCGTTCGCTGGCGCGGCGAGCCGGTGGTCGCCATCCCGGTCGATCCCGTCGCTCGCAGTGCCCCGATCTGCGATCGCCCCGCCCATCCTCCCGCCGATCTCGAAGCCCGCCGGGCATTCGACCTGGGCGCGCTCGATCCGCCTCGGGACCCAGGCCAGGCGCTGCTGGCGCTGCTGGGTTCCCCCGATCTGTGCTCCCGCGAGTGGGTGTACCGGCAGTACGACCAGCTGGTCGGCGGGAGCACCGTCATCCGTCCCGGCGGCGATGCGGCCGTCGTGCGCGTTCCGGGAACCGGTCGGGCGCTGGCGCTGGCGACCGACTGCAATCCCCGCTACTGCGCGGCGGACCCGCGCCTGGGGGCCGCGCATGCCGTGGCCGAGTCCGCGCGCAACGTCGCAGTCACCGGGGCGCGTCCGCTCGCGGTGACCAACTGCCTGAACTTCGGAAGCCCCGAGAGACCCGAGGTGATGTGGGAGTTCATCGAGAGCGTTCGCGGCATGGGCGAGGCCTGTCGCGCCCTCGACACGCCGGTCGTGTCGGGAAACGTCAGCTTCTACAACGAGACCGCGGGGGAGGGAGCGATCCCGCCGACGCCCACGATCGGGATGCTGGGGCTGCTCGAGGACGCGCGCCTCGCGGTCCGCATGCCCTTCGCCCGCGAGGGAGACCGCGTGGTGCTGCTGGGCGAGACCCGCCCGGAGCTCGGGGCCTCGGAGTACCTGGCCCTCTGCCACGGGATCGAGCGCGGCGCGCCTCCGTTGCTGGACCTCGCTCGCGAACGCCGGCTCTGCGAGCTGCTGGCCACTGCGGCCGAGGCGCGGTGGCTCTCTTCGGCCCACGACGTCTCCGGGGGAGGCCTGGCCCTCGCGCTCGCGCGACCGGCGATCGCGTCGGGAATCGGCGTCCGGGTCGATCTGAGGGATCTGCTCTCTGGGTGCGGAGGGAGGGTGGATGCCGCGCTCTTCTCGGAGTCCGCGTCGCGCGCGATCCTCAGCCTCCGGCCGGTCCACCTGGGTGCGCTGCTGGCGTTGGCCCGGGACCGGCAGCTCGAGGCGCATCTGCTCGGTACGACCGGGGGAGACCGGATCGTGATCGACCCCGGAGTCGACATCGCCCTCGCGGAAGCGCAGCATGTATTCCGTCGCACCCTTCCGGAGGCACTCGGATGAATCCGGCACGTCATCGCGCCGCGACCGGTCGCGTCCGCAAGGATCGCTTTCGGGAGGAGTGCGGGATCGTGGCGATCGCCGGCCACCGCGAGGCCGCCTACCTGGCGTACCAGAGTCTCTATGCGCTGCAGCACCGGGGGCAGGAGTCCTGCGGGATCGTGACGCGGAATGCCCACCAGATGCACGTCCACAAGAGCATGGGGCTGGTCTCGGACGCGTTTCCCGAATCGACCCTCAGCCAGCTGACAGGCCGCTACGCCGTGGGCCACGTCCGCTACTCCACGGCGGGCGCCCACAACCTACGGGACGCTCAGCCCTTCCTGGCCGAGAGCGGGTCGACCCAGATCGCGCTGGCCCACAACGGCAACCTGACGAACGCGGCGGCGATCCGCTCTGAGCTCGAGGGACACGGCTCGATCTTCCAGTCGACGATGGACTCCGAGGTCTTCGTCCACCTCTTCGCGCGATCCCACGGCAAGCTCGAAGAGCGGCTGGCCGATAGCCTCTCGCGCGTGCGCGGCGCCTACTCGATCGTGATGCTGATCGACGACGTGCTGGTGGCAGCGCGCGATCCCTATGGATTTCGGCCGCTCTCGCTCGGTCGGCTGGGGCCGGCCTGGATCGTGGCCAGTGAGTCGTGTGCGTTCGACCTGATCGGGGCCGTCTTCGAGCGCGATGTCGAGCCCGGAGAGGCGGTCGTGATTCGCAGGGGCCACCTGCGCTCCTTCCAGCCGCTGCCCGACGTCCCGGAACGCGCCTGCATCTTCGAGCACGTCTACTTCTCGCGCCCGGACTCCCACGTGTTTGGAGCGAGCGTGTACCAGGTGCGCAAGCGCCTGGGACGGGAGCTGGCGAGGGAGGCGCCTGCGGAGGCCGACCTGGTCGTACCGGTCCTCGACTCCGGCGCGATCGCGGCGCTCGGCTATGCGCAGGAGACGGGCCTGCCCTATGAGCCGGCCCTGATGCGGAATCAGTACGTGCGCCGCACCTTCATCGAGCCCGAGGCCTCGAACCGCTTGTTTCGGGTCAAGGTAAAGCACAACCCGACCCGCGCCGTGGTCGAGGGCAAGCGCATCGTCGTGGTCGAGGACTCGATCGTCCGCGGGACCACGCTCTCGAAGCTGGTCCACCTGCTGCGAGCGGCGGGCGCTCGCGAGGTCCACGTGAGGGTCTCGAGCCCGGCCTCGACGGGCCCCTGCTACTACGGCATCGACACGCCGACGCGCGCGGAGCTGATCGCGGCCAACCACTCGATCGAGGAGATCCGAGCGCACGTTGGTGCGGACACGCTCGCCTACCTCTCGCTCGAGGCGCTGCGCGAGGTCGAGGCCTCGATGAAGCGTGGCTTCTGCGACGCCTGCTTCTCGGGGGAGTACGTGATCCCGGTCGATGAGGAGGCCCACGGCCGCCCGCAGCTGGGCCTGTTCGGGGAGCGGTAGCCGCGCTTGGTGAGCGGAGACCTCGGCAGCGAAGAGTCCCCTCCCTCGGGCCGTGCGGCGTCGCAGCCGGGAGCCCCGGTCTCGATCGGAGGCCTTCCGGTCGCCCGACTCTCGAGCGAGCGACTCGTCGATGCGATCTTCGCTGCGCTCGCCGCGGGGCGAGGAGGCAGCGTGGTCACGGCGAACGTCGACTTCGTCCAGCGCGCGGCCAAGAGCGTGGAGATACGGGAGCTCTATCGCCGCGCCGACTGGATCGTTGCCGACGGCGTGCCCCTCCTCTGGGCCGCGCGGCTTCGCGGCCGTTCCCTGCCCGAGCGCATCGCGGGCTCGGACCTGGTGTGGCGGCTCGCCGAGCGCGCGAGCCGGGAGGGTCGCTCCCTCTACCTGCTGGGTGGCGAGGGCGAGGCGGCGCGGATCGCCGCCGAGAGGCTCCAGGAGCGCTTTCCGGGGCTCTCGATCGCAGGCTGCTGGAGTCCGCAGGTCGGAGCGCGTCCGGGCGACGACGAGATCGAGCGGCTGGCGCGGCGGATCGTGCCCGGCCATCCCGACCTGGTCCTGGTGGCGCTCGGATCGCCGAAGCAGGAGTGGGTGATCTCGGGGCTGCGCCCGCGTCTGCCGGGCGCCTGGATGCTGGGCTGCGGCATCACGTTCAGCTTCGTCGCGGGCCAGGTCCAGCGGGCTCCGATCTGGATGCAGCGGGCCGGTCTGGAGTGGCTGCACCGCCTGGCGCAGGAGCCTCGCCGGCTCGCCGGCCGCTACCTGCTGCGGAACCTTCCCTTCACCGCCCGCCTCCTGCTGGGAGCCCTGAGCTCCCGCCGATGAGCGAATCTCCCAGGGCATCGGCTCGCTCGCGCGGGTCTAAGGCGCTCCGCGCCGGACGCCGACGAGGGATCATGTGCGACCGCGCCGGAATCCTCGAGGGCGCATGATTCACTACATGACCGCATCGGGCGTGGGTGACGCGTGGGTCGCCAACGAGCTTCGGGTGGTTCGGCGAGCGGGCCTTCCCTTCGTGCTGCACGCGTTGCACCGGCCCCACTCCACCTACTTCGAGGCGGACGACGTGAGGGCGCTGGCCGAGGCGACTCGCGTGATCTACCCCCTCTCACCGCTGGGCGTGACGATCGCCTGCGCGCTCGCACCCGCCCGCTTCGGCCGGCGCTTCTGGGCGGCGCTCTGGAACGCACTCGTCGGTCCGCGCGAGTCGTTCCCGGTCCGTCTGCGAACGCTCGCGCACCTCGCGGTCGCGTGCCACTGGGCCGGCGCGCTTCGCGGCGAGCGCGTCTCTCGCATCCACTCCCAGTGGATCCACTCGGCCGGCTCGGTCGCCTTCTACGGGGCCTGGCTCCTGGGAGTGCCCTTCAGCTTCACCGGACACGCCGCGGACCTGTTCCGCGAACGCGCCGCGCTGCGCGACAAGATCCGCCGGGCCGACTGGATCGCGTGCATCTCGAGCTTTCACCGCGATCTCTACCTCTCGGAGGGAGCCCGTCCGGAGCAGCTCGAGCAGGTCTACTGCGGGATCGACCCCCGCGCCTTCACGGCCCGCACGACCCGGGCGGAGGGCGCGAGGCCGGGCACCTCGCGCAAGCCCGAGGATCGCTTTCGGATCGTCGCAGCGGGGCGGCTCGTCGAGAAGAAGGGATTTGCGACGCTGATTGCCGCGTGCGCCCTGCTTCGGGACCGCGGCCTCTCGTTCGAGTGCGCGATCGGAGGCAGCGGTCCCCTCGAGGCGGAGCTGCGCGCGCAGGTCGAGCGAGCGGATCTGGGTGACTGCGTATCCATCTCGGGTCGCCCGCTGAAGCAGGAGGAGATTCCGGACTTCATGGCGCGAGGGGACGTGTTCTGCCTGCCCTGCACACGCGCGCGGGATGGTGACATCGATGGCCTTCCGCAGCTCTTGATGGAGGCGATGGCCTGCGAGCTCCCGGTGGTCTCGACCCGCCTGGTCGGGATCCCGGATCTGGTGCAGGAGGGCGCGTCCGGCCTGCTCGTCGATCCCGACCGTCCAGACACGCTCGCCGATGCCCTCGAGTCCCTCGCGCGCGATCCGGAACGCGCGTCTCGTCTGGCGAGGGCGGGCCGGAGCCGCGTGTGCGAGCATTTCGACCTCGAGCGCTGTCTCGAGCCGCTGCTGCGGCGCTTTCGCGCCAGCCTGGAGGCCCGGTGATCATCTCGCAGACGCCCTACCGTGTGAGCTTCGCCGGGGGAGGGACGGACCTGCCTGCGTTCTACTGCGAGGAGCCCGGCGCGGTGCTCTCGCTGACGCTCGACCAGCACATGTACGTCACGGTCAGCCCACGCTTCCACGAGACCACGCGGATCGCCTACACGCGCACCGAGATCGCGGCCTCGCTCGACGAGATCGAGCACACGATCGCGCGCGAGGCGCTTCGACTGACCGAGCTCGGGCGGCACCTGGAGATCACCACGATTGGCGACGTTCCGGCCGGGACGGGCCTGGGCTCGAGCAGCAGCCTCGCGGTGGGCCTGCTCCACGCGCTCTACGCCTATCGCGGCGAGGTCGTGAGCCCCCGCCGTCTGGCGGAGCTGGCCTGCCGGATCGAGATCGATACCCTCGGCAAGCCGATCGGGCGCCAGGACCAGTACGCCGCCGCCTTTGGTGGGTTGAACCACATGCGCTTTCTGGAGGATCACAGCGTCCACGTCGAGCCCGTGCCCTGCCGCCCCGAGACGATGGCCGCGCTGGAGGCGCGGACCCTGCTCGTCTACACCCAGCAGGAGCGCGAGGCCGACCGGATCCTCGAGCGGCAGAGCGCGGGAATGGCGCAGAATCGGCCGGTCCTGCGGGGGCTGCGCGACCTGGTCGACCCGATGATCGAGGCGCTCACGGGCGACGCCGACCTGGATCGCTTTGCCACACTCCTGCACGAGGGCTGGGAGCTCAAGCGCTCGCTCGGGTGCGGAGTCTCGACCCCGGACATCGACGGTTGGTACGAGGCGGCGCGGCGGGCCGGCGCCCAGGGGGGGAAGCTGCTCGGGGCGGGCGGGGGCGGCTTCTTGATGCTGATCGCGCCGCCCGAGCGTCGCGACGCGATTCGCGAGGCCCTGGGCCGGCCGCGCGAGCTGCGCTTCGGGATCGACCGGCGCGGAAGCCGGATCATCTTCATCAGCGACCGCTACCGCTTCTAGGAGGGACGATGAGAACGGACTCGACTCTCGCCGCTTCCGCCCGCGACTACTTCGACCATCTGGGCGAGCTGCTCTCGGTCCTGGACGCGGGCCGCGTCGACGCGCTCGCGGAGCGGGTCTTCGAGGCGTGGCGCGAGAACCGCCAGGTGCTGGTCTGCGGAAACGGAGGAAGCGCGTCGACCGCCAGCCACTACGTGACCGACTTCGTGAAGACCGCCGCGGTCGACGGTCAGCGACGCCTGCGGGCGCTCTGCTTGAACGACAACGCCCCCATGCAGAGCGCGCTCGGGAACGACCTCGGCTACGAGGAGACCTTCGTCTATCCGCTGGCCACCTACGCAGATGTGGGAGACCTGCTGATCGCCATCAGCGGATCGGGCACCTCGGCCAACGTCGTGCTCGCCTGCGAGTGGGCCTGCCGGAACGGCCTGGAGCTGGCGGCGCTCACCGGCTTCGACGGGGGCACGATCGGTCCGATGGCCGACCTGCACCTGAACGTCCCGAGCGACAACTACGGCGCGATCGAGGACCTGCACATGTCGATCGGTCACATCGTGACCCAGACCCTCCACGCGCGCGTCCGGGCTGCCACCACGGGGTGAGGGCGTGAGGGTCCTGATCACGGGCGGGGCGGGGTTCATCGGCTCGCACACCGCCGACGCGTTGCTCTTGGATGGGGTGAAGGTGCGCGTGCTCGACAGCCTGGAGGAGCCCGTCCACCCGGGTCATCGCGCGCCCGCCTACCTGGACCCGCGGATCGAGATGATCCGCGGCGACGTGCGCGATCCGGGCATGCTGGAGGCCGCGCTCGCGGGCTGCGACGCCGTCTATCACCTGGCGGCCTACCAGGACTATCTGCCCGACTTCTCCCACTTCTTCGATGTGAACGTCACCTCGACGGCGCTGCTCTACGAGCTGATCGAACGCGAGCAGCTTCCGGTGCGCAAGGTCATCGTCGCGAGCAGCCAGGCGACCCTGGGCGAGGGCCTCTACCGGGACGCCGACGGACGCGAGTGCCTTCCCGACCTGAGACCCGATCACCAGCTGGCGCAGGGGATCTGGGAGGTTCAGCCGGCCCCGGGGCAGCGGGGGCCCTTGCAGTGGCAGCCGACCGACGAGAGCTGGGCGCATCCCCAGAACGCCTATGGGCTCTCGAAGCTCGGTCTGGAGCAGGTGGCGCTGGGCCTCGGCCGCCGCTACGAGATTCCGACCGTCGCGATGCGCTACTCGATCGTGCAGGGTCCCCGACAGAGCTTCACCAACGCCTACAGTGGAGCCTGCCGGGTCTTCTGCCTCAGCTTCCACGTCGGTCGGGAGCCAGTGATCTACGAGGATGGCCAGCAGGTCCGCGACTTCGTGAACATCCAGGACGTGGTCGAGGCCAATCTCCTCGTCCTGCACGACGCGCGGGCCGACCATCAGAAGCTCCACGTCGGTGGCGAGCGGGCCGTGACGGTCGCCGACTTCGCGCGCACGGTGGCCGAGGCATTCGGGGTTCGCGACTACGAGCCCGTGGCCAGCGGCCTGTACCGCTTCGGCGACACCCGCCACATCTGCTCCGACGTCTCCCGCCTCAGGGCCCTGGGGTGGAAGCCGCGGCGCAGCATCGAGGAGAGCGTGGCGGCCTACCGGGACTGGCTGCGGTCCGCCGCGGAGCTCGAGCCGATCCTGGAGCGCAGCCAGCGGAAGCTCGAGTCGCTCTCGGTCGTCCGCCGCGTCCGGTCGTGAGCCGCATGGACGAGACGCGCGCGCTGCTCCTGGCTGCTGGCCGGGGGACCCGCCTGCGCCCCGTCACCGATCAGTGTCCGAAGTGCCTGGTTCCGATCGCGGGACGGCCGCTGCTCGACTACTGGTTCGAAGCCCTTGCGCGAGCCGGGATCCGCGACGTGCTGGTCAACACCCACCACCTGCGTGACCAGGTCCAGGGCTACCTGCGGGGTCTGGCCCCGCGCTTCCGCGTGGTCGAGAGCTTCGAGCCGTCGCTGCTGGGATCCGCGGGCACGATCCACGCGCACTCCGACTGGCTCGACGGAGCCCGGGACGGGCTGATCGTCTACGCCGACAACCTGTCGAATGTCGACCTGCCGGCCCTGCTGCGCTTTCATCGCTCCCATCCGGACCCCATCACGATGGCGGTCTTTCGCACTCCCCATCCCTCGGAGTGCGGAATCGTGGGCCTCGACGACGAGGGCCGGGTGATCGAGTTCGTCGAGAAACCCGCGCGCCCGGCCAGCGACCTGGCCAACGCGGGTCTCTACGTCGCGAGCCGTGCCGGCTGGCGAGAGATCGCGGAGGCCGACGCCTTCGACCTGGGCTTCGATGTCCTGCCGCGCTTCGTGGGTCGGATGCGCGCCTTCCTTCACGGCGGCTATCACCTCGACATCCGGGACCCCGGTGCGCTGGATCAGGCGCGGGTCGAGGCGCCCGGAGTCTTTGGGGCCACGGGTGGCGCCCGGCGTGGAGCCTGATCGGGCCCGGGTCTGGAGCCTCGACGTCGCGCGCGGCGCGGAGCCCGCTGGCGGACCGCCTGCTGGGAGACTCCGAGGAGCGCCCCCGAGTAGAGGAAGGGGAGGTTCATGAACAGGCCATTGGGGAGCAGGTCGGCCCCGGCCAGCGCGACGATCAGCGCCAGACCGCTGCCCAGGGTGAGCAGCCTCCGGTCCCGGCTCCGGACCAGGTTGCGACTCGCGCTCGCGACCGGACCCAGCAGGAGCAGGAAGAAGGCGCCGTAGCCCACGAATCCGCGCTCTCCGA
>JBHHYV010000030.1:0-30605 GCA_046757685.1 Myxococcota bacterium
CGCTCCCCCGCAAGCATCCGCGCGAACGCTTCGACGTTGCCCATCGCATCGTTCATTGCGATGGTGGAGGCGGCGGGAATCGAACCCGCGTCCGAATGGCTTCTTGTGGGCGCGTCTACGTGTGTAGCTTCCGGGTCGTCTTTAGCGCACGGTCGGCCCCGTTAGCCCGGCGTTCCGTTCGCGAGTCGGGGAGCTTCTCGCCCGCGGCGTCCCGACGCCGCAGCGGACCAGCCTGCTCTTTTGACGCCCCCCGGGCTCAGCAGGCGTCGGCCCGGGACACGCTCACCGTCCTTTGTTAGGCGGCGAGAGCGAGATTATCGTCCGCAATTAAGATTGCGTTGCCGCGGGATTTACGAGGACGCAGCACCTCGACACGCAGCGACCACCGCCCGACACCCGTCGAAACCGATCGCCCCCGAAGGTGCCACGATTCTAGCAACCGGCCCGGGGGGGCGCTCCCGCGCTTTGCTACCCTCAGGCCGTCTCCGAGGACCGTCGGGGCGCAGTCCGGAGGGTGGATCCAGTGGCCAAGCAGCGACCGCATTCGACCGAGAACGAGTTCATCCATCGCGAGGAGACCAAGCGCGCCGAGCTCGAGCGGATCCGACGCGAGCAGGAGGCGCGCAGGGCCGCGCGCGCCGCGCGCAAGCGGACCTGTCCGGGGGGCTGCGAGACCAAGCTGGTCGAGGAGCCCTTCCGCAACCTGCTGATCGACCGCTGCCCGACCTGCGGCGGCGTCTGGCTGGACCCGGGGGAGCTCGAGAAGATCGCTCCGGACGACGCGCCCCTGGTGAACAGCCTGCTCGAGCTCTTCCGCAGCTGGCGTGGCTGACCTGCCCTTCGTCCGGCTGCGGCCGGACCGCGAGGGGGCGGTGCGTCGCGGGCACCCGTGGGTGCTCTCCGGAAGTGTGGCCGAGGTCGCGGGCAGCCCGGAGGCGGGAGAGACGGTGGAGGTGCGCGCGGCCTCGGGCGCCCGGCTCGGCATCGGTGACCTCGACCCGGACTCCCAGATCCGCGTGCGGATCTTCTCGGTCGGCGAGGAGCCTCACGACCCCCAGGAGGGCTGGCTCGAGGAGCGGCTCTCGGCCGCCCTGGCGCGCCGCGCCGATCACCCCGCGCTGGCCGAGACGGACGCGCTGCGCTGGGTGCACGCCGAGGCCGACGGCCTGCCCGGGCTGACTGTGGATCGCTACGCCGACTGGGCCGTGGTCAAGGCCGGGACACCCGCGATGGAGCGGCGCCTCGAGCGGGTGGCCGAATGGCTCGAGACGCGGGGCAAGCTGGCGGGATGCTGGGACCGCGGCGACGGAAGGACCGGCCGCGCGGGCCGCTGCGTCGGCGGCGCGGTCCCCGAGGAGCCGATCGAGATCGAGGAGCGCGGACGGCGCTACGCGGTGGACCTGCGCCACGGCCAGAAGACCGGCTTCTACCTGGACCAGCGCGACGCGCGCGACCGCTTCGGGGCGGGCGCCTCGGGAATGCGCGTGCTGGACCTGTGCTGCTACTCGGGAGGATTCGCGATCGCGGCTCGGCGGGGGGGCGCGCGCGAGGGGGTCGCGGTCGACAGCTCCAAGCGCGCGCTCGACCTGCTCCGGCGCAGCGCCGACGACCTGGAGGTCGTGCAGGAGGACGTGGGGCGCTTCCTGCGTCGCGACGAGCGACGCTGGGACCGGATCGCCCTGGACCCACCCCCGCTCGCACGTCGCAAGCGCGACCTGCCCGCGGCCGCTCGCGCCTACAAGGATCTCAACCTCTGGGCCCTGCGACGCGCTGCCGCCGGGGCGGAGCTCTTCACGTTCAGCTGCTCCCACCACATGACGGCCGAGCAGCTGGATCGCTGCGTGGCGTCGGCGGCGCTCGATGCGCGGGCTCGCGTCCAGGTCCTGGCGCGCCTGGGGGCGGCAGCGGACCATCCGGTCGACACCCGCCATCCCGAGGGCGAGTACCTGCACGGCCTCTGGCTGCGGGTCGTCGACCCCGCGCCTTGAGCCCCGGCGACCCGCATCCCGCCCAGCCGCTTCGGCGGCCCCCGGGGCGGACGCGCCGGCTCCGCGCCGTGCTGCTCGCCGGGGTGCTCGTCGGGCTCGCCTGCGGCGTTGGGCTGCAGTGGAGCCATGGGCTGCCGCGCACGCCCGACGAGCTCCGCGCAGCCCTGGCGGGGCTCGGCGCGATCGGGCCGGCGCTCTTCGTCGCCGCCGTCGCCCTGCGCCCGCTCCTGCTGCTGCCCTCGTGGGTACTGCTGGCCGTCGGGGGGCTGCTCTTCGGAACCCTCTGGGGAACGCTCTTCTCGTCGCTCGGCATGTGGACCGGCGCGCTGGCGACCTACGCGATCGCGCGCTTCGTGGGACGGGAGGCCCTCGAGGCCCGCGAGAAGGGCGCGCTCGCGCGCTTCGATCACTACCTGGGACTCCACGGCGCGCCCTGGCTCGCCGCCTGGGTCGCCCTGCCGGTATCGCCGCTGACGCCCGCCTTCGTGGCCTCGGGGCTGTCGAGCCTGACGCCGCTGCGCTTCGCGTCGGCCTGTGCCCTCGGCGTCGTGCCGCGCTGCGCGCTCTACAGCTTCTTTGCGGCCTCGCTGGCCTCGGGCGACCGGCACCAGATCGTCATGGCGTCGGGCGCGCTGGCCGCGGCCCTCGCGCTGGGCGCCTGGGCGGGGCGCCGCTGGCTCTTCGCCACTCGCGCATCCCACCCTCCCGCCGTCTGACTCCTCCAGAGGGAACCCACGGGGCTGCTCCCGCTCAGGGCTCGGCCAGCGGCTCGATCGAGAGCAGCACGCTCTTGAACCAGGGGCGGTACAGCTCGAAGTCGTGCGCCTCTGCGTCGGCGATCACCAGCAGCGTCGAGCGCGGACCCCACGCGAGCACGCTGTCGATCTCGGTCATCGGTCCCCGCCGAACGACCCAGCGCGGGATCACGCGTCCGTCCACCTCGAGCACATCCCGGGCGATGACCTCGCCCGATCCCAGGTAGGCCTGGCCGTAGCGCGCCAGGATCTCCTCCGGCGTACCGCGCACCAGCACGACCTGGATCGAGGCGTCGTAGTCCCACGACAGCCCGTCGACGGCGATCCACCCACGCTTGGTGTGGATCACCTGCCAGCCTCGGGGGAACTGGACCTGGGCCCGCAGGCGCGGGTCGCGCAGCTCCGGCCCCAGGCGCGGGGGACCGCGGCGCGCCTCGGCCATGGGCTCGACGTGGGGCTCGTCGGGCCTCGAGTAGATGGCACCCGGGGGGAGCCGGTAGAGCGCGCGGAACGAGTTCGCATCGTGCTCCGAGATCGGCTCGATGCGCGAGTCGTCTGCCACCGGAAACATCAGGTCTCCGCGCAGGGGACTGTGCTGGCCCGAGGCCCCGAGCACGTGGCCGATCTCGTGCAGCGCCAGGAGCTGCACCTGCCCGGGCGTGAGCAACCCCATGGAATCCACCAGCGACAGGTGGATGTCGTGGACCGCGAAGCGGATCGCGACCACGTCGGGTGTTGCGCCCGCGCCCGTAACCACGCACAGGTCCCCGCCCGCGCCCGCGCGCCCCCCGTACAGGCCCTCCGCGGCCGGCTGCAGGGTCACGTCGAAGCGGACCGTGAGGTCGGCCGTCGTGGCATCGTCGGTGGCCACGAAGCGCACGGGCCGGCCGATCGCGACCTCCCAGCGTGCGAAGGCCCGCCGCACCGCGGCGACGTACTCCTTGGGGCTCCGCGGGGAGAACTCGTTCTGGACCGCCTCGGGAATCTGGGGCGTCACGATCCGGTAGTGCAACGGAAACGCCCCGTTGGGCCAGCGACAGAGCACGAAGGCTCGCGTCCCGTCGGGCAGGCGCTCCAGGTGCGTCAGCCAGGGAAGGTAGTTCGGCTCCGGGAGCGAGCCGAAGCGCGCGCGAAAGGCCCCGTAGTCGTAGCGATTGTGATGGTAGGGCGGCGGCCTCACCGTGGCGCACGCCGCCAGCAGCAGCAGCGCTGCTCCCAGGCCGCAACGCGCCGCGCGCATCACCCGGAGTGCCTGCGTTCGCGACGCAGCGCCCGGCGCATGCGGAGCTCGCTCTCGCGCGTGGCGATGTCGCGCCGCTTGTCGTAGCTGCGCTTTCCGCGAGCCAGGGCCAGCTCGACCTTGGCGCGTCCCCTCGAGAAGTAGAGCTCGATGGGAACGAGCGTGAAGCCGCGCTCGCGAGATCGGCCGGCCAGGCGATCGATCTCGCGACGATGGAGCAGGAGCTTGCGCTCCCGCTCGGGATCGGGGTTCTCGCGGTGCGCCTGCTCGTAGGGAGCGATGTAGGCCTTGACCAGGTAGATCTCTCCTCCCTTCACGCGGGCGTAGGCGTCCTTCAGGTGGGCTCGCCCCGCGCGCAGGGACTTGACCTCGGGGCCGCGGAGCACGAGGCCGGCCTCGACGGTCTCCTCGATCCGGTACTCGTAGCGCGCCTTCCGGTTGCTACAGATCCGCTTTCGTCCCGAGTCCGCCACCCGGGAGATGTTAGGAGCTTTGCGGCTCGGGCGAGACCTCGGGGACCTTCGGGCCGGAGGGGCGGCGAATCAGCGGAATCTCGCCCTCGCCGTTGTGGGTGGCGATCCCCGCCGAGATGATCACCCCGAAGGCCTCCTCGACCGAGAGCCCCGTATCGATCGCCTCTGTCTCGGGGACGAGCAGGAAGTAGCCCGTGGTCGGATTGGGGGTGCTGGGTACGAAGACCTTGAGCAGCGACTCGCTGGACCCGGGCTCCGGAGACGAGACGCTGCCGGTCACGAAGGCATAGGAGTGGATGCCGCGGCGGGGATACTCGATCAGCACGACCCGTCGGAACTGCCCCCGCCCCGCCGAGTCGCCGAAGATCGCCTGCATGAACTGCTTCAGCACCGCATACAGGCTGCGCGCGATCGGGATCCGATCGACGAGCCTCTCCCAGGTTCCCAGCGCCGTCCGACCGACGAAGCTACGCGTGAGCGAGCCCGCCAGCAGCACCAGCACCAGGGTGACGGCCACCCCCAGGAAGGGCGGATGTCTCCCGTGCAGACCCAGCAGCGCGTAGAGCTGGGGAAGGACGAGGTTGTCGAGCTGACGCAGGATCCACAGCACCGCCAGGATGGTGAAGCCGACGGGGACGATGACCAGCAGACCTGCGATCAGATCCCGGCGGATCCTCGCAAGGAGCCTCCGCCAGAGCCGACGCCACATGCGATCCCCTTCTGGCACTGCGGTGCTGCGGTGGCGCGCGGGACGCCGGTCCCGCGCCCAAGGCCGCGAGACTGGGACACTAGCGGAGGCGGTTTCGAGCGTCGACGAAGCAGAGGCGCGGCTGGTGACTCCTGGCGGCGCCGTCCTCGAGGGTCGTGTAGCTGGCGACGATGGCGAGATCTCCCGGCTTGACCCGGTGGGCGGCCGCACCGTTGATCCCGATCACTCCCGACCCCCGCGCTCCCTCGATGACATAGGTCGAGAGCCGGGCGCCGTTGGTGCAGTCGTAGATCTCGACGCGCTCGAAGGGAACCAGGTCGGCCGCATCCATCAGGTCGCGGTCGATCGTGATCGACCCCTCGTAGTCCAGGTCTGCCCGGGTCACCGTCACGCGATGAAGCTTCGACTTGAGCAATGTGCGCGTCATGGCCCCTCCGGTCGCGGACCCGCGCCCCCGGAAGCGTCCGACTCGGGTCCAACCACGATGTTGTCGATCAGGCGCGCCTCCTCGAAGCGCGCGGCCACGGCGATCAGCGCCGGGAGCTCCGCCCCCGAGGCCGCACGGAGCCGGGAGAGCGGGGCGAGCGTCTCGGCATGGACCACCTCGACGTAGTCGAGCTCGGCGAGGGGAGCCTTCTGGATCCGCTGGCGAACGGCCGCGGCCAGCCGGGTCGCACTGCGCTCGCCCTGCTGGTGCAGACGCCGCGCCTCGAGCAGGGCCGCGTGAAGCTGAGGCGCCTGGCGACGCGCCTCGGGGCTCAGGTAGGCGTTGCGTGAGCTCATGGCCAGGCCATCGGGCTCGCGCACCGTCGGGACTCCCACGATCTCGACGTCCAGGCACAGGTCCCTCGCCATGCGCCGGATCACGATCCACTGCTGGTAGTCCTTGCGGCCAAAGACCGCGACGTGCGGCTTGGCCGCGGCCAGCAGCCGCGTCACGACGGTCGCCACACCCCGAAAGTGACCGGGCCGGGAGCGACCACACAGACCCCGGCTCGGGCCTCCGACCTCGACCCGAGTGCAGTCCCCCTCCGGGTAGATCTCGAGGGCGCTGGGCGCGAAGACGACGTCGCAGCCCACCGCCGCGAGCTTCCTGCGGTCGCCATCGAGATCGCGCGGGTAGCTCTCCAGGTCCTCGCCGGTCCCGAACTGCGTGGGGTTGACGAAGATGCTGACGACGACCGCGTCGCAGATCCGGCGAGCGTGGCGCACCAGCGACAGGTGACCCTCGTGCAAGGCCCCCATCGTCGGAACGAGGGCGATCCGCCGTCCCCGGGCCCGCTCGCCGTCCGCCCAGGCCCAGAGGTCGCGAACCCGCTCGATCGTCAGGGGCTCAGTAGGCCTCATGGTCCGCCGGGAACTTTCGCTCGCGCACGTCGTCGGCGTACATGCGCGCCGCCTTGCCGACGATCTCTCGCAACGACACGTACTCGCGCGCGAAGCGCGGCGGGGGGTCGTCCCCGAGCCCGAGCAGATCGTGGAGCACCAGCACCTGGCCGTCGCAGCCCACGCCCGCCCCGATCCCGATCGTGGGAATCTCGAGCTCGGCCGTGATCTCGGGGGCGAGGTCGGCGGGAATCCCCTCGAGCACGACCGCAAAGGCCCCCGCCTCCTGGACGGCGCGCGCATCCTCGAGGATCCGTCGGCGCGCGTCGCCGCGGCCCTGGACGCGGTAGCCCCCCATCCGGTGCACCGACTGGGGAGTGAGACCCACGTGACCCATCACCGGAACGTCGACGCGGGAGATCGCGGCGATCGTCTCGGCCACGCGGACGCCCCCCTCGAGCTTGACCGCCTGGGCTCCGCCCTCCTTGACCAGGCGACAGGCGCTCCCCAGGGCACTCTGGATGCCGGTCTGGTAGCTCCCGAAGGGCATGTCCCCCACCACCAGCGCCCGGCGCGCGGCCCGCGCCACCAGCCGGCAGTGGTAGACCATCTCGTCCAGGGTGACCGGGAGCGTCGTGTCCTGGCCCTGGACGACCGTCCCCAGGCTGTCGCCCACCAGCAGGACGTCGATCCCGGCCCGGTCCAGGATCCGGGCGAAGGGATGGTCGTAGGCCGTCAGCATGCTGATGCGCTCGCCGGACCGCTTCATCCGACGCAGGGCCGGCACTGTGATTCGCGCTTCGCGTCGCATCGACTCCTCCCGCGCGCCAAGGGCGCGCCCGTCGCATCTGCAACGCCTGGCAGAAGCGCCCTCCGAGAGCTCGGAAGGCGCTTCTGCTGGGGGAGGTCCCCCGTCGACGGCCTTCGGTCTCGGTCCAGCTGGATCCAAGCCTCGGAACCACCTCTGCCGGGTGTCGTCCAGAGCCTAAGAGCGCGGCGGGGGGGGTGTCAACCGCGATCAGATCGCGTCGGGATCGGAGTCCTCGCCGGTCCAGAAGTCGGCCCGGCGCTCGACGAAGCGCCCGATCGCCGCTCGCTCCGCATCCGCGAGCCCCAGGAAGCGCACCCCCATCTCGTGGTAGCGAAGGCCCCGGGGCCGGGCGCCGCTCCGATCGACCCACACCACCTCGGCCTCCGTCTGGATCTGCTTCTCGCCGGGCAGCCGGAAGCGCAGGCAGAGACGTTCCCCGACGCCACAGGTCTCCCGAGCCTGCAGGCACATGCCTCCGGGTGACAGGTTCAGCGCGTAGAGGGTCCGCTCCTGCTCGTGCTCGACCCCCACCGCCACCGGGACGCACAGGAAGTGGCGGGACTGCCGCAGCCGGCCCTTCATCCGCGGGCCTCCGGGTCGGCGATGGCTCCGGCCAGTCTCACGAACTCCTCTTCGGACAATGTCTCCGCGCGCCGAAGCCCCTCGATGCCGGCCCTCCGAAGGGCCCGATCCGCGGCCGGAAACTCGCGCCGCAGGGCGCCCCGGAGGCCCTTCCTGCGCTGCTGGAAGGCCGTCCGGACCAGCCGGCGCAGCAGGCCCGGGTCGACCTGGGGCGCCGGTCGGCGGGGCGCGAAGAGCAGGAAGGTCGAGCGGACCTGCGGCTCGGGCTCGAACTCGCCCCTTCCCAGGCTGAGCGCCCGGCGGGCGGGCATCCAGAGCCGCGACCAGACCGCCAGGGGCCCGTACGCGGGGCTCCCGGGCTCCGCCAGCACCCGCTCGGCCACCTCGGACTGCAGCATCAGGGCCATCCCCCGAAAGGGGTTCCGCGGACCGAGCAGAGCCCCGAGCAGGCGTCCAGAGAGCGAGTAGGGAAGGTTCCCGACCAGCATGACGGGCGGACCCAGGGTGCGCGCCAGGCCGCCCAGGTCGGCCTGCATCACGTCCTGGTGCAGCACCTCCACCGTCGCCGGAAGCTCCTGGCTCGCCAGCCAGCGCACCAGGCCGCGATCGACCTCGATCGCGACCACCCGCCGGGCGACGGCCGCCAGCGGGCGCGTGAGCTGGCCCAGGCCGGGGCCGACCTCGACGACGGCGTCCGCCGCGGTCACGCCGGCGGCGGCGACCAAGCGTCGGGCCGTGGCGGAGGAGCGCAGGAAGTTCTGGCCCCGCGCCTTCGAGGGCGCGAGACCCGCCGCCTGGAGCGTGTCGCGGATCGAGCTCACGGGGCGCTCCCAGGTGCGAGCCGCGAGAAGGCCTGGAGATCGAGCCCGGCGACCCTTCCCTCGGCCAGCATGCCGTCGGCGACGGAGCCGATCATGGCTGCGTTGTCGGTGCACAGCGACGCCGGCGGAAAGCGCACGTCGGCCCCGGTCTTCGCCGCGAGCTCCGCCATGCGTGCGCGCAGCCGGGAGTTGGCCGCCAGCCCTCCCACGACGGCCAGGCGCGCGAGTCGCGTGCGCTCGAGCGCTCGGCGCGCCTTCTCCACCAGGACGTCCACCACGGCCTCCTGGAACGACGCGGCCAGGTCGTCGACGTCGTGGGGCGCGAGGGGACCCCGACGCTCGCGGGCCTCGATCTCGAGCGCGACCGCGGTCTTGAGGCCCGAGAAGCTGAACTCCAGCCCGGGATCCCGAAGCATGGGCCGCGGGAGCTCGATCGCCCGGGGATTCCCGGTTCGCGCGCGGCGATCGATCTCGCGGCCGCCGGGGTAGCCCAGCCCCAGGCGCGTGGCCACCTTGTCGAACGCCTCCCCCGCGGCGTCGTCGCGGGTCTGTCCCAGGAGCTCCAGGCGCGAGGGCGTCTCGCAGCGATAGAGCGCCGTGTGGCCCCCCGAGACGACCAGCCCCACGAAGGGGAGCGCGAGGGGCGGCGGAGTGAGCCGGGCCGAGGCCAGGTGCCCCTCGATGTGATGCACCCCGATCAGCGGCAGCCCGGCGCGGTAGGCGAGTGCCTTGGCGAACGAGAGGCCCACGAGCAGGGAGCCGATCAGCCCGGGGCCGCAGGTGACCGCGATCGCGTCGATCTCGGCCAGCCCCGCGCCCGATCGCTCGAGCGCGAGAGCCACGGTGCGATGCACGCTGCACACGTGGTCGCGGCTGGCGAGCTCCGGCACCACCCCGCCGTAGGCCGCGTGAACGCGATCCTGGCTGTGCACGACGGATGCGAGCACCTCGCCTCCATCGCGCACCACCGCCGCGGCCATGTCGTCGCACGACGACTCGAGGGCGAGGATCAGGGCCATGGCCCCCCCGCCGTCCGGGCGCGCCGACGACCAGCCTCCGGCGCGGCGCGCGGAGCGCGACGCGGGACCCGTCTCGCTAGGAGCGACCCTCGAGCTTCTCCTGCTGGCTCTTGCAATCGATGCATAGCTCCGCGACCGGTCGCGCCTGGAGCCGCTTGATACCGATGTCCTCGCCGCAGGCGTCGCAGGTGCCATAGCCGCCCGCCTCGATCTTCTCGAGCGCGCGATCGATCTTCTGGACCAGGATCCGCTCGCGCTCCCGGAGTCGACCGATGAAGGCCAGGCCGCTCTCGGACGAGGCACTGTCGATCTCGTCGGCGAAGTCGTCTGGATCCAGGTGGATGTCGCCCTTCACGGCTCTGCGCGCGTTGGCGATCAACTCGTCCCGCATCGCTTCCAGGGTCTTCCTGAACTTCTGTTGGCTGCGCTTGTTCACGAACCGAGCTTCTCCAGCTGCCGCCGCGCCTCCGGGACTCGCTCGGAGTCGGGGTGCTCTTCGATGAGCTTCTCGAAGATCTCCCGGGCGGCGGGGTTGTAGGTGGCTTCCTGGTGCGTTCGCTTTCCGATCTCCAGCAACGCGATCCCCTGCCGGTAGCGCGCATCTGGAACCTTGTTTCCGTCTGGATACTTGCGGCCTACCTCGTCGAACTTCAGAACCGCCTGCTCGAAGTCGCCGAGCTTGAACCAGCACTCGCCGACCCAGAAGAGCGCGTTGTCCGCGTAGTCCGAGGACGGGTGATTCTGGAGGAAGGCCTCGAAGCGGTCAATCGCCGCTCGGTAGTCGGCCGCCCGGTAGAGCCGGAAGGCGGCCTCGTAGTCCGCCACCTCGGCTGCGGCGCCGGAGGGCGGGACGGGCGGGGAGGGGCTCGCAACGGGCGCCGTCCCGGCGCCCGACTGGGGCGCGTTCTTGTGCGCGGCCGCGGCCTGCTCGGCCATCCGCTTCGCCTCCTCGACCTCTCCGCGCAGGCTCGCCACCTCGCGCTCGAGGTCGCCGACCTGGGCTCCCAGGTCGGCCAGCCTCGTGTCGGTCGGAGCGGCGCCCGAGGCCTGCGAGCTGGCCTGCTGCTTGAGGAGCGCAACCTCTCGCTCGAGCTGCTGGAACTCCGAGGCGGTGACGCAGCCCGAGAGGGCTACGGCTCCGAGCGCCACGCCGAGGGTCCGCCGCCAGGCGGCGCCCATCAGCGAAGGACGAAGTCGTCGCGGCGGTTCTTGCTCCAGGCGGTCTCGTTGTGGCCCCGGACCGCAGGGTTCTCCTCACCGAAGCTGATCGTCGCGAGGCGCGAGGGCTCGATCCGCAGATCGACCAGGAACTGCTTCGCCGCGTTGGCCCGCCGGTAGCCCAGGGCCAGGTTGTACTCCGTGCTGCCACGCTCGTCGCAGTTGCCCTGGATCTCGACGCGCGCGTCCGAGTGCTGGCGCAGGTAGGCGGCGTTCTGCTCGAGCACGCGCCGGGACTCGGAAGTGAGCAGCGCCTTGTCGAAGTCGAAGTAGATGGTCTCCAGCGAGCTGGGCCCGGTCTCTGCTCCCCCGGACGTGGAGGGTCGCGAGCCCAGACCGTCTCCCGCGCGCGCGGTGGGTGGCTCGGGCGTGAAGCTCCCTCCGTCGGAAGGGGTCGTGGGACCCGAGGTCGACGTACAGGCCCAGAGACCTACCGCGCAGAGCGCGAGCCATCGCAGACTGAAAAGACGGTGCATCAACCCCTACTCCCCTGGCTTGGCCCGACGGCCCGAACGTATGCACTCTCTAGCCGGAAACGCCCGCGAGTTCAACGCTTCTCCGACGCCGGCCGATCGGCCCGCAGATCGGCCCCGGGGCTCCCGTCCGTGCTCTCCGCAGCGCGGGGGCTCCTCGCCGCGTAGCGGCGGGCCGAGCCTGCCTCTCCGCGCCCCGAGCGAGTCTCCGGTCCCCCTGCCAGCCACGGGGACCAGGCCGGAGCCGTGCACTCCCCCAGGTTGCGGGTCGCGCGCCGGAGGTTCCGGCCGTCCACGTCGATCGTGTAGACGTCGTAGCGACCGAGCCGCGCCGACGCGAAGGCGATCTTGCGGCCGTCGGGCGCCCAGCTCGGATCCTCGTCGCTCCCCGCGTGGACCACCAGCGGGACGGTGGTGCCGGTCTCCGGATCGATCAGGTAGAGGTCGAAGCCGGCCTGGGTCTGGGTCTGGTAGGCGATCCACTCCCCCGTCGGGGACCATGCGGGACTGGCATTGTAGCGGCCCTCGAAGGTGAGCCGACGCACACTCCGGTCGTCCACGTCGAGCAGGTAGAGCTGGGGCCCCCCGGAGCGGTCCGACACGAACGCGATCTTCGATCCGTCGGGGGACCAGGTGGGGGAGGTGTCGAGGAAGCGTCCCCGGGTGATCGCCTCGAGGCGACTTCCGTCCGGGCGCACACGGTACAGGCCCGTCGCGGGGCCGTGCGAGACGACGAGGGCGACTCCGGCGCCGTCGGGGCCCCAGACTCCCCGGATCTGGGTCGACCCGTCGTCGCGCAGCGGGCCGTTGGGGCGGCGCCCGCGGGAGATCCGCCAGACCTCGGGATGACCGCGCCGGTAGGAGGTGTAGAGCAGCGAGTCCCCGTCCGGCGACCAGTCCGGAAGCAGGTTGATCGAGCGGTTGCGCGTGACGGGACGCGGATCGGAGCCGTCGGCCTCCATCAGGTAGACCTCCTTGTTCCGGCTCCGGGTCGAGATGAAGGCGATCTGGGTCGCTGCGACACCGCGCGTTCCCGTGAACCGGCCCACGATCTCGTCCGCCAGCCGGCGGCCCAGGAGCGCCTCGGCGCCACCGGCCGTCTCGAAGTGACCCCCGGCCCCCTGCATCTGGCAGCGCACGACGTCCCAGATCCGGAAGTGGGCGCGCACGCGCCGTGCGTCTCCCTCGAGGGATCCCTGGACCAGCACGTCGGCTCCGATTCCGCGCCAGTTGTCGCAGGGGATGACCTGGGCGAGCGGCCGGGGCGAGTCGACGGGATCCAGGAACGCCTCGCGATCCACCAGGTCCACGAGCCCCGAGAACTCGAGCCCGGCGCGCAGCGCCCGATCGAAGCGATCCCGCTGCTCCGCGCTCACCTTGCCCGTGATCGCGAAGCGCTGCACCGCCACCGGCACCGCGCGAGCCACGCCGCCCCGAACGTCGATCCGCAGGCGCTCCTCGGCGCCCCCCCGCAGCGGCGCCAGCGCGCAGAGACACAGCGCGAGACCCGCGAGCGCGGGGACTCGAGGGAGTGCGGACATCAGAAGACTCCGCCGGGCTCGAAGGTCAGGTCGAGGGTCAGCGCTCCCCGCGGAGGCCGCGGGTAGGGATCTGCCCGGCGGATCGCACGCTCCGCCGACTCGTCGAAGAAGGGGTTCCCAGACCCCCGTGCCAGGGTGACCTCGCGAAGGGCTCCACTGGCATCGAGCCGGACCTGGTATCGGGCCCGCAGCCCTGCGTGCTGCTGGAAGGCCCGCACCCCCGTCCAGTTGGCCCGAAGGCGTGCCAGGACCTGCCGCTGGTAGCGGGCGAGCAGTGGATCGAAGCGGCCCTCCTCGACCCCGGGAGCCTCGAGCTGCGCAGTCTCGGGTCGGGAAGAGACCCGCGCGCGGAGCTGCGCGAGGATCTCGTCGGCCGTCGGGGGAGGCGCCGGCTGTGGAGTCTGGGCGCTCTTCGCCCTGGGAGGCGTCCGCGGCGCGGGCGCGACCTTCGGCTTGGCCTTGGGGCGAGCCTTCGGAGCCGGCGGTGGCGAGCGCGGGATCAGGACCGGCTGCACGACTCGCTGGCGTGGGCGATGCCGCGCCACCCGTCGCGGGGCGCTGGCGCGGGCGGCGCTCTTCGCCCTGGGGGGCGTGGGAGGCGCGACCAGGTCTACGAAGACGGGCGCCGGCAGGCTGTGGATTCGCGGCAGGGCCAACCCAGAGAGCAGGAGGCCCATCACTACCAGATGCCCGGCTGCGCTGAGCGCCAGGGTGCGAGGGAACCCTGCGTCCGTAAAGAGGGTATCCGCGAGGACCCTCACGCTTCGGGCTCGGTCACCATGCCGATCCGTTTCGCCCCCGCACGTCGCAGCGCCGCGAGAGTCCTGGCGACGGTGCCATAGCGGGTGCGTCCGTCGGCTCGCAGGAAGACCTTCCGGTCTCCGCGTGACTCGAAGATCTTCTCGAGCTTCTTCTCGAGCTTCTTGAGCGGCACCTTCGCCCGCTGCACGAAGATCGAGCCATCCCGCTTCACGGTGATGACGAGCGGCTCCTCGGCGCTCCGCAGCCCCTGGGAACGGGTCTTCGGAAGCTGGACGTCGATGCCCTGCTGGATCAAGGGCGCCGCCACCATGAAGATGACGAGCAGCACCAGCATGACATCGACGAAGGGCGTCACGTTGATCTCGGACATCGGCCTCGGGCCGTCTCGACGCACGCGGACTCAGGCCGGCTGCGCGCCGGAGCGACGAAGTGCGTTCGAGAAGTCGCCCCGGAACGCCTCCAGTCGATCGAGCGAGCGGCTGACTCGGGCGCTCGCATAGTTGTATCCGATCACGGCAGGGATCGCCGCGAAGAGCCCCACTGCGGTAGCGAAGAGCGCCTCGGCGATACCTGGCGCCACCACGGCCAGGCTGGCGGATCCCGTCGCTCCGATGTGCTGGAAGGCGTTCATGATCCCCACGACGGTCCCGAAGAGCCCGATGAAGGGGGCCGAGCTTCCGGTCGTCGCGAGGAAGGCCAGGCCCCGTCCGAGCCGGTGCTGCTGCTCCGCCTCGATCCAGGCCAGGCGGTCCACCATCTCCTCGATCTGATCGTCCTTCGGTCGACCGGAGGAGGCGCGCCGCAGCTGCGAGAGATCTCGGTAGCCCGCTTGGAAGAGCGCGGCGATCGGGCTGGACGGGCGCTCCCGCGCCTCGCGGTAGGCCTGGTCGAGGGGCTGCTCCAGGTAGGCCTCGAGGAAGGCCTCGCTGTCCAGATCCGCTCGGGCGAACTCGCGTACCTTGTAGAAGATCACGGCCCAGGACGTCACCGACATCGCGAGCAGCATCACCAGTACGGCCTTGACGACGAGACTTGCGCCGAGGATCAGGTCGAGCATCACGATGGGGTCCGCCTCTCAGCGGGGGGAGACGCCAGGGTAGAAATCGGGGTCTGGAGCGTCAATCGCGTCCCCTCGAGACCGACCGCGGCGGACGCAGTGGGCAGGCTGCGCGGGCCCGGGACACGTTTAGTACCGTGTGTGCGCGACCGCGAGCGGACGGGAGGGTCAGCCATGAGGGTCACGGTAACGGTGGGAGACGGAACGCGAACGCCCTGCGACCTGCTGGGGGTTGGCATCCGACAGGGGTCGAGCGTCCCGCGCGCCCTGCGCGCGCTCGACGCGGCGCTCGACGGGGGGATCTCGGAGGCGCTCGAGAGCGGAGACTTCGCCGGAAAGCGCGGCGAGGAGCTTCGTCTTGCCGCGCGCGGCATCGAGGCAGCGCGCGTGACCCTGATCGGCCTCGGCGAGGAGAGCAAGCTCGACGCGGAGGCGTTCCGCCGCTTTGCGGCGGGCGCCCTGCGACTCGCGCACAAGCGCAAGGCGCAGCGCGTGGCCCTGGCCGGGGCCCCGCCCCGGCGCTTGCAGCCCGACGCGCTGGGCGCGGCGCTGGCCGAGGGAGCCGGGCTCGGGGCCTATCGCTTCGATCGCTACCGCACGATCGAGGCCCCGCCTCCCTCCGTCGAGGAGGTCCAGATCCTGGCCTCGGATCGCTCTCGCGCGGCTCGCCTCCGCCGGGGCGCGCGGCTCGGGCTCACGGTGGGTCACGCCACCGCGTTCGCGCGCGATCTCTCCAACGAGCCCGGCAGCGTCTGTACGCCCGCCTACCTGGCTCGCGAGGCCCGCAGCCTGGCCCGAGGCCTGGGACTGCGCTGCCGCGTGCTCGCCGAGCCCGAGCTCCGGCGCGAGAAGATGGGCGGGATCCTGGCAGTGGGACGCGGCAGCGCCCATCCCCCGCGCCTGATCGTGCTCGAGCATCACGCACCCACCAAGGGGGGCCGGCGGCGTCCCACGATCGCGCTGGTGGGCAAGGGCGTGACCTTCGATACCGGCGGGATCTCGCTCAAGCCCTCGGGAAGCATGGAGGAGATGAAGCACGACATGTCCGGGGGCGCGGCGGTGCTGGGTGCGATGCGCGCGGTGGCCGAGCTGGATCTGCCGCTCCACGTCGTGGGCATCGTCGGTGCCGCCGAGAACAAGCCGGACGCCAACGCCTACCTGCCGGGAGACGTCGTCACCACCTCGTCGGGAAAGACGATCGAGGTGCTCAATACCGACGCCGAGGGTCGAATCGTGCTCTCCGACGCCCTGCACTACGCGACCCGCTTCGAGCCGGCTGCCATCATCGATCTAGCGACGCTGACGGGCGCCTGCGTAGTGGCCCTTGGGTCGTGGTGTGCAGGAGCGCTCGGAAACGATCCGCGACTCCTGGAGCGAGTCCGCGCGGCGGGCGAACGCTGCGGCGAGCGGGTCTGGCCACTCCCGCTCTGGGACGAGCACAGGAAGGCGGTCGAGAGCCACATCGCAGACGTCAAGAATACCGGCGGGCGCGAGGCGGGAACGCTCACGGCCGCGGCCTTCCTGTCCCACTTCGTGGGAGACAGCCCGTGGCTGCATCTCGACATCGCAGGGACGGCCTGGACGAAGGGGCGCGACCCCACGCAGGTGAAGGGCGCGACGGGCTTCGGAGTTCGGCTCCTCGTGGAGCTGCTGCGCAGCTGGCGAAGCTAGCTGGCCTCGACTCGCCGGTCGATCGGGGCGCCGCGACGGCGAGGCGGGGTGGCACAGAGGGGGGTTCGGATCTAAGCTCCGGCCGCCTTCGCGTCGATGATCCGGGATACAGCTCGAGGAGAACATCATGGCCCCACGGCGACTGGCTTCGACCCTCCTGGCCGGCTTTGGATGGGCAGGCTTGCTCATCGGCAGCGCAGCACACAGTGCACTCGCCGCGGACGCGTCCGGCGCCGACCTGCAGAAGGGCAAGCAGGTCTTCATGACCTACTGCGCGACCTGCCATGGCGAGAAGGGAGACGGACAGGGTCCGGTCGGCAAGGCGCTCAATCCCCCCCCGCGCGACTTCACGAAGGGAGACTTCAAGTACGGGAGCAGCGACCAGGACCTCTTCGACACGATGTCGAATGGGGCGGCCTCGAAGGGCGGATCCCCGCTGATGGCTCCCTGGGGCGCGGTGATTCCCGAGGCGGATCGCTGGGCGCTCGTCAAGTTCATCCGCTCGCTCAAGAAGGACTGAAGGCCCGGCGCCCGACGCGCCCCTCTTCGGGATTGCACTTCGCTATCGTAGGGGGGTGAAGGACTCCCCCCCGGAGGCGGAGCCGGTCGACTCCGGCGAGTTCCTGCCTGCCCCCGTGCCCGCCCGCGAGACGGCGGTCGTCCCGCAGGACCCGCTCTCGCTCTACCTGGCCGAAGCGGGCCGTCACCCGCTGCTCTCGCGAGAGGAAGAGCACGCACTCGCGGTGCGCGTCCACGATCAGGGCGATCCGGTCGCCGCCGAGAAGCTCGTCCTCTCGAACCTGAGGCTGGTGGTCAAGATCGCAAAGGACTATCGGCGGGTCTGGACGCAGCTCCTCGACCTGATCCAGGAGGGGAACATCGGCCTGCTCCAGGCCGTTCGACGCTTCGATCCCTACCGCGGCGTCAAGCTCTCGTCCTACGCCGGCTACTGGATCCGGGCCTTCATCCTGAAGTACCTGATCGACAACATCCGACTGGTCCGGGTGGGGTCGAGCCGCAACGAGCGCAAGCTCTTCTTTCAGCTCAACCGCACCCGCCGGGAGCTCGAGCGCGCGGGGTTCGCCGCCGAGCCGAAGCTCCTCGCCGAGAAGCTCGACGTCGACGAGGGAGAGGTGATCGACCTGGAGCGGCGACTCTCGCAGTCGGACCTGTCGCTCGAAGCGCCGTCGTCGGGACCCGAGGATGGCAGCCCGCTCGGCGACCGCCTTCCGCAGCGGGGACAGAGCATGGAGAGCGAGCTGATCGACCGCGACTCGCGCTCCACGCTGCTCGAGTACGTCGAGCGCTTCGCGCAGGATCTCGACGAGCGCGAGAACACGATCCTGCGCGAGCGGATCCTGGCCGAGGAGCGCCGCACGCTTCGCGAGATCGGGGAGGAGTTCGGCCTGACTCGCGAGCGGGTGCGCCAGATCGAAGCGCGGCTGGTCGACAAGCTTCGCGAGTACCTGAAAGAGAATCTGGTGGACTTCGAGTACTGGGCACCCGAAGATTGAGCCATGTCCGAACTCCTCTACGACAAGCAGGAAGCCGTCGCCACGATCACCCTCAACCGACCCGAGCGGATGAATACGATCTCGGGCGGCATGCTGACCGAGCTCACCGGGCGCCTGCTCGAAGCGGATGCCGACCCCGCGGTTCGCGCCGTCGTCCTCACGGGCAAGGGGCGAGCCTTCTGCGCCGGGCTCGACCTGGTCGACGCCTCGAGCGGCGGCGGCCTCGGGAGCGAGGAGAGCGGGTTCACGCTCCAGGCGGACTTCGACCTGCGCACGGCACCTCCCGTCGTGCTTCACGAGATCGATACGCCCACCATCTGTGCCTTGAATGGAGGCGCGGCCGGCTACGGCATGGATCTCGCGCTGGGCTGCGACATCCGGATCGCGGCCGAGGGAGCCAAGCTGGCCGCGGCGTTCACCCGCAGAGGCGTCCTGCCCGAGAGCGGGGGCACCTGGCTGCTGCCGCGGCTGATCGGCTGGTCGCGAGCGGCCGAGATCATCTTCACGGGGCGGACGCTCTCGGCCGAAGACTGCCTCGCGCTGGGTCTGGTGAGCCGCGTCGTACCCGCCGACGCCCTCCAGGACCAGGCGCGAGCGCTCGCCGTCGAGATCGCGGGATCCGCTCCGATCGCCACGCGGGCCGCCAAGCGGATGATGCGCGCCGGCCAGGACGAGTCCTTTCGCGATCACGTGCAGCGGGTCTACCTGCAGCTGCTCCCGCTCCTGCGGACTCGCGACTTCCGAGAAGGCATGGCCGCGTTTCTCGAGCGGCGCGCCCCCAAGTTCGAGGGCCGCTGACCCCGGGCCAGCGCGCCCTACTCCCCCAGGCGCCCTACTCCCCCAGGGGATGGGCGAGGGGATCGGCGGGAAAGCGGCTCTCCACGTCCTCCTGCAGGGCGAGGTCGAGGGTGGCGGTCGTCCAGCCGCTCTCGGCTTCGAGCGCCCTCTCCCACGGCTCGGCCCGCGCGCAGCGCTCGAGCCAGCGCGCCAGCACTCCCGGGCTTCGCGCCTCGAGCAGCTCGACGGCAGCCCGCGACTCCAGGTAGGCCAGCCGTGCGCGCTCCCCCTCGAAGCCGCCGAATCCCGCCACCAGGGTAGAGAGCGGAATCCAGTCCGCGTCGCGCAGGGCCTCGACCAGGCTGCGCCAGCCGCTGCGCGAGAGCCTGGGGTATCCCCTCAGCCTCTCCTCCGCACCATCGGCGATGCCCTCGTTCAGGAAGAAGGGCCGATGGGAGCGGAGGGCCTCGCGGAAGACGGCGTGCAGGTACTCGTGGGTGAGCAGCGCGCGGAGCTCCCGCTCCGGAGTCCGACCCGAGACGGCGTGGATCGCGCCGTCGTAGAAGCCCACGGTCGCGAACCCGAAGCGGTGGCGGTAGGACCGCAGGTAGTGTCCCCGCGTATAGACGTAGACGTCGAGCGGCCTGGACAGGCTGCGCCCCACGATGCGCTCCGCATCGGAGCGCGCGGCCTCGAGCAGGTCGAGGACGCGCGCCCCGAACATCCGGCCGGCGAAGGCGTGATCGTAGTGCACGACGAAGTGCTCGCTCTGCTCCACCTGCCGCGGCCCACCCGCCGCATGGGCCACCTCGAGCTCACGCGTCAGCTCGCGGTCCAGTCGCCGGGCCCGGGCGCGCCAGCGGGGCTTGACGGCTCCGGTCAGGATCCCGGCGACCGCCTTGCGGGCAGACTCCAGCCGTCCGCGCTCCCGCTCGATCCTGGCGATCTGCCAGGGGACCTCGGGCCGCTCCGGCCGCTCGCGCCAGAGCGCGCGCAGCCTGCGCAGCCCCTGCCGCACGTCGCCGCGCTGCACGTCGCTCGAGGCCGCGGCCAGCTCCCGCAGGTAGCGATCGTTCCGTGCACTCGAGGAGCTCGGACCGATGGCCCCCTCCCCTGCTACGGCTCCCTGCCAGGCGCCGGAGAGCGCCTCGGGAGCCAGGGGTCGAGCCTCGGGAGACGGCGCCGCCTCGCGGTCGCTGAGCCAGGTGTGGCCCTGGTCATCGACCCAGACGCGCACCACGCCAGGGATCAGGAGGATCGCGAGGCCGAGGAGGGTCAAGGCGGGCCACGCCCGCCCCCTGGGGGATCCGGCACCCATGCGCTATCGGTCGGTCCCGCGGCCCGAGCCCTGTAGGACAGGGGCCGTGCCCGGGCGGGGACCCTAGCGGCGTAGCTGACCGATCAGGTGGCCGAGCTCGGGAAGGATCAGGCGCTCCAGGCCCAGCCGGACGGCAGCGACCGATCCAGGCAGCACGAAGACGGCCGTTCGCCGCGCCGTACCGGCGAGCGCTCTCGAGAGCATGGCGGCGGCTCCGATCTCCTGGAACGAGAGCGACCGGAAGAGCTCGCCGAACCCGTCCAGGCGCCGCTCCAGCAGGGGCTCGATCGCCTCGGGCGTGGAGTCGCGCGGCGACACCCCCGTCCCCCCGGTCACGATCGCGGCATCCACGTCGGCTCTCGCGATCGCCTTCAGCACCGCCTGGCGGATCGCTCCGGGCTCGTCGCGCACGATCCCCCGCTCCACGACCTGGTGGCCCGCTCCGGCGAGGGCCTCCTCGATCGCGCCGCCAGAGCGGTCGTGCTCGAGGTCTCGGCTGTCGCTGACGGTCAGGATGCACACGCGTGCGGTCTCGGGCGCGTAGGCCCGGTGCTGCTCCGGGGTCGACGGCGGGTCGCTCAGGGGTTCTCCTCGATCCAGCGGGCGCCGCTCTCGGCGAACTCCTTCTTCCAGATCGGCGCCGTCTGCTTCAGCGTGTCGATGGCGAAGCGGCAGGCCTCGAAGGCCACGTCGCGGTGGGGAGCGGAGGCGGCGATCATCACCGCCGCCTCTCCGATCTCGAGCCGACCCAGACGGTGCGCGAGCGCGAGGCGCACCTCGGGCCAGCGCTCGCGAACGGTCCGGGTGATTCGTCGGAGCTCGCGCTCGGCCATGGGCTGGTAGGCCTCGTACTCGAGGCGCAGGATGGCCTCGCCCCGCGAGTGATTCCGGACCACGCCGGTAAAGGTGACGATGCCTCCACACTCCGGGGCCGTGACCTCGGCGAGCAGGGCGTCCATCGAGAGAGGATCGGCCTGGACCCGAACCGCCTCTGCGCCGCCACTCACCGGAGGCAGCAGGGCCACCTCGTCACCGTCGTGGACGCGTGCCGTAAGCGGCTGGCGCTCCTGGTTGAGGGCGACGATCACCCGCTCGCGCATCCCACGCAGCGCCGGCTCCTGGCGCTCGGCCAGGTCGAGTACCTCTGCGACCGAGCAGCCGGGGTCGGGTTCCAGGACCAGCTCCTTGCGTCCCACCGTCTCTCGGAGACCCGCGAAGAGGAGGACCCGTACGCGCATGGTCCGAGCCTAGGCGAAGCACTCCGGGCGATCAACGCGCCTTCGACGTGGGCCTGCGGGAAGCGGGTCGTCGTCGTTCAGGAGCTGGACTTCGAGCGCGGGGGATCCGGGCGCGAGGCGCCGGAAGACTCGGGGTCCTTCGCGTCCTTGCGGCCGCCGACGCCGACCCCCATCTGGACGCTGCCCGAGAGCTGGGCGCCGTCCTCGATCACCAGACTCTGCGTGTCGATGCTCCCGAGCACCCGCGCCGTCTTGTGCAGCACCACCTGGCGAGACGCGAAGATGTCGCCGTGCACCTCTCCCGAGACGATGACGATCTCGGAGCGGATGTTCGCATCGATCGTTCCGGACTCTCCGACGATCAACGTGTTGTCGCTCGAGATCTCGCCCTCGAAGCGACCGTCGATGCGAACCGTGTCCCGGAACGACAGCTTGCCCGAGAACTCGGAGCCCTGGTCGATGAATGCGGTCAGGCTGCCGACGCCGGCGCTCGAATCGAACGCGGCCTCGGAGCCGGAGCGGCCGGGGAACGCCATGGGGAGCACTCCTTCCTGCGCCCTGGGATTTCGCGGACCTGGGCGCACCCCCTGCGTATCGGAGAGGGGGCCGGACACTTGAGGGGCAGCGGCGCCCCCTTGCTATGCTGGGGCCCGCGGATGGACGAACTCGGACAGGCTCGCCAGCGCTCCGAGCTTGCCGGGGGCGTTCGCTCCGGGCGGGTCCACGGGGCCTATCTCTTCGAGGGTGTCCCGGGCACCGGCCGGCGCGCGACGGCGATCTGGTTCGCGCGCCTGCTGGTCTGCCAGGAGGCGGGGGACACGCCTTGCGAGCGCTGTGGCGGCTGCCGGCGCTCGGCCCCCAGGGACGACGCCCCGCTCGGCGGACACCCGGACCTGCACTGGCTCTGGGCCCCGGGAGGGAGCCTCCGGATCGAGGACGTCCGCTCCCTGCAGCGCGCGCTCTACCTGGCTCCCAATGAGGGGGGTCGCCGCGTGGTGATCCTCGGGGGCGCCGAGCGCCTTGGGTTGGGCGCCGCCAGCGCGCTGCTCAAGAGCCTCGAGGAGCCGCCCCCCCAGACCACCTGGATCCTGATCGCCGAGCATGCCAGCACGCTTCCCACCACGATCCGCTCGCGCACGACGCGGATCCGGTTTCGCACGGACCCCGAGAGCGAGGTGGCAGCGAAGCTCGAGAGCGAGGGAGTCGCCGCGCCCGATGCGCGCCTCGCCGCCGCTCTGGGCGGCGGCAGCCTCGTCGCCGCGCGATCGTGGATCGACGCCAACCTGGCGGGCGCGCGCGAGCTGCGCCAGGCGCTCGCCGATGTCCTGGAGAGCTCCGACTCCGAGCTGCTGGACCTGGCGGAGAGCTTTCGCGGGTCCGGCGACGCGGCGCGCGCGCGGGTCGAACTGGCCCTGTCGGTGTACAGCGCCGTCGCGCGCGAGCAGGCCGAGGCGGCGGTCGAGAGGGGCGACCGCGCCGCGCTGGACCACTGGCTCGGCCGCTTCGAGGCCGCCGGCCGTGCCCGCCGCAGCTGGTCCACCCGGAACCGCAACGTCCAGCTCGTCTTCGAGGGACTGCTGCTCGACTGGCGACCGCCGGGGTCCGGGTCCTAAGCTCGCCCGCGCATGACGACGCCCTTCTACGTGACCACGCCGCTCTACTACCCCAATGCGGACCCGCACCTGGGAAGCGCCTACACGACCACGGTCGCCGACATGCTGGTCCGCTGGCACCGCGCCAGTGGCGAGGAGACCCTCTTCCTCACCGGAATCGACGAGCACGGCGAGAAGATGGCGCAGACCGCGGCCGCGCAGGGCGTCGATCCGAGGACCTTCGTCGACCGGATGGCTCCACGCTTTCGCGACCGGTGGCGGGAGCTGGGCCTGCGGCCCGACCGCTTCCTGCGGACCACCGACGCGGACCACGTACGAGCGGTCCAGCACTTCTGGCAGACGATCTACGACCGGGGAGAGGTCGAGTTTCGCGACTACACGGGCCTCTACTGCGTGGGCTGCGAGGCCTTCATGACGCCGAGCGAGCTCGAGAACGGCCGCTGCCCGCACCACGACCGGGCGCCGGAGGAGCGCTCCGAGGGAAACTACTTCTTCCGGATGTCCGACCACTTCGACTGGCTGCGGGCGGAGCTCGACGCGGAGCCGGAGCGCATCACACCCGCGCGTTTCAAGAACGAGGTCCTCGGGATGATCGCGGAGGGGGCCCTCTCGGATCTCTGCATCACCCGACCCGTGAGCCGACTCTCGTGGGGAGTGCCGGCTCCCTGGGACGAGGGCTACGTGCTCTATGTCTGGGCGGACGCGCTGGTCAACTACCTGACGGGTGCGGGGTATCCCGACGACCCCGCCTGGGAGCGGCGCTGGACGGGCGTTCACCACCTGATCGGCAAGGACATCCTGAAGGCGCACGGCGTGTTCTGGCCGACGATGCTCCACGCGACGGGGATTCCGATCTACCGGGGCCTGCACGTCCACGGACACTGGGTGCTGGCGGGCCGGAAGATCTCGAAGAGCGCGGGAAGCCTGGTCGACGCCCTCGGGCTGCGCTCGCGCTACGGGTTCGAGGCGCTCCGCTACTACATGCTGCGCGAGATGCCCTACGGCCTCGACACCGAGTTCAGCGAGGAGGGCCTGGTGCGCTGCCTCAACGCCGACCTGGCGAACGGCCTGGGCAACCTGGCGAGCCGCGTGCTCGGAATGGTCGAGCGTTACCTCGACGGCCGCGTCCCCGAGACGAACGCGCGAGAGACGCCGGGCGCGCTCGGAGGCGCCGTGGCGGAGGCCTTCGAGGCCATGGGCGAGGCCCTGGCTCGCACCTCGAGCCGCGACGCGCTGGCGACGCTCTGGGGCGTGATCGCCGAGGCGAACCGCTTCGTCGAGGCGAACGCTCCCTGGAAGCTCGCGCGCGACCCGGGACGCCGCGTCGAGCTCCACTCGGTCCTCTACGAGGCGCTCGAGGCCCTGCGCCAGATCGCCTGTCTGCTCGAGCCCTTCCTGCCCGAGACGTCGGCCGCGATCCTCGAGCGCCTGGGGGTCGGCGCGCCACTCCCCTTCGACCGAGCCCTGCGCTGGGGGGGACTCCCGGCGGGTGCACGCGTGTCGAAGGGGGAGCCCCTCTTCCCGCGCGTCGAGGAAGCGTGAAGCTCTTCGACAGCCACGCCCACCTCGGCGCGCCGGAGCTCTACCCCGAGGCCGCGTCGATCCTGGCGCGCGCACGCGCGGCGGGAGTGGAGGGAGTGATCGCGGTCGGCTCCGGCTACGGCCTGGAGGCGAACGCCTACGCGGTGGCACTCGCCGAAGAGCACCCCGACGTCTGGGCCTCGGCGGGACTGCATCCCCACGACGCGAGCGCCTGGGATGCTCGCGCCGAGCGGGCCATCGAGGGCTGGCTGGCGCATCCTCGCGTGCGGGCCGTCGGGGAGTGCGGGCTCGACTACTGGTACGAGCACGCGCCGCGCGCGCAGCAGGAGCACTGCCTGCGCGCGCAGATCGCGCTCGCCCGCTCGACCGCGCTTCCGCTGGTGATCCACGTCCGCGCGAGCCGCGACTCGCGCGACGCCTACGAAGATCTGCTGAGAATCTTCGATGCCGAGGGGGCCGACTCGGTGGGAGGCGTGATCCACTGCTTCACCGGCGACGCGGAGCTCGCCAAGGCGTGCCTGGAGCGGAGCTTCGATCTCTCCTTCTCGGGCATCCTGACCTTCCAGAACGCGGGCGCGCTTCGGGAGGTCGCGCGCGCGCTCCCGCTCGGACGGCTGCTGGTCGAGACGGACAGCCCGCTGCTCGCCCCCGCCCCGCACCGCGGTCGCCGGAACGAGCCGGCCTGGGTCGGCCGCGTGGTGGAGGTGCTCGCGAACCTCCACGGGCGCTCCGCCGACGAGGTGGCGGCCCAGACCCACCGGCGCGCGCGCGCCGCCTTCGGAATCGGGGAGTCTTCGCCATGAGCGAGATCTACGAGCTGGCACGCGAGATCGCGCTCGAGGCGGGCGCGCTGCAGCGCGAGCGCCTGCAGGGCGAGCGCACGATCGAGACGAAGAGCACGGCGATCGACCTGGTGACCGATGTGGACCGCGCCTGCGAGTCGCTGATCCTGTCGCGGATCGCCCGCGAGCGACCCGACGACGGGATCCTCTCCGAGGAGCGGGAAGAGGCTCCGGGATCCAGCGGCTGGGTCTGGATCGTCGATCCGCTCGACGGAACGACCAACTACGCACACGCCTTTCCGCACTTCGCCGTATCGATCGGCATCGAGCAGCGGGGAGTTCGAGAGGTGGGCATCGTCTACGACCCCATGAAGGGCGAGCTCTTCTCCGCGGAGCGCGGCCGCGGGGCCTGGCTCAACGGATCTCCGCTCTGCGTGTCGCGCACCTCGGAGCTCCACCGCGCGCTGCTCGGGACCGGGTTCGGCTACGAGGTCCACCTGGGCAAGCTCGACAACCTGGACTACTTCCGGCGCTTCCTGGAGCGAGCCCAGGCGGTCCGGCGCGCGGGCTCGGCCTCCCTCGATCTCGCCTACGTCGCCTGCGGACGCTACGACGGCTTCTGGGAGCTCTCGCTTCACCCCTGGGACGTGGCGGCCGGATACCTCCTCGTCGAGGAGGCGGGGGGTCGGACGTCCGACACGCGGGGCGGGCCCGCTCCCCGCTCCGGCTCGGACGCGGTCGCGAGCAACGGCGCCCTCCACGCGGCCCTGCTCGAGGTGCTCTCCGACTGAGACCGCCGCTCAGTCCGAGGTCGGCTCTGGGGACTCCGACTCGCGCGAGCCAGGCTCGGGCGGGGGCGCGGGCGCGGCGGCCGGCGCCGAGACCCAGCGGTTCTGGAACGCCTCGGCCGAGAGCGGAACGTCCCTCGCAAGCTTCGGATCGACCCGCCAGACGGTCTTGCTCTGCGAGGAGCGGGCGGCCAGACCCTCGGGAAGCTGCACGTCGCCCAGCTCCAGGTGGGCGAGCTCCTCGCCGCTCGCCCCGCGGAAACCCAGGCGGACCGAGGGCGTCTCGAGACCGAGGGCGCCTGGCTCGAACGAGGTCTCCTCGATTCCCTTCGCCTCGAGGTCCTCGACGGCGGCGAGCAGATCGTCGACCTTCAGGGACTCGACCTCGAGCCCCTCCTCGTCCGGCTTCCAGCTCCCGTCCCGCCGGACGAAGGCGTGGGTCTGCTCGCTGCGTGGAAACTCGAGCTCGATGCGTTGCACGGCCTGGCGGTCGAGCTTCAGCACCTGCTTGAAGCGATAGCCGAAGACCGGCTTCGGAAACGCGTCGAGCAGGCGGGCGGGGATCTCGACGACGCGCTTCTCCCCCGGGGGCTGCAGGTAGACCTTGCCGCCGGCCCTCCCGAACGTCAGACGCTCGCTCGCCTTCGCGCCGGTGAGCTCGACGAGCAGGGCCGGGGAGGCGAGACCGTAGGGGGCCAGGTCCTTGGGGGAGTCGATGAAGCGCACCACGCGACCGTAGTCGAGGTCCTGGACCAGGCGCGTGAGCTTGCGCGAGTCGGCGGCGCCCTCGAGCGGCTCCAGCAGCCGCCAGGTCGCTCCCTCGCCCTGGTTCTCGATCCGCTCGGCGACCACGGGAGCCACGCCCGGTCGCTCCACCCGAAGCCGCTTCACCGCGCCGGCCCCGAGAGCGAGGATCCGCTTGTCACGCAGCGTCTGGAGCTTGGGCGAGAGCCCATCGAGCTTCCACTGCGCCACGACGAAGAGCTTCCCCTCCTCTCCGACCCGCTCCACGTAGCGATCCGCGCCGATCGGACTCCGGCCACCCAGCCGCAGCTCGATCGGCTCTCCCGACTCGCGCTCGATCTTCACGCTGCGCGCTTCGGCACCCAGGCCGAAAGGGGAGAGGTCTTCCGGAGGATCGGCGATCGTCGCCTCGGCCTCCAGCTTCTCGAGAGCGGTCAGGATTCCCTCGACGCTCCCCTCATCGGCCGGGAACTCGAGGGGCGTCTCGAGCTTCCACTCACCCTCGTTCACGCGCACCAGGGTCGCAGGCGCGGCGTCGCTCGTCGGCAACACCAGCCGGGTCACCGAGTCTCGCGGCACCTGGACGACGATCTTCTCCTCGGCCTCTCGGCGCTCCTCGGGCGTCTGGCCCGTCTCGGCGTACCAGACCCAGAAGCCCAGGGCGGCCGCCGCGAGGGCCAGCAATCCGGTGGCACGCAGGTTCACGCTTCGCTCCGTCGCTTCAGGTTCGACGCCGCCACCAGACGGTGATGCCCACGGCGAGCAGGAGCTCGGGAGCGATGAAGAGGGTCATGTACCGGAAGTTGCGGAACTGCTGGACGGTCATCATCGCGGTCGAGGCGCGCGGAAGCTTGCGGTCGATGGTGATGAACTTCTCCTCCCCCACCAGCCAGTGGATCGCGTTCAGGATCAGGTCGGAGTTGTACACCTCGTGGACGTGCCGGTTGCGCGCGAAGCTCGAGTTTCCGAAGACCACGAGCCGCCCCCGGCGGGCCTCCTTGTCGGAGCCTTCGTCGGAGCCCATCTCCTCGGCGACCGCCACCGGCACCGGTCCCTTGGTATCGCCGGCATCCAGGCTCACGACGCCCTCATCGCTGAAGCGCTCGAGGTCGGTCTCCGCCCAGCTGGAGGGCCCCGTCATCGCGAGCTCGACGGCGTCGCCACTCGCCTTCACGGGGCGCACGGAGCGCGCGAGGGGAAAGAGGGTCGGCCGGCCGCTCAGGCCCTTCGTGATCGGATGCGCCCCGTAGTCGGTGACGAGAGGCTCGACTCCGAGCTGCGGACCGGCGAAGAGCTGGATCCGCTGATCCACGATCACGTCGTGGCCCACCTGGACGCCCCAGCGGGCCAGCCGCTCCTCGAGGTGTGTGACGACCAGTGGATCGATCAGGATGCCCACGCGGCCCCCACCCCGCAGGTAGCTGCCGAGACGATCGAGCTCCTTGTCGAAGAGCGAGCGATCGGGACCGGGCACCAGGACGGCGTCGGCATCGTCGGGAACCTGGTCCCGGTTGGCGAGCAGCAGCGGCTCGACCTGCAGGTTGTCGGCGTCGAGCGCCTTCTTCAGCTCCGAGAGACCGTTCTCGCCGGTGTCATCGAGCGCGGCCTCCCCGTGCCCGGTCAGGACGTAGATGCGGCGGCGCTTGGAGATCACGCTGCGGATCGCGCTGGTGATCTTCTCCTCGTTCGCCTCCGTCACGCGGGCCGTCGCCTTCGCCTTCTCGCACTCGCCGTGACACACCAGGATCACACCGTTCGTCCGCACCTCGAAGCGCTGGGCCAGCGCGGGCCGCGCCCGGGGATCGATCACCTGCACGTGGACGCGGTCACTGCGGTAGCTGTAACGGTCGAGCAGGTCCTTGGCGCCGGTCTCGGAGCCGGGCGTAAAGAACGCGAGCACCTGCAGGGAGTCGCCGTCCGGGATCTGGCCGAGAAGATCGAGGCTCGCGGGACTCAGGCTGTGCACCCTGGCCTCGGTCCAGTCCCAGTGCACGGAGTGGCGCACCGAGAGCCAGGCCCCGATTCCGATGATCCCCAGCGCCAGGACGGTCTGGGCGGCCAGGTTGCTGCCGTAGCGGGCCGTGCGGCGGCTCGAGCCTCGCTGCAAGCGCTCGCGCAGATCGCCCATGCTGGTGGCCGCGGCGTAGAGCAGCAGCGCGGCGCCGAGCGCAAGGTGACCGTAGATCCAGCCCAGGCTCGCACCGACCACGATCGCCACGATCCCGAACCCGAAGGCGATCGCCCCGAAGAGCCCCAGCAAGACGCCCATCCCCCGCCTACCTCCAGCGCAACGATTCGAGTGCGGCGCGGGTCAGGAGGACGAAGCTCGCCGCGAGAAGTCCGAAGTAGGCGAGATCGTCGCTCTTCACCAGTCCTCCGAGCAGCACGTCGAAGTGCGTGCCGATTCCCAGGTACTGGAGCCCCGAGCGAGCCCAGCCCTCGGGCGCCAGCTGCCCCGAGAAGCCGAGCATGTAGAGCAGCAGACCGCCCAGAATCGAGACCAGGGCGGCGATCGACTGGCTGCGCGTCAGCGACGAGAAGAAGAGCCCGAGCGCCGCCAGCACGCTGCCGTAGAGGAAGAGCCCGATCAGCCCCGCCAGCGTCTGCAGCCACTCGGGGTTGCCATAGACGAAGAGCAGCGCCGGGAACACGCTGGTGAGCACGACCAGCAGGGTGACGAGCGCAAGTGCCGCCAGCAGCTTGCCGGCCACGATCTCCCAGATTCCGAGCGGGCTGGTCAGCAGCAGCTCGAGCGTGCCCCGGGCACGCTCCTCGGCGAAGGAACGCATGGTGATCAGGGGCACGACGAAGAGCAGGATGAACGAGCAGCTCCCCAGCGCCGGCCCGATCACGTAGGTGTTCAGGTTGAGCTGCGCGAGCAGGTCGTACATCTGCATGGCCTGCACCTGCTGCTGCTGCTGCATGAAGTAGCCGAGGCCCACGAAGAAGAAGTAGCCGGAGAGCACCAGGTAGGAGGACAGGATGACCCAGGCCACGGGGGTCGAGAAGAGCGAGCGGATCTCGCGGGCAGCGATGGCGCCGGCGTGTCTCATGCAGAGGGAGCCCCGGGCGCCGAGGTCGACGGAAGCCCCTCCGAGCCGGCGCGAGCGGACCCGGAGGCGCCCGCGCCCGCACCCACCTCGCGCAGGAAGACCTCCTCGAGGGTCGAGCCGCCCCGCACCTCGTCGAGCGGACCGTCGACCCGGATCCGACCCTCGCTGATCAGGAGCACGCGCTGACAGATGCTCTCGACCTCGGGGAGGATGTGGGTGGAGAGGATCACCGTGCGATGCTCGACCTCCGCGAGCTCGCGAATGAGGCGGCGGATCTCGACGACCTGGATCGGATCGAGGCCCGCGGTCGGCTCGTCGAGAACCAGCACCTCGGGCTCGTGGACGATCGCCTGGCCGATGCCGACCCGCTGGCGGTAGCCCTTGGAGAGCGTCGAGATCACGCGGGTGGCGACCTCCGCCAGACCGCAGGCCTCGAGCGTCTGGTGGACTCGCGACCGGCGCTCTCGGCGGGGAACGTCCTTGATCGCAGCCGTGAAGCCCAGGTAGTCGCGGACCCGCATCTCGGGGTAGAGGGGAGGCGCCTCGGGCAGGTAGCCCACCGCGCGCCGCGCCTCGATCGGGCTCTCGATGGTGTCGAAGCCCGCGACGGCTACGCGTCCATCGGTGGGCGGGAGGAACCCCGTGATGAGGCGCATCGTGGTGGTCTTGCCCGCGCCATTCGGACCCAGGAAGCCCACGACCTCGCCGCGCGCGATGCGGAACTGGACGCCATCCACGGCCGCCAGGTCACCGTAGCGCTTGACGAGGTTCTCGACCCGTATCAACGGCT
>JBHHYV010000031.1:0-30578 GCA_046757685.1 Myxococcota bacterium
CTAGCCGGGGGCGCGGTGGCGCTCCATGCGCGGGCGGAGGGCCCGCATGGCCACCGGTGCACGCGGAGAGCCAGCGGCGCGGCCTCGCCTACTCGATCGCGGCCGCGATCTCCTCGGCGTCGGAGCGAATCAGCTCGAGCTTCCGCTCATCGAGCGCGAGCGCCTCGCGCGCCGCAGCCAGCGTCGACTCGCCCGATGCGTCGATGGCGACCAGGCTCTGCAGGCAGGCGCGCTCGAGCGACAGCTCCTCGTCCGCCTTCTCCGGAAGCAGCCCCACCCCGAGCGCGTGGGCCAGGTCGTCGGCCAGGCACACTGTCGCCGCCAGCGGGTGGGGAAAGCCCTGGATCATCACCTGGTGGTGGGCGCCGATCACCATCCGGATCTCCTGCGGCAGACCCCAGAGCTCGGCGATCCGGTCGCCTGCCGGCGCGTGCGCGCGATCGAGCGCCGGCCAGATCGCGGTCAGGTCGGGGGGAAGCTTGCCTGCGCTCGAGTCCCCCAGGGTCAGCAGGATGCCCGCGATCCCCACGTCGTGGAGCAGGCCACACAGGAACGCGTACTCGCCCTCGATCGCGGTGTACCGGCAGATCAGGCGCGACAGGTGGGCGACGACGGCACTGTGACGGCGCAGTCGCTCCATGGTGTCGGCGTAGGCGTCCGAACGGAACACCCGTAGCTGGAGCGAGGCCTCGAACACCATGTCGCGCAGCGCATTCAGGCCGATCCGCACCAGTGCCTGCTTCAGCGATGTGACCCGTCGGGCCGCCGCGTAGATCGGGGACTGGACGAGCTTCATCACGCGGCCCGTCAGCATCGTATCGCGCTCGAGCAGGGCAACCACGTCATCGAAGGTCACCCCGGGCTTCTGCGCCAGCGACATCAGCTCGACCGAGACGCTCGGGAGCGTCGGCGGCCGATAGCCGGGATCCTGGAGCGTCGTCAGGAGCTGCTCGGTCAGCGCCTGCTCGTCGAGCAGCGCCTCGTCGTCCGCGCCGAGCGTCACCTCACCCTGTCCGTAGCCGGGATCGGTCCGCCGCTTTCCCATGGGGGGTCCATCGGCCGGGGGTCCACGCGGGCTGAGTCGCGACCGAGCCCGCGTGCGACAATGTGCTCGCGTCGATCTCGGGAGGGCGACACGGTGACACTCAAGCTCGGTCTGCAGCTCGGCTACTGGGGCGCGGCCCCACCCCCGGACCTCGTGGAACGGGCCCAGCAGGCGGAGCGCCTGGGCTTTGACTCGGTCTGGACGGCCGAGTCCTGGGGATCCGACGCCTTCACGCCGCTCGCCTGGATCGGTGCGCACACCCAGCGGATCCGCCTCGGGACCGGGGTCGTGCAGATCTCGGCCCGCACGCCGACGGCCACGGCCATGCACGCGCTCACCCTGGATCATCTCTGCGGGGGGCGGCTCCTGCTCGGGCTCGGGGTCTCGGGACCGCAGGTCGTCGAGGGCTGGTACGGCCAGCCCTTCTCGAAGCCGCTGTCCCGGACGCGCGAGTACGTCGACATCCTTCGCCAGGTGCTACGCCGCGAGCGGCCGGTGGCGAGCCCCGGACCCCACTACCCGCTGCCCTACACGGGCGAGGGCGCGTGGGGCCTGGGCAAGCCGCTGCGCCCCATCACCCACCCATTGCGCTCCGACCTGCCGATCCTGCTCGGCGCCGAGGGGCCCAGGAACGTGGCGCTGGCCTGCGAGATCGCGGACGGCTGGCTGCCGCTCTACTACTCCCCCTACCGGCCCGAGGTCTACGCCGACTCGCTTCGGGCCATGAAGCCGGACTTCGAGATCATCGTCGGCGTGTCGCTTCGGATCACCGACGACGTGGCCGCGGGATTGCAGCCGGTCAAGGCGACGCTCGGCTTCTACATCGGCGGCATGGGCGCGCGCAAACGCAACTTCCACAAGGAGCTGATGTCGCGCATGGGCTACGCGGCCGAGGCGCAGACGATCCAGGATCGCTTCATGGCGGGCGACCGGGCCGGTGCCATCGCTGCGGTGCCCGACGCCTTCGCCGACGAGATCTCGCTGGTCGGACCCGTCGAGCGGATCCGCGACCGGCTGGCGGCCTGGCGAGAGACTCCCGTCACGACGATCCTGGTCGGCGGTCTCGAAGCGCGCGATCTCGAGCGCGCGGCCGAGCTGGTCCTCGGCTGACTTGCGCGCACGGCGCTTGCCCCAGACCTCGCCCTGCTCCACCCTCCCCGACCATGCCCGGCGAGGAGCGCCCGAAGCCGACGGACTTCATCCGGCAGATCGTGGCGGCCGACGTCCGCGCGGGGCGCCACGGCGGCCGCGTGGTCACGCGCTTTCCCCCAGAGCCGAGCGGCTGCACGCACATCGGCCATGCCAAGGCGATCTGCCTGAACTTTGGCATCGCCTCGGAGTTTCCGGGTGGACGCTGCCACCTGCGCTTCGACGACACCAACCCCAGCCGTGAGAGCCGCGAGTTCGTCGACGAGATCCAGCGCGACATTCGCTGGCTCGGCTACGACTGGGGAGAGCATCTCTACCACGCGTCGGACTACTTCGGCCGCCTCTACGAGTACGCACTCGAGCTGATCCGCCGGGGAGGCGCCTACGTCTGCGACCTGTCTCCGGACGAGATGCGCACGCAGCGCGGCACGCTCACCGAGCCGGGCGTCGAGAGCCCCGGCCGTCGACGCACGGTCGAGGAGAATCTCGACCTCTTCCGCCGCATGCGCGCGGGCGAGTTCGACGAAGGTTCGCGCACGCTCCGCGCACGCATCGACATGGCTTCGCCGAACCTCTCGCTCCGGGATCCGGTGCTCTACCGGATCCAGAAGGTCCCCCACCACCGCACGGGCGACGAGTGGTGCATCTATCCGATCTACGACTTTGCGCACTGCCTCTCGGACTCGATCGAGGGGATCACGCACTCCCTCTGCTCGCTCGAGTTCGAGGACCGGCGCGCGCTCTATGACTGGATCCTGGACGCACTCGAGGTGGAGTGCCATCCGCAGCAGATCGAGTTCGCGCGGCTGAACCTGAGCCACACGACGATGAGCAAGCGCCTGCTGCGGCAGCTCGTAGAGGGAGGCTACGTGCGGGGATGGGACGATCCCCGACTGCCGACCCTCGCGGGCCTGCGCCGCCGAGGCTACACGCCCGAATCGATCCGCGCGTTCTGCGCGGGAGTGGGCGTGGCCCGTCGCGAGAACCTGATCGAGATGGCGCGCCTGGAGCACGAGATCCGCGACGACCTGAACCGGCGCGCTCCGCGCGCGATGGCTGTGCTCGACCCGCTGAAGGTCGTACTCGAGAACTGGCCCAAAGATCGCGTCGACCGGCTGCCCGCCCTGAACAACCCCGAGGACCCGTCGGCGGGCCGGCGCGAGGTTCCCCTGGGGCGCGAGCTCTGGATCGAGCGCGACGACTTCCGCGAGGATCCCCCGCGCAAGTTCTTCCGGCTGGCACCGGGGCGCGAGGTGCGGCTGCGCTACGGCTACCTCATCACCTGCACCGACGTGGTGCACGACGCACAGGGCCGGGTCAGCGAGGTTCGCTGTCGCTACGACCCCGAGACGCGGGGCGGAAACGCGCCGGATGGCCGCCGCGTGAAGGGCACGATCCACTGGGTCTCCGCCGCCGACGCGCTCGAGGCCGAGGTGCGCCTCTATGGACCCCTCTTCTCGGCGCCCACTCCGGGAGAGGACCTGGCCGGCTCCCTCGCACTCGACTCGCTCGAGACGGTCCGTGCCCGGGTCGAGCCGAGCCTCGCCGGATCCCGGCCCGGCTCCCACTACCAGTTCGAGCGTCTCGGGTACTTCTGCGTGGACCCCGACTCGGACCCGGACCGGCTCGTCTTCAATCGCACCGTCACCCTGCGCGATCGCTGGGCCCGCATGCAGAAGCGAGACGCGAGAGCCTAGAGGATCGGCGGCGCGGTCCCGTCCGAAGGTCCGGCGCTCCACTCCGCCAGGCGGACCGGCATGCGCCTCGAGCCCCAGTCTCCCGGGCTCTCCTCGAACACCCCGGCGCACGGCTCACCGCAGCGAGAGCAGCGCCCGCCCTCGCGAAGGTTCCACGCGGTCAGCGTATAGCCGTCGCGGCCGATCAGGCGCTGACCGCAGCCGTGGCAGAAGGTGCTGGAGCCCTCGCGATCGCGGACGTTTCCCGTGTAGACGTAGCGGAGCCCCCGCGCCAGGGCGATCTCGCGGGCGCGACGCAGGGTCGCCAGCGGGGTGGGCGCGCGGTCGCGCAGCCGGTAGTCGGGATGAAAGGCCGTGAAGTGCCACGGTACATCGGGGCCCAGCTCGCGCGCCACCCAGTCGCTCGCGCACGCCAGCTCGTCATCGGAGTCGTTCAGCCCCGGTATCAGCAGCGTCGTGAGCTCGAGCCAGACCGGGGTCTCGCGCTTCAGATAGCGCAGCGTCTCGAGGACCGGAGCCAGGCTTCCCCCGCAGACCCTGTGGTAGAAGTCCTCGCTGAACGCCTTCAGGTCGACGTTGGCCGCATCGATCTCGGCGAAGAGCTCGCGCCGAGGGGCTTCGCAGATGTAGCCGGCCGTCACCGCGACGGTGCGGATCTGGCGACGCCGGCAGGCCTGTGCGGTCGCGACGGCATACTCGAGGAAGATCACCGGATCGTTGTACGTGAACGCGACGCTCCGACAGCCCAGCCGACTCGCCGCCCGGGCAATCTGTTCGGGAGAGGCGGAGTCGGCCAGCCGGTCGAACTCCCGGGCCTTGCTGATCTCCCAGTTCTGGCAGAAGCGGCAGGCCAGGTTGCAGCCCGCGGTCCCGAACGAGAGGACGGGGGTCCCCGGCAGGAAGTGGTTGAGCGGCTTCTTCTCGATCGGGTCGATGCAGAAGCCGCTCGAGCGACCGAAGGTCTCCAGGACGAGGCGCCCGTCGCGATGGGCGCGGACGAAGCACAGGCCGCGCTGACCGGCCGCCAGCGTGCACCGCCTGGGGCAGAGATCGCAGCGGATCCGCTCCCGGCCCACCGGCTCCCAGTAGCGTGTCGCCACCACCGAGTCCACGCAGCCCAGAGTAGCTCCGGGCTTGACCCCGGTCTCGCAGGCATCAGATTCTAGGCATGTCCGCTTCCGGAGGCCTACGGATCCGCCCTCCCGCCGTTGCGGCCCAGTTCTACCCTGGCGAGGCGGACGTCCTTTGCCGGACGGTGGACGGCCTGCTCGCTGCAACCGATCCCGACGGGGCGACAGCGCCCAAGGCACTGATCGTGCCGCACGCGGGCTACGTGTACTCGGGGCCGGTCGCCGCTTCCGCGTACGCCCGGCTGCGAGCCCACGGGGGGCCGATCGAGCGCGTCGTGCTGATCGGGCCCGCGCACCGGGTCGCCCTGCATGGGCTGGCCGTCCCCGGCGTCGACGCCTTTCGGACCCCTCTCGGAGACGTGCCGATCGACGCCGAGGCTCTCCAGAAGGTCCTCGCGCTGCCCCAGGTGTGCCGCTTCGACACTGCGCACGCGACGGAGCACAGCCTCGAGGTCCAGCTGCCCTTCCTGCAGCGAGCGCTCGGCCGCTTTCGCCTGGCTCCCCTGGTCGCCGGGGATGCGACGGAGGACGAGGTCGCACAGGTGCTCGAGCAGCTCTGGGGCGGGAGCGAGACCCTGATCGTGGTGAGCTCCGACCTGAGCCACTACCTGGACCTCGCCTCCGCGCGCCGGGTCGACGCCGAGACGACGCGCGCGATCGAGAGGCTCGACTCGCACGCCCTCGGCTACGACTCCGCCTGCGGTCGGATTCCGATTCAAGGCCTGCTCGCCTGCGCGCGTCGCCACCACCTCCGGTGTCGGGCCCTCGACGTGCGAACCTCGGGCGATACGGCGGGCCCGACCGATCGGGTGGTCGGCTACGGCGCCTATGCCCTCGAGTGAGCCGGAGCCCGCGCGAGAGGAGCGCGACCTGCTCTCCGGCATCGCCTGGCGCTCGGTCGAGCGCGCGGCGCACCGCAAGCCGCCGTTGCGGATCGATGCGAGCACGTACCCGGAGCGGGTGCGCGAACCGGGTGCGAGCTTCGTCACGCTGCGACTCGCGGGCGCACTCCGGGGATGCATCGGCTCGCTCGAGCCCACGCGCTCGCTGGTCGACGACGTCGCCCACAACGCGCGCGCCGCGGCGCTCGACGACCCCCGCTTTCCGCCGCTCGAGCCCGAGGAGCTCGCTCGACTCGAGCTGCACCTCTCGGTCCTCGGTCCGCTCGAGCGGATCCCGGTCGGAACCCGCGAGGAGCTCCTGGCGCAGCTGCGGCCGGGCATGGACGGGCTCGTCCTGCGCCACGACTCGCGCCGCGCCACGTTCCTGCCCGGAGTCTGGGAGTCCCTCCCCGAGCCCGAGGCATTCGTCAGCGAGCTCGAGCGCAAGGCGGGCTTCGACACCCGGGCATGGAAGAAGGGTGTCGACGCCTTCCGCTACACGGTCTGGGACTGGCAGGCCTGAGCGACGGGCTCGAAGGGGCTCCCTCCCGGTCGAACGCCGCCGCCGCAGCAGATCTCAGGCGCCGCCCGCTCCAGGGTCACCGCCCCCGTCCTTCTCGAGCCAGCGGTTGAACCGGGGCTGGCGCTTCTCGAAGAACGCGCTCACCCCCTCCCGGACGTCGGGATGGTGGTCCGAGATCGCCGTCTTGGCCGCGATCTCGTCCAGCGCCTGCGAGAACCCGAGCTCGGCCGCGTTGTAGATCGACCGCTTCAGCAGACGCATCGCGACCTGTGGACCCCGGGCCAGCTCCTCTGCCAGGGCCATCGCCCGCGCCATCAGCGCGCCAGGGGCCACGACCTCGTGCACCAGACCCAGCTCGAGGGCCTCCTCCGCCGAGACGATCCGCTTGCGCATCACGAAGTCGAGCGTGCGAGCGACGCCCAGCAGCTCGACCAGCAGGTACTGGCCTCCCTCGTCGGGCAGCAGCCCGAAGCGGAGCGTGGCACTGCCCAGACGCGCCTCGGTCGAGGCGATCCGAAAGTCGCACGCGAGTGCCAACGAGAGACCGGTCTGGATCGCCACCCCGTTGATCGCCGCGATCGTCAGCTTGTCCAGGTCGCGGATCGCGCGGTTCACGGCCTGGGACACCCCGCGCAGCCCGTCGTAGGTGCCGATCGGAGTCTGGTGGCCGGGGGGCAGCGGAGGCATGCGTGCGCTCGGAGCGCGGGGGCGGCCGTAGGCGCGCAGGTCGTCGCCCGCACAGAAGGCGCGGCCGCTCCCGGTGAACAGCACCACCCGCACTTCGTCCGCGAGCTGGGCCTGAAGCAGGACCTCGACCAGGTCCCGCTTCATCGCCGAGGTCATGCCATTCAGGCGCTCCGGCTCGTTGAACGTGAGCCGCGCGATGCCGGGATCGAGGATCGCCGCCTCGAACCCGGCGTAGCTGCCGATCTCCACGCTCCGCCTCCCTTCGCCTCACCCCACCGCGCGCATTCTACGCGCCGTCTCGGAGCTTGGGGGAGGCGGAGCCCAGCGTACGCTCGCGAGGTCTCAGGGTCCGACGAAGGCGGAGCAGAGGTTCGCGATCCCCGGAGGCAGCCCCCCGAGGAAGCGCTGCATCACCACGTCATCGGTCACGTTGCACAGCGTCGGATCCGTGCCCGAGACGTTGCACTTGTCGGGATCCACACCCGGCGGAAGCCCTCCGAGGCTCCGGGCCAGGAGGACGCGGTCGGTGATGTTGACGATCCCATCGCCATTGTTGTCTCCACACTGGCAGGCGTCGCCGATCCCATCTGGGATCGCACCCGCCTGGCCACCGTGGTCCTCCTGCGCGGGATTGGGCCGGAAGCGACAGTTGTCGTCACAGCCGCTCACCGACCCTCCGGTGCAGGGCAGGTCGCCGACCGTCCCGGATGCGTCTCCATCATCGAGAACGCCGTCGCCATCCGTGTCGACCCCGACGATCAGCCCCGCCTTCTCTGCGACGTGGGCGAGCGTGGCGCGAGTCACGTCGGTCGCGAAGGTGAAGTCGAGCGTGGCCAGCGTATCGGTCGCGAGGTGATAGTTCGGATTGCGCAGATCCGCGGTATCGGTGAGCAGCATCGCGATCTCGCCCAGGTCCCAGTAGCGCGCGTGATCGCTGCGTCGCACGGTGCCCGTGAAGTCGCACGCGCCATTGCCGTCGAGCACCTGGGCCCACTCGGACTTCAGCGTGGGGACGTAGGTCGCGGCGTCCGCCTGGACGCTGGCGATCTGGCTCGCGGTGTTCGAGAGCAGCCCGATGCCGTCGCCCACGTTGATGGTCGGGTTGCTCACACTCACGCAGCCCACGAAGGGGGCCAGGGGCGTCTGGCAGCCGGGAACGGTGCAGAAGAAGCCGATCATGTCGTAGACCAGCGCCTCGAGGATGTTGTCCGTCACCCCCGCCGCGTGGTCCGCACTGCCGATCAAGCCCAGCTCCTCGAGGTCGTAGAGCACCAGCTCGATCGACGCGTCGAAGGACGCGCCCTTCAGGATCCGCGCGGTCTCGAGCACCCCGGCGACGCCACTGGCGTTGTCATCGGCGCCCGGCGACCCGGGGACCGTGTCGTAGTGGGCTCCCAGGATGATCACGTCTCCCGGAGTCGTCTGCCCCGGAATGCGGACCACGAGGTTGACACCGGTCGGATCGCCGTTGAGGCCGACCTGGGGATTCGGGAAGGAGACCTCCGAGACCGTGTAGCCAAAGGACTCGAGCTGGCCCTTGATGTAGGTCCGCGCGGCCTGCCGCTGCGCGGCAGTGAAGCGTACCCCCTCGAGCGCGGTCACGTGGGCCAGCAGGTTCGCCTGCGTCACCTGCGCGACCAGACTCGAGATCGACTGCGCGCGTGCGGACCCGGCGAGCGCCAGGATGCCGAGAAGGAGCAGAAGCCGAAGACGGCGGATCTTGAAGCTCATGGCGATTCCTCCATACCCGAGAGGGGCAGCACGTAGAGATCGTGGGTCTCGGAGAGCCCGTGAATCGAGACCTCTCGCCGACGTTCGAAGCCGGCGGGGGGCAGCTCGAGCTCGGACCAGGTTGCAGGGTCGGTGACGACGGCCGCCTCGAGCGGGCGGGTCAGCGCTTGCATGCGAGCGGCCAGGTTGGTGGTGCTCCCGATGGCGCTCCAGATCATCCGGTCGACGGCTCGAATGTTGCCGACGAAGGCCGCGCCGGTCGCGACGCCGACTCCGACCGAGAGACGCTGCGCCTCTCCCGGAACCTCGATCTGGCCGACGCTCGAGACGAGCTCGAGCGCGGCCTCGAGGGCGGCCTGCTCCTTCGCCTCGAGCGCGCGCGGCGCGCCGAAGACGGCCATCATGCCGTCCCCATTGAACTCGACCACGCTGCCTCCGTACTTGCGCACGACCCGGGAGACGGCCTCCGTGTAGCGGTTGATCGTGCTGAAGACCTCTCCCACCGCCCGGCCCTCGGAGTACGAGGAGTAGCCGCGAATGTCCACGAAGAGCACCGAGACCTCCCGCTCTCCCGACTCCAGGCCCTCCCCCGACGCGAGCTCCTGCGCGATGGCGTCGGGCACGTAGCGGCGAAGGGCCTCCTGCATCTCTCGCCCCCGTCGAAGACGGGCGGCACAGCTCGGCCCCGGGCGAATACCGGGACGTACCCCTCGGGGGCCCGGGCATAGACGACGCAGCTCTCGGGCCGAAGCAGCTCGTCGATCCGCTCTCCGAGGCGCGCGGTCAGCGCGGCTGGCGCCTCCAGGCCAGGGAGCTCGCCCACCAGGGCCTGCACCTGCTCCTCGAGCGCGTGGGCGGCCGGAAAGAGCCCGCGATCGATCAGGGGCCTCAGCCAGCGCTCGGCCGGCAGCACGGCTGCGACGAGGGCCACCGCGAACAGCAGCTGGCCGGAAGACGCGGGGATTCCCATCCAGCGTTCGGCCGCGTCGGCGAGGCTCGGGAGGGCGGTGAACCCCGTGACCAGCAGCGCTCCGAGCAGGACCGAGTACGAGGCCGTGGCGCTGATCAGGCGATCGATGTCGAGCAGGTTGTAGCGCACGATCGCGACGAAGAGCGCCACGGGAATTCCGACCAGGAAGATCTCGCTCGCATCCGAGAGCCACCACAGCTCGGCAGAGCTGATCGAGATGAAGGTGGCGACCAGGATCGGCGCCAGGCTGAGATAGACGCCCAGGACCGCCCAGCGCAGCTTTCGCCTGCCCAGGGAGTCACAGCGCCGGTAGTTTCGCGTCAGGATCACGAGAAGGGTGATGCCCAGCGCGTTCAGCATCCACATCGCCACGCCGAAGGCGTAGTTGCCGTCACCCAGCACGGTGACTCCCAGCGTGCCGCAGATGTAGGTCGGCCCCACCGGAACGAAGAGCCAGGGGAGGATCCGCGAGAACCGGCCCGACCCTCGCAGATCCGACGGGAAGACCTGCGCCGCATGCACCAGCGCGGGTGCGGCGAGACCCGCGACGGCGAACAAGGTCCCCGCGATGGCGTAGGTCTGCGTGGGCGGCCCTCCCCAGGGTCGCAGCAGGGCGAAGCTCGCGAGCAGGAGCGCCTGGAACAGAGCGCTCGCAGAGCGGGACCGCGGGGCCCGGAGGATGATGCCGACGGCGGTCAGCGCGAAGCAGAGCGGCACCAGGAGCAGCCGCGCGGGCAGCGGCAGCCGGACGTACTGGAGCCGGGTGTGCAGCGGCCGCCCCTCTCGAACGAAGTGGACCTCCGCGCCTCCCGCCTCGTCCATCTGGTGGAGCGCACTCGCGAAGAAGCCGATCGGGCCCGCCCCCCGCAGCTCCGCGCTCCCGATGCGCTCCAGGCGGTCGCCGGGACGGAGACCGGACAGGACCGCGGGCGTCCCGGCCTGAACCTCGACCACACGAGGGAGCTGGCCCTCGTGCCCGGGGAAAGCGACGTAGACGCTCGGCTCCGCGAATCGCCCCTCGAGGGCGCTGATCGCGGAGAGTGCGAACCAGACCGCGAACAGCGTCCCCAGCGTGAGCAGAACGGTTCTGTCGAACGTTCTCATTCGGCGCATGAGCGACCGATCCCGGGGAGACGGCCCGGCCGGGTTGGGGCCGACCCCATCCACATCGCGATTCCGTGCACCCGGTCGCGATTCGGCGATGGGTGTAGGGTACTCATTTTGGTTTTCCCCGGGGAGATTCTCCGGAGGAGAGAGTGTCGATTCTCGTCCCGCGGAGGCCGTAGGGCGGGCCTCGGTGGCTGTGCGCCCCGGAGGGAGCGCTCGATCGTGAAGGTCACCCCCGACGCCGAGCTGCCGCTGGTCCAGAGGTTTCCTGATCTCGCTCTCCGGCTGCGTCGCGAGCCTCTGTGCGGCCTGCCCACCCCCGTGACCCGAGCCCCGGGGCTCGAGCGCGCCGTGGACTGCGGACCGCTGTGGATCAAGTCCGACGGCGCCAGTGCGCAGCCCTACGGGGGCAGCAAGCCCCGCAAGCTCGAGTGGATCCTGGGACGCATTCGCGCGCGCGGCATCCGTCGGATCGTCACGTCCGGGGGGCTGGGCACGAACCACGGTCTGGCGACCGCGCTCTACGCGCGGCAGCTCGGAGTGGCGTGCGAGCTCATCCTGGTCCCCCAGCCGCTCGACGAGCGGGTGCGGCTGCGGATCCTGCAGCTGGTGGCGAGCGGTGCCACGATCCACGCATGCTCCTCGGCCCTGGCCGGCGTCGCGCGAGGAGCGCGCTGCCTCCTGCGGCCGCCGAGGGCCGTGCTGATCCCGACCGGCGGATCGAGCGCCCTGGGCGCGCTGGGCCTGGTCAACGCGGGCCTCGAGCTCGCGGCGCAGGTGGACGCGGGTGTGCTTCCCGAGCCGGCGCGCCTCTACGTCGCCCTGGGGAGCGGCGGAACGGCCGCCGGCCTGGCCGCGGGGCTGTCCCTCGCGGGCCTCCGAACGCGGGTCGTGGCCATCTGCGTCTCCGACTTCTTCGCCCCGGGGCCCCGGCGACTGGCCTACAAGGCGCGGCGCGCGCTTCGGCTCGTCACGCGCGAAGCCTCCGCCCGGCGCGCCGGCGCGACCCTGCGCCTCGAGGTCGATCGGCGATTCCTGGGAGCGGGATACGGAAGCCCCACCGCCGAGGGCGAGCGCGCCGGAGAGCTGGCGGGCGACCTGACGGGGCTGCGGCTCGAGCCGACCTATACGTCCAAGGCCCTGGCGGCGCTCTTCGCCCGCGAGCGGGGCGTGCGCGATCCCCTGCTCTTCTGGAACACCCACGCCTCGAGCGAGCCGGATCTCGCGCTCCCCGACTGGAGAGCGCTCCCGGGGGCTCTCCAGCGCTTCTTTCGCGAGCCCGCCGCGCCGGACGAACCTTGCTCGACGTCCGCCTGCGCGCAGCCGGACCCGTAGATCCGCCCCTCAGTCGCGCGGCAGCTGGACCAGCTTTCGCGCGATGATCAGCCGCTGGATCTGCCCGGTTCCCTCGACGATGTCCATCGCCTTGACGTCGCGGTAGAGCTTCTCGATCAGGTGATCCCCTCGTGCCCCGACGAGGCCGAGGATCTCCATCCCCAGGCTGGCCGCCTCGTAGGCGACCGCAGCTCCGGTCGCCTTCGACATCGACGCCTCGATGATGTTGGGGCGCTGCCGGTCGGCCAGCCATCCGGCACGCAGGCACAGGAGCCGCGCCATGCGGAGCTTGCGGGCCATCCGCTCCAGGCGGGCGCGGATCGCCTCGCGCGCCAGCAGGCCATGCGCAGTCGCGAACGCGAGAGATTCGTCGAGCGCCGCGCGTCCGATCCCGACGGAGTGCGCGGCAATGATGGGCCGGCCCGCATTGAACGTCCGCATGGCCGTCTTGAAGCCCGCGCGCTGCTCGTGACGCCGCTCGCCCCCGAGCAGGTGGGACGCGGGCACCCGGCAGTCCTGCAGCGTGAACGACGTCGACTCATAGGCCTTGAGTCCCATCTTCTTCTCGATCTTGAAGCCGCCCAGGCCCGGGGTCCCCTGCTCGACGAAGAATGCCCGCTGCGCCTCGCGTCCGCGGGAGGGGTCGAGGGTGGCCTGGACCAGGATCCAGTCCGAGCGGCTGGCATTGCCGATGAAGCACTTGGCACCGTTCAAGATCCAGCCGTCCCCGTCCCTGCGCGCGGTCGTCTGGATGGCGGCGGCGTCCGAGCCCGCACCGGGCTCCGTCATGGCAAAGCAGGCCCAGCGGGGGCCGCTCGGCGCGAGGAAGGGCGAGAGGAAGTGCTCCTTCTGCTCCTCGGTTCCCATCGCCAGGACGTTGGGCTCGGGCAGCCCGACCCCGGGCTGCGCGACCCCCACTCCCCGGTCCCAGTAGGCGAACTCCTCGGCAAGCAGCAGCCGCAGGACGGTCGAGTCCCCCGGGAAGCGGCGGGAGGCGCGACCGCCCGGTCCGGGCCAGTGCGTCCGACCCTCGCCCCGATCGATCAGTCGCTGGAAGTAGGGGTCGTCCGCGGGAATGGGGCGGCCCAGCCGGTCGGCCTCGAGCCCGATCGGACGGATCTCGCGGCGGCCCCGCTCGCGCATCTCTTCGATGCGCTCGCGCATGCCCTTGTCGATCGAGAACTCCATCAGGGCGCCCCGCCCTCGGAGAGGATCACGGGAGCACCGGCGGAGCAAAGCGCGCGAGCGGCCTCGGCCTGCGCTGCGTCGATCCCGCCCAGCGTCAGGCCGAGAATGCGCGACTCGCGCATGTACTTCTCGACGGGGTAGTCCTGCATGAACCCGTGCCCCCCGAGAAGCTGGACTCCATTCGGTCCCACCAGGCGCGAGGCCTCGATCACCTCGCAGAGCGCCGCGGCTGCGTGCGCGGCGCACGGAAGGTCCCGGTCGATTCTCCAGGCCGCCTCGTGAATCAACAGGCGCGCTCCATCGAGCGCCATCTGCATGTCGGCGATCAGGAACGCGAGGGCCTGGTGATGGGCGATCGGGCGGCCGAAGGCGACGCGCTCGAGCGCATAGCCGCGCGAGAAGTCGGCGCTCGCGCGCAGGACCCCCAGCATCAGCGACGCCTGGTAGAGCCGCGCGCGAGCCAGGGCGCGGGCGGCGGCCTGCGGCTCGCGAAAGCGCGCCGCGATGGGTGCCCTTTCGAGGGACAGGCTCGAGGCCCCTGCGGCACGCAGCCCGGCGCCGGGAAGAGCCTCGCTCGTCCAGCCCTCGCACATCACCGCCGCACCCTCGGCGTCGAGCCAGACCAGCAGATCGACGCGGTCCGCCGGCACCCAGGGCACCCGGCCCGAGAGTCCGCCGGAGTCGACCTCGAGCGTGACGTCTGCCGCCGTCACCAGCACCGCCCGGCCCTGCTCCGCCTCGATCCGTGGGAGCGCCCACTCCTGCAGAGCCGAGGCCCCGCCCAGCTCGAGCAGCGGGTAGAGGGCGGGACCCAGCGGATCGAGCGCCACGGCGGCGCCCGCGTCGGCCGCGGCGAGCTCCTCGTTCACCCGCACCCGCGCGACCGCTCCGAGGCCGGCGCCGCCGAGCGCTTCGGGAAGCTCGAGACCGGCGAGCCCGATCTCGCGGTAGGCCTCGCGCGCCAGCGGATCGACCTCGCGCGTCCGCTCGGCGTCCCGAAGACGGGGCGCCAGTCGCTCGTTCGCGAAGGCGCGCGCGGTCTCGACGACCAGATCCAGCTCCTCGCCCGCGTCCAGATCGAACATCGCGCCTCCCTAGTTCCCGAAGTCCCAGCCTTCTCCCGCGTGGTAGCGCTTGAGGATGTTCTTCGCGATCAGGATCTTGTGGACCTCGTCGGGACCGTCGGCGAGGCGCAGCGTGCGCGCCCCCTGGTACATGCCCGCCAGGGGCAGGTCCCCCGAGACGCCCGCCGCCCCCCAGATCTGGATCGCGCGGTCGACGACCCGGTGGTAGGCCTGCGGGACGAAGATCTTGATGGCCGAGATGTCGGTGCGCGGGTCGACCCCACTCTCCATCTTCTCGGCACAGTGGATCGTCATGAGGCGGGCGGCCTGGAGATCGATGTAGGAGTCGGCGATGAACCCCTGGATGAACTGCTTGGTCTCGAGCTTGCCGCCGTGCACCTCGCGACTCATCGCTCGCTCCACCATCAGGTCGAAGGCGCGCCACATCTGTCCGACGGAGTTCATGCAGTGATAGACGCGGCCCGCGCCAAGCCGGTCCTGGGCGGCGCGGTGCCCGGAGCCCGTCTGGCCGAGCTGGTTGGCGACGGGGACCCGCACGTTGTCGTAGATGATCTCGCAGTGGTCGCTGTTGCGGCCCCAGACCGGGACCCCTCGCACGATGTTCACGCCCGGCGTGTCGGACGGCACGATGATCTGGGTCATCTTGCCGTTGCGATCGGCGGGGCCCTCGGGGTCATCCGTGCGACACATGACGATGAAGAAATCCGCCGCCATGCCGTTCGAGGTGAACCACTTGTGGCCGTTGATCACCCACTCGTCGCCCTCGCGCCGTGCGGTGGTGCGAAGCGAGCGCGGATCGGAGCCCGCCGTATCGGGCTCGGTCATCGAGAAGCCCGACTGCATCTTCCCCTCGATCAAGGGGATCAGCCACTTCTTCTTCTGCTCCTCGGTGCCGTACTTGACCAGGATCTTCTGGTTCCCCGAGTTCGGCGCGACCACGCCGAAGAGCGATGCCGCGCCCACCGAGTACGCCAGCACCTCGTTCATGTAGGCGTGCTCGAGAAAGCTCAAGCCCGCGCCACCGTACTCCTCGGGAAGGTGGGGCGCCCAGAGGCCCGCCTGTCGCACCTTCGCCTGGATCTGGTGGCGAAGCTCCCGGGCCTTCTGGCGGTCGCTTTCGGCGACCTTCCCGTCCGCCCGCCAGACCCAGATGCGATTCTCGTTGGGAAGGATCTCGTTGTTGACGATCTCGGCCGTGAGCAGCCGGATCTCGTTGATCCGATCGCTGAGCGTGGGGATGGCCTGGACGTTCATGCGCATGGGTTCACTCCTGGTCTCGCGTGCGGGCCCCGCAGGCCCCAAGGGGATGCCATTCTACGCCCTCGTCCCCCGCCGGGCATCCTCCCGGGCCCGCACGACGCGAGCGGGGAAGCCTCTGCCGCCCGGGAACGTCTTCGCTAGAGTTGCGCTCGCCAGCGACCCGATCGAGCCCGACCCAGGGAGGTCCCGAATGCGTCGAACACTCGCCCTTGGGGCGTGCGCCGTGCTGATGGCCGCGGGAGCTGCGGCTTCGGCAGTGCACGCGGCCGAGGCCGCTCCCGAGGTGGCTCCCGTCGAGAGGCTCCACGCGGCCTTGATCGACGTCATGCAGCACGCCGACGCCCTCCAGGACGCCGGCCGCCGCGAGACCCTGACCCCGGTCCTCGACAGCTCCTTCGACCTCACGAACATGGCCGCGCGCTCTCTCGGCCGCCACTGGAAGAAGCTCCAGACCGAAGAGCGCAGGCGCTTCGTTCGCGCGTTCCGGGAGCTCACGATCTCGACCTACGCTGCCCGCTTCGACGGCTACTCGGGAGAGGAGTTCGAGACGCTCTCGGTCGAGCCCTCGATCCGCGAGACGCGAATCGTCCACACCGTCCTGCACACCTCGGACGACGACATCCGCCTCGACTACCGCGTTCACGCGACGCGAAGCGGGTACCGGATCATCGATGTCTACCTGAACGGAACGGTCTCCGAGATCGCGCTACGGCGCTCCGAGTACACCTCGAAGCTCAAGCGCGACGGCTTCGAGGCGCTCGTGTCGGCGCTGGAGTCCAAGGCCGCACCCGAGTCCAGCTGACCTCCGCCCAGCTCCCGTTCTCGATCCATGTAGTAGGCCGTGCGGATCACCGCATAGAGGTCGACCGCAAAGCGCCGCATCGCATCGAGCTGGGTGGCGACCTCGGCCCGGTGGGAGAGGCCTGCGCCGGTATCGATGACGAGCCGGGTCGCCAGACCCAGCTGCAGGAAGCCCAGGGGAGTCACGAGCTGATCGACCAGATCCCCCACGCTGTCACGCACGGTCGTGGGACCCAGCAGGGGAATGACCAGGTAGGGCCCGCTCGGGGTGCCGTAGCGTGCCAGGGTGGCGCCGAAGTCGCTGTGCTTCATCGGCAGCCCGATCCGTCGCGCCACGTCGAAGATCCCCCCGACCCCGGCCGTCGAGTTGACGACGAAGCGTGCGACCGTCGATCCGGCGGGCCGCGGATGCAGCTGGAGCAGGTGGTTGATGGCGCTGACCGGCTCCGAGAAGTTCTGGAAGACGCGCCGCACGGCGTGCTCCGCCGGGTCGGGCATGACCCACTCGTAGCCCGTGGTGAGGGGCGAGATCAGGTAGTGGTCGACCCCCTCGTTGAACCCGAAGGTCCGACGGTTCACCCCCTCGAGCGGGTCGGGGTAGCCGGGCTCGGGCCCCTCGAGGTCGAAGTCGAGATCCAGGTCCAGGTCGGCGTCGGGCGTCAGGTCCAGGTCGGCGTCCGGCGTCAGGTCCAGGTCGCCAGCCGGCGTCGGTTCCAGCTCGTCGGCCGGCGTCGGCTCCAGGTCGTCGGCCCCGGGAGACGCGAGCGTCGGATCTGCCGTCGTCTCGGACTCAGCGCTCGCCTCCCCGGCCGCAGGCAGCAGGAGCAGGCTCGCCAGGAGCAGAGTCCCGAGGGGCCCCTGCGGCCGCCACCGCCTTCGAGTCGATCGCATGGACCCGGAATCTTGAGCCATCGGGCCGATGCAGTCGACCGCTCCGAGCCCGGGGGCGGCCGGCGTTCGAGATCGCGACCCGCGTCCCCGAGCGTGCGAAGGGCGCTGTGTGCAGCTCCCCCTGCCCCAGCTCCGCGCGCCAGCACACCAGCTGCCACTCCTCGGTGACCAGGACGAGCTCCCGGGGCTCGCCCCATGCCTGCACCACGTCGGAGTGCATCCAGAAGAGATCGCGGCCGATCCCGTGGACTCTCGACGCAAAGTCGATGTCCTGCTCGTAGTCGACCCAGTGGACCGGCCGATCGAGGTAGAAGAAGAGGCTGGCCGCGCGGTGGGGCGGGCCCTGAGCCACGACCCGCGCGTCGGGCGCCGTCGAGCGCTCGATGGCCCGCGCGATGGACTCCAGCCCCAGATAGTCCTGGACGCGGTGGAGCCCCGCGACCGCCATCCCCCCGACGGCGAGCCCCCCCGCCGCAAGCACACAGACCGCACGGCCGCCCTGCCGACGTGCGAGCAGCCAGCCAGCCGCCAGCCCGGACGCGAGCCAGCTCGCGCCGATCCCCAGCAGCACACCCCATAGCCCGCGCCACAGCGACGGCGAGAAGCCCCGAAGCGTCTCCCAGAGGTGGGGACGCTCTCCGGCAGGCGCCACCCCCACAGCTGGACCGGCAGGCGAAGCCCAGAGGGCGACGCCTGCCATCCCCACCGCGAGGCCCAGGATCGCGACCACGAAGCCGGGAGCCCGCGACAGGCGGACGCGTCCCCGCTCCGCGTCGTCGATCGCGAGCGAGAAGAGGATCGCCAGCGCTCCCCAGCTCGAGAGCGTGTAGTAGTCCTGGCGCGCCGAGAAGAGCACCGTCCCCAGCGTCAGGGCGGGCCAGATCCATAGCAGCCGGATCGCCCGCTGCCGGAAGGGATCGCCCGTGCGCCGCAGGCCGCGGCTCCGCAGGAGCGTGGGCGCGAAGCCGATCCAGGGGAGAAGGAGCACTCCGTGCTCGAGCAGGAATGCCCATAGCGGAACCGGGCTGCTGTCCGCGGGAGTGCGCGTGTCGAACACGTGGCCGAGCTGCTCGTTCAGCAGCTGGTCGCGCACGAAGCCCGGGAGACGGCTCTCGATGGTGGCGTACCAGGGAGCGAGCAGCAGCAGCCACAGCAGGGGCCCGCGCCAGTCGAGGAGCCTGCGGAACACGGGGCGCACCTCGGGCATGAACCCGGCCATGACCGCGGCGAGGGCGAGCGGGTACGCGGCGCCGTGCAGTCCCTTGGTCATGCTCGCGAGGCCCATTCCCAGCCACGCGAGCGTCATCCACAGTCGCGCACGCGAGGGGTCCCGGAGTCCTCGAACGAGGGCCCAGACCGTCGTTGCCAGCAGGAACCCGAAGAGCGGCTCGGGGTGGATCAGGTGGCAGAAGACGAGGGTCCCGAAGGTCGCACCCAGGACCGCGGCGGCGCGCAGCCCGACCCCGACCCCGCCGATCTCGCGACCGATCCCCGCGATCGCAAAGAGCCACGCCAGCGTCGCCAGCGCCCCCGGCAGCCGGGCCGCGAAGACGTCGACGCCAAACGCCGCGTACGAGGCCAGGAGCGTCCAGTAGTAGAGGGGCGGCTTCTGGAGCCGGGGAACTCCATCGTTGGTCGGCATCAGCCAGTCGCCGGTACGCCACATCTCCCTCGCTGCACCCGCGTACTGCCCGCTGGTCTCATCGAGCACCCCGGGCCAGAAGCTCGAACCCACGTAGAAGAGCGCGAGCGCGGCCACCAGCGCGAGCAGCCAGCGACGATCGGAGGCTTCCCCCGCCATGCGCCGACCTTCTCGAGGAGGGCCGGCTAGTGGGGACGCAGCCAGCGCAGACAGCCGGCGCGCTCGAGGATCGGATCGAGTCGCCTCCGATCCTCGACGGCGGCGTAGCGCTCGCGCAGGGCCTGCAGGGAGCGGGCGTGGTACTTCTGGGGCTTCTGGGCCCACGTGCCCGACGCGAGCTCTACCGTGAACGTCTGCTCGCCCGCCGCGAGCGCGCGCGCGTTGGCGTCGGACCAGGGCAAGAAGAGCGCGCCGACCTGGCGCTCGAGAAGCGGTGCCAGGGTCGGCTCGAGCGACTCCCAGGACTCGAAGGGTCCCCGGGCCTCGGGAGCGAGCATCCGCTGCACCCAGTCGACGACGCTGGGGGCACGCTCCTCGAGCACAGAGTGCGGCGTCGGATCGGTCCAGGCGTTGTAGATCTGACCCCAGAGCCCGAAGTCGCCGAACGCCGGTCTCGCTCCAAACAGGTAGGGGCGCTGCGACAGGTGCGGCTCCAGGATCGCGAGGGTGTCGAGGAAGGAAGACTCGATCTGGGGCCCGGTCTTCTCGTTCGAGCCCACGAACCAGACGCGGCCCAGCATCCGCTCGCGCACCGACTGGACCCGCTGGGAGCGGTCGCCGGCCGAGGCTTCGGGCGCCATCCCGTCCACGATCCGCTCGCTGGCGGAACACTGGTCGGCCTCGCGCGCCCAGCGGTAGTGGAACATCCACTTGTTGCCCCACTCATCGCCGAACTCCTCGATGAGGGCCGAGACGAAGGCGAGTGCAGGCGCGTCCGGATGGATGGAGGGCTCCGGGAAGAGCGACTCGAGCGCTTCGAGGATCGGAGTCGAGTCCTGGAGCCCGCGGTCGTCGGGGCTGACGACCAGGGGGATCAGCGGGAGGCGGGCGTACTTCTGGAACTCGGCCTGCGTCTCGGGCCCGCGGGGAATCCACTCGTGCGGAATCTCCTTGTAGCGAAGGTAGGATCGCACCTTGACCGAGTAGGGCGAGAGCTCGGATCCGAACACGCGGTAGACGCTCGACATCTCTTCCTCCGCCAGGCCCCCCGTCGGAGCGCCTCAGATGAACCGTCTCAGCAACGCCGTCGTACGCTTCCCGTAGGGCGGATAGAGCAGACTGGGATCGATCCGCACGCCTCGCGTCACCACGGCTCTCCGGTGGCTGAAGGTCTCGAAGCTGTGGCGGCCGTGGTAGGCGCCGGTGCCACTCGCACCCACGCCTCCGAAGGGCAGCCGGGGATCGGTGATGTGGACGATCGTGCCGTTGACACAGGCTCCCCCGGAGCTGGTCTGCGCGAGCACCCGTTCCTCGAGGGATCGGTCGCGCGTGAACAGGTAGAGCGCCAGCGGCTTCTCGCGTGCGTTCACGAAGTCGATGGCTTCGTCCATCGAATCCACCGGGATGACCGGGAGGATCGGACCGAAGATCTCCTCCCGCATGAGGGGCGAGTCCAGAGACACGTTCTGTACCACGGTGGGGGCGATGTACCCGGACTTCGGGTCGAGCTGACCGCCGAACGCCACCTCGCCCTCCGCCAAGAGCGCGGCCAGCCGACGGTGGTGGCGCTCGTTGACGATCCGCGCGTAGTCCGGGGAAGCCGCGGGATCGGGGCCATAGAAGCGCTCTACCACCGAGCGCAGCTCGGCCACCAGCGCCTGCTCTCGAGAGCGCTCGACGAGCACGTAGTCGGGGGCGATGCAGGTCTGCCCGGCGTTCAGGAACTTGCCCCAGGCGATGCGCCGCGCCGTCGTGCGCAGGTCCGCATCCTTCGCCACCAGGCACGGGCTCTTGCCGCCGAGCTCCAGCGTGACCGGCGTGAGGTGGTGCGCCGCGGCCTGCAGGACCACGCGCGCGACCCGTCCGTTCCCGGTGTAGAAGATGTGGTCGAAGCGCTGCTCGAGCAGCGCCGTCGTCTCGGTCACCCCGCCCTCGACGAGTGCGATCGCTTCGGGGTCCAGGTAGCGTGGGAGCCACTCGGCGAGCGCGGCCGAGGTGTGGGGCGTGACCTCGGAGGGCTTGAGCACCACCGCGTTGCCGGCGGCGATCGCGCCCACGGCCGGAGCGAGCAGGAGCCCGACCGGGTAGTTCCAGGGCGCGATGATCAGGACGACTCCGAGTGGCTCACGCAGCACGCGACCGCGCCCGATGAAGGGAACGCGACCCACCCGCTCCGGGCGCGTCCAGCGTCGCAGGCGCCGTAGCGCCGTCCCCGCCTCGATCTTGCCCTGGGCGACGTCCGCGGCATGGGCCTCGAGCGCGGGCTTGCCCAGATCGGCCGCGAGAGCCTCGACGAAGACCTCGGCCCTCTCGGTGAGCAGCGCGCGCAGCGCCCGCAGCTGGGATCGCCGCCACTCGAGCGGACGGGTTCGCCCCGACTCGAAGGCGCTCCGAAGCCGCGCGACGATCTCCGGCAGCTCCTCGAGGTTCGACGTCGGGACCGGAAGCGTCTCTGCGGCCGCCATGCTGCCTCCTCGTGCAGGTCGGGTCACTCGCGCGAGCGACACGCTCTCCGCGATTATGCCATGCTCCGGCCCGCACCCCGTCTCGCGAGGAGGACCGGATGATCGAACTCTACACCTCGCCCACACCGAACGGCTGGAAGGTCTCGATCGCGCTCGAGGAGCTCGGGATCCCCTACGAGGTTCGGGCCATCGACCTCGGCGCAGGCGAGCAGAAGCGCCCCGAGTTCCTGGCCATCAACCCCAACGGTCGAATCCCCGCCATCGTGGACCGGGACGCCGGCGACCTGGCCGTCTTCGAGTCGGGCGCGATCCTGATCTACCTGGCCGAGAACGCCGGGCGGCTGCTGCCGAGCCAGGGTCCGGCCCGCGCGCGCGTGCTCTCGTGGCTGATGTTCCAGATGGGCGGAGTCGGTCCGATGATGGGCCAGGCGAACGTCTTCTACCGCTACTTCCCCGAGAAGATCCAGGCGGCGATCGACCGCTACCAGCACGAGTCGCGGCGGCTCTTCGAGGTTCTCGACGGCCAGCTCGCAAAGGGAGAGTGGCTCGCGGACGACTACTCGATCGCCGACATCGCCAACTGGTCGTGGGTTCGCATCCACGGCTGGTCGGGAGTGCCGGTCGACGGGCTCGAGCACCTGCAGCGCTGGATGGAGCAGATGAGCAAGCGCCCCGCCTGTCAGCGTGGCGTCGAGGTACCGGTCAAGCTCCCCGACCTGAGCGCCGCCGACGAGGAGACCACGCGGCGGATCGCAAAGAACGCACAGGAGATGCTGCAGCGCTGAGCCGCCGCGGCGGGCTCCCGAAGCGGGTCTACTCGAAGAGCCGCTCGCAGCCCGTGCCCGAGAGCAGCGCATCGACCGCGCTCCGATCCTTCGCTGCCAGCGACGCGTAGCCCTGGCGCAGCCAGCCGAGGCACTTGCCCTGGTAGGCAAAGGGGGCCTGGCGCCACTTGCGTCCATCGATCTCGCACTCGACCTCGGGGTCCCCCCGCTCGAGCGCGCGGGCGTTGGCGAGCAGGAAGGGCGCGTAGGTGCGACCGACCTCGGCGAGCAGCGCGCGCAGCGTATCGGGAAAGGCGTCGCGTGCGATCCAGTCCGACACCTCGACCTCGTGACCCGAGAGGTCCTCGACACGCTCACACCAGGCGTGGATGCGCGGCGCGCGCTCGAGCGCGATCGCCATCGGCGTGGGATCGAAGAGCACGAGCTGCGTCAGCTGACCAAAGACGCCGAAGTCGGAGGCTCCCGGCCGACGTCCCATCAGGAAGGGAATCGTGCAGAGATGCGCGTCGAGAAGCTCGAGCAGCCGCCGGTAGCTCGACTCGATCACTGGCGCCGTGGTGACGTTGGAGCCGACGACCCGCAGCCGCTCGATCTGGCGCTCGGAGATCCATTCGCCCATCGGACGCATCTCGCTCTCGGGCGCATCGATGCGGCGCCAGCGCGGCAGGATGGCGGCCGCCTTGGCGACGTCGGGAGCGAACGCCCAGCGGTAGTGGAACATCATCTTGGTGACCCACTCGTCGCCGTAATCCTCGAGCAGCGCATCGACGAAGGCCACGGCCGGGTCGGGAGGGAGGACCGAGCGTTCGGCCACCTCGGACTCGAGGCGGCGGATCTGGAACGTCGAGTCGATCATGGCGCGGGGTCCCTCGCCGCCCGAGGCGGGGAGCACCAGGACCGGAATCAGGCTCACACGGACCTCGGGAATCCCGCGGTCGTCCCTCGACCCGCGGACGATCCAGCGGTAGGGAATGCGCCGGTAGCGAAGCACCGCCCGCATCTTGCGGCTGTACGGAGACCCCGGCGCCCCGACGAGCAGCAGCGGCGAGTCCGCGCAGATACCCGGCATCGATCGGCCCTCCCTCCTGCGGACGCATGGCCCGCTCCCGGGACCCCCGCCCCGGGATCGGGCGGGACCTCGAGGTCGCACGCGCTCAGATAGTGACACGTTCGGTGCCGATTGTGAAGCCGCCGCAGGCTCGAGCCACTCCCCCGCTCAGCGCGCCCTCCACGCGGGGCCGCCGGGAAACGCGTACTCGGCCAGGCTCTCGGCCTTGAACTCCACCCCCAGACCCGGCGCATCGGGCAGCCGATAGTGTCCATCGCGCATCTGCACCGGGCGCACGAAGTGCTCGTGCAGGTGGTCGGCGTACTCGGTGATGCGGCCCTCGAGGGTCCCGCTGACGGCGATGTAGTCGAAGGCCGAGAAGTGCTGGACGTGCTCGCAGAGCCCCACGCCCCCCGCATGGGGGCAGACGGGCACGCCAAAGCGGGCCGCCAGCAGGAGGGCCGCGATCACCTCGTTGATGCCGCCGAGCCGGCAGCCGTCGATCTGCAGCACATCGACCGCACGGGCCTGCAGGAGCTGCTTGACCATGACCCGGTTGTGACAGTGCTCGCCGGTGGCGACGCGAATCGGGTGCACGGCCCGGGCGATCCGGGCATGACCGAGGATGTCGTCGGGGCTGGTCGGCTCCTCGACCCACCACAGATCGAACTCCGCAAGCTGCTGCACGTGCCGGATGGCCTGGTCGACGTCCCACACCTGGTTGGCATCCACCATCAGCTTGCGCTCCGGGCCGATCTCTTCCCGCACCGCGCGGCAGCGACGGATGTCGTCCCCGAGGTCCGCGCCGACCTTGATCTTGAAGTGCGTCCAGCCCTCGGCCAGGGCGGCCCGGCTGCGCCGGCGGATCGTCGCCTCGTCGTAGCCGAGCCAGCCTGCGGACGTCACATAGGCCGGGTAGCCCTCGCGCCGGAGCCTCGTCTCGCGCTCCGACCTCCCGGCCTGCTTCTCCTCCAGCAGCGCGAGCGCCGCCTCGGGCGAGAGCACGTCCGAGATGTGGCGGAAGTCGACCGCCCGCACGAGGGCTTGGGGCGGAAGCTCGACCAGGTACCTCCAGAGCGGCATTCCGGCCCGGCGCGCGAGCAGATCCCAGACCGCGTTCACGACCGCGGCCAGTGCCAGGTGGATCACGCCCTTCTCGGGTCCGAGCCAGCGCAGCTGGCTGTCTCCGGCGAGGGTGCGCCAGAAGGCACCCAGGTCCTCCTCGATCGCGTCGAGGTCCCGACCCACCACGTGGCTCTCGAAGGCGCGAATCGCGGCGACACAGATCTCGGTCCCCCGGCCGATCGTGAACGTGAGACCGTGCCCCGAGAACCGGGGATCGTCGGTCTCGAGGATCGCGACGGCGGCCGAGTAGTCGGGATCCGGGTTCATGGCGTCCGAGCCGTGAAGGCCCTGCGAGGTGGGAAAGCGGACGTCGTGGGCCCGGAGACGCGTGATGCGCGGCGCCATGGGCGCACTCTCGCGGGCGGGCCTCTGTTTGTCAATGAACCGATCGTTCATATACAATCACCCGGTGCCACGGTCGAAGCGGAAGGGCTACCGCGCCCCCGCCCTCGAGAAGGGCCTCGACGTCCTCGAGCTGCTCGCCGAGGCCTCCGCCCCGATGACGACTGCGGCCATCGCGGGGGCCCTCAGCCGCTCGCGCAGCGAGATCTTCCGCATGCTGAGCGTGCTCGAGGACCGCGCCTTCATCGAGCGCAGCCCTTCCGACGAGGGCTTCGCCCTCACCCCGCGCCTGCTGGAGCTGGCCATGAAGAACCCGCCCACGCACAGCCTGCTCCAGGCGGCGCTGCCGGTGATGGAACGCCTCGCCGAGAGCGCGCGACAGTCCTGCCACCTGGCGGTGCAGAGCGGGGCCGACATGGTGGTGATCGCGAGAGTGGAGAGCTCCGACGAGGTGGGCTTGGCGGTGCGGATCGGCCACCGCCGGAGCCTGGTGGAGTCCACCTCGGGAAGGGTGCTGCTCGCGTTCCAGCCCGAGACACGGCGCGCGGAGTGGCTCCGCACGCTGCGTGGGCGCGTCGCATGCGACGAGGCGGAGCTCGCGCGGGATCTGGCTCGGATCCGGCGAAGCGGCCACCGGCGCGCGCGGAGCTCCTTCGTGAGGGGCATCGTCGACCTGGGCGCGCCGGTCTTCGACGGACGATCCCCGGGTGCCGTCGCCGCCCTGACGGTCCCCTGCGTGCAGAAGCGAATCCGGCCCGAGCCGATCTCGGCCGCCGCCGAGCGGGTCGAAGCCGCCGCTCGCGAGATCTCCGCCGTGCTGGCGCGGACCGCGGGCGGGAGTGCTCGACTGTGGGCCGTCTCGTGATCGGGGGGCAGCGGGCTCGGTCGCCGGGCGGGAGCGCGGGGTGAAGGCGAACGCGCGCAGGCGCCTGGGCTCGAGCGACGTCCACGTCAGCGCCCTCGGCCTCGGGGGCGCCGCGCTCGGCAACCTCTACGCGCCGGTCGACGAGGAGGCGGCGCGCGCCACGGTCCGGCGCGCACTCGAGCGGGGGGTCGCCTACTTCGACACCGCCCCCTACTACGGCTACGGGCTCTCGGAAGAGAGGCTCGGCCGGGCGCTCGTGGGCACCGCGCGCGGCGCCTTCACGATCTCGACCAAGGTCGGCCGGCGACTCGTGCCCCGCAGCGGCCCGGCGCGCAGCGACCAGGGGTTCGTTCGAGCCCGCGCCTTCGATCCGGTCTTCGACTACTCCTACGATGGGGTGCTGCGCTCGTTCGAGTCGAGCCTCGAGCGGCTGCAGCTGGATCGCGTCGACATCCTCCTCGTGCACGACCTCGGGGCCATGACCCATGGCGACGAGCGACACCGCGAGGTCTTCGATCTCGCGATGGAGGGGGGCTACCGCGCCCTCTCCGCTCTCCGAGACTCCGGGGTGGTCGGCGCCGTCGGACTGGGCGTGAACGAGTCGCAGGTCTGCGTCGAAGCCCTCGAGCGGGCCGACTTCGACTGCTTCCTGCTCGCAGGCCGTTACACGCTCCTCGAGCAGGGAGCCCTCGATCGGCTGCTGCCGCTGTGCGAGAAGCGCCGGGTCTCGATCATCGTCGGCGGGCCCTTCAACTCGGGCATCCTCGTCGAGGGCGAAGCCGGCGCGCGCCACTACGACTACGCGACGGCCGATGCCGAGATCCTCGATCGCGTCCGTCGCATCGGCCGGCTCTGCGAGGCGTACGACGTGCCCCTTCCCGCGGCGGCGCTGCAGTTTCCCCTGCTCCATCCTGCGGTGGCCGCCGTGATTCCCGGGGCGCGGACTCCGGTCGAGATCGAGGCCAACGCCGCATGGCTCGAGATCGAGATCCCGAGGGCCCTCTACCGCGACCTCCAGGGCGCGGGGCTCCTGCGTCCGGACGCCCCGATCGGAGCGGCCGGGTGATCGACGCCCATCAGCACTTCTGGGCGCTCTCGCGCGGCGACTATGGCTGGCTCTCCCCCGACGACCGCGTCCTCTATCGCGACTTCGGACCCGAGCACCTGGCGCCCCTCCTCGACCAGGCGGGCATTTCGCGCACGGTGCTGGTCCAGGCCGCACCGACGGTTCCCGAGACCCGCTACCTGCTGCGCATCGCGGAGCAGACCCGGTGGGTGGCGGGCGTGGTGGGCTGGGTGGACCTGGGGACCCCGGATCTCGAGAAGACGCTCGACGATCTCGCCGCGAGCCCTCTCCTTCTCGGCGTACGACCGATGATCCAGGACCTTCCGGACGACGACTGGATGCTCGGCCCGGCACTCGCGCCCGCCTTTCGCGCCCTCACCGCGCGCGGCCTGCGCTTCGAGGCGCTGGTCCTCCCGCGCCATCTTCCGCGCCTGGTCACGCTGCTGGAGCGCCACCCGGACCTGAGGGTGGTCATCGACCACGCGGCCAAGCCCGAGATCCGGGCAGGCCGCTTCGAGCCGTGGGCGGCCGAGATGGCGCGGCTCGCACGCGAGACCGACGCCTGCTGCAAGCTCTCGGGCCTGGTCACGGAGGCTGCGCCGAGCTGGGCGACCTCCGACCTGCGGCCCTACGTGGCGCATCTCCTCGAGTGCTTCGGGAGCGAGCGGCTCCTGTGGGGCAGCGACTGGCCGGTGGTGGAGCTCGCAGGAGGCTTCCGGCGCTGGCGGGAGGCGACCCTGGAGCTGCTCGGGGATCTGGACGACGCCGAGCGCAGGGCGATCCTGGGCGGGAATGCCCGGCGATTCTATGGACTGCCTGCGAGCGGCCGCCCGGTGCCCGAGTGAGGGCACCGCGAGCACGGAGAGGAGGCCATGCCTGACACACCCCGATTCCAGGGCATCTTCTGCCCCCACGTCGTTCCCCTCGATGCGCGCGGACGGATCGACGAGCCCGAGCTGCGACGCTACCTGGACTGGCTGATCGATCGCGGCATTCATGGCCTCTACCCCAACGGCTCCACCGGGGAGTTCGTCCGCTTCACGCCCGGGGAGCGACGGCGCATCATCGAGATCGTCCTCGGCCAGACGGCGGGTCGCGTGCCCGTCCTCGCGGGAGCCGCAGAGGCCAATACGCGCGAGACGCTGGCGGCCTGCGAGCACTACGCAAAGCTCGGTGCCGACGCGGCCGCGATCGTCTCTCCCTACTACCACCGGCTCTCTCCCGAAGGCGTCTTCGCCTACTTCGACGAGATCGGTCGCAACGCACCCCTCGACATCACGCTCTACAACATCCCCCTGTTCGCCTCGCCCATCGATCTCGAGACGGTGCGAAGGCTCGCCGCCGAGCATGCGCGCATCGTCGCCATCAAGGACTCCTCGGGCGACGTCCCTTTCATGATGGGACTGATCGACGCCGTCCGCCCCGAGCGTCCCGACTTCTCGTTCCTGACCGGCTGGGATGCCTGTCTCCTCCCGATGCTGCAGCTCGGCTGCGACGGCGCCACGCTCGCGACCAGCGGCGTGGCCCCGGAGCTCACCCGAAAGCTCTTCGATCTCGCGGCTGCGGGCCGCATCGCCGAGGCGCGCCCGCTGCAGGCGAGGCTCACGCGCCTCTTCGACGCGCTCTTCGGCGCGGCGGACTTTCCCGAGGGCTTTCGAATGGGCGTGGGCCTGCGCGGCATCGAGGTCGGTCCGGGAAGGACCCCCCGATCCGCGCGGGACCGCGCGAACGACGCGCACACGCGGAAGGCGCTACGCGCGCTGCTGGCGGCGGACGGCCTGGTATGAGGCGCTTTGGACAGACTCTGGGAATCCGCAGCGAGTGCATCGACGAGTATCGCCGCTACCACGCGCGGATCTGGCCCGAGATCGAGAGTGCAATCCGTGACGCCGGCATCCGCAACTACTCGATCTTCCTCCTCGGCGACCGGCTCTTCGCCTACTACGAGTACGTCGGACCCGACGACGAGTACGAGGCCCGCATGGAGGCCCTCGCCCGGGCGCCGCGCATGCGGGAGTGGTGGGACCGGATGGAGCCCCTCCAGGTCCCCGACCCGGCGCGGCCCCCGGGCAGCTGGTGGTCCGACATGGAGGAGGTCTTCCACCAGGACTGACCCGGCGGCACCGGAGGCTCCTTGCGCCGCGGCCCCTGCGTCTACGCGGCGCCGGGGGCGAAGCAGACGACGGTGATGGCGACCGCGAGGCGGCGCGGATCGGGGTTGCGGTAGCTGTGGCGCTGGTCGCCTCGGAACACGAGCGCGTCGCCGGGGCCGAGCCTCCAGCACTCGCCCGAGGCGACGAGCTCGACGCGGCCGCGCTCGCAGGTCAGGTACTCGCGGGTTCCCGCGGTGTGGGGGACGCCCCCGAGCCGCCCTCCCGGCGCCAGCTCCATGCGCGAGATGTCGAGACCCGGGATGGCCTCGGGCAGGAGCGGACGCAAGCGCGCCCCCTGACGCCTGCGCTCCTTGAGCTCGCCAGCTCGGAACAGGCGTGCGGCCGTGCGCGGAGCGCCGATCAGCTCCTCGATCGAGACCTGAAGGGCGCCGGCGGCGCGGGTCAGCACCGCCAGCGTCGGGTTGGCGCTTCCCGACTCGAGGCTGGCCCAGGTGGGACGGGGAATGCCCGAGAGCACGGCGATTCGCTGCTGCGAGAGACCCCGCGCCTCGCGCAGCCGCCGGGCGTTCTCCGCCAGGTTGGCTCGAATATCGTCCATCTGGATGGCTCGACATCATTATGACAGAAGAATGGCAAGTCTGTTGCCTGGATGACCAGGGGCAGCGATCCTCGGGGGCACCCACAGGGAGGACCGACCATGGGAGCCCGACTCGAACATGCCAACCTTGCAGTCCGCGACGTGGACGGCGCGATCCGCTTTCTCGAGACGGCCTTTCCGGAGTTCCGGGTGCGCCGCGAGGGCAAGACCTGGCAGGGCGCCCGCTGGGTGCACATCGGCACCGACGAGACCTACCTCGCGTTGAACGAGGCCGGTGCGGAGCCCGCCGAGCCCCGGGTGCCCTACGGCGGGAGGCCCGGGCTCAACCACCTGGGCTACGAGGTCGACGACGTCGAGGCGCTGCGGGCCCGCCTGGCCGCGGCCGGCTACCGGGACTCGACCGTTCCCAACGCCCATCCGCACCGCAAGCGCGTGTACTTCTACGATGCCGAGGGCAACGACTGGGAGTTCGTGCAGTACCTGTCGGATGACCCGGCGGAGCGCAACGACTACGGGCTTGCGGATCGGAGCTGACTCGCCCGAGGTCTACGCCAGCAGCACCGCCAGCAGCCCCGAGAGGACGATTCCGTCGAAGGTGCCTGCCCCGCCGATCGACATGATCCCCGTCGAGATGCGGCCGAGGTCCTTCAGGTGCAGCAGGTCGGCACCGATCAGCGGTCCCGCGATTCCCGCCACGAAGGCGACGGCGACGCGCACCGGCTCGCCCGCGGTCCCTCCGAGGAGCAGCCAGGTCGCGCTCACGGCGACGAGGGGCGAGACGAACGCCGGCATCGCAATGCCGACTCCCTCGATGGGCCTCGACGCCAGGTAGCAGGCGACCACGTTGACCGACGAGGCCAGCCCCATGGCTGCCACGGGCCAGCCACCC
>JBHHYV010000032.1:0-30453 GCA_046757685.1 Myxococcota bacterium
ATGGGCGGTCCATGGCCGGGCCACGGTACCACAGCCTCGGCCCCGGCCTGCGCACCGCAGGTTCGCCAGAGACGGCGCCGCGACCGCTACTCTCGGCGCGTGTCGACGTGCACGATCGAGTCCGCAGACGACCCGAGGCTCGCCGAGTTCCGCGACTTTCGCGACCCGATCGCGCGGCGTCGCCAGGGGCTCTTCGCGGTGGAGGGGCTCGCCTGCGTGCGCATCCTGCTCGCACGTGCGCGCTTCCGGCCGCACTCGCTCCTGGCGACCCCGAGTGCCCTGCGCGCCCTCGCCCCGCTCCTCGGCGCGATCGCCTCCGACGTCCCTGTCTACCAGGCCGCGCGCGAGGTCACCGTCCAGGTGGCCGGGGTGCGCTTCCACCAGGGCTGCCTGGCGCTGGTGCAGCGACCTCCGGACGCCCCGGCGCACTCGCTCTTCGAGGTGCCCGGCGCGCGTCTGCTGCTCTTCGTCGAGGACGTGACCGACCCCGACAACATCGGGGGCCTGTTCCGCAGCGCGGCGGCCTTTGGCGTGGACGGCGTCGTGCTCTCGCCGCGCGCGGCCGACCCGCTCTACCGCAAGGCGATCCGCACATCGCTGGGCGCCAGCCTGTGGCTGCCCTTCGCGCGTTCCGGCGACTGGGAGGGGGATCTCGAGCGGGCCCGCGCCGCCGGCTGGACTCGAGTCGCCCTGACGCCAGATCCGGACGCCGAGGAGATCTCCAGCTTGGGCGACGTCGCACCGCTGGCGCTGATCGCGGGCAACGAGGGCTCGGGGCTGCGGCCCTCGACCCTCGAGAGCGCGGAGCGCCGCGCGCGGATCGCGATGGTCCCCGGAGCCGACTCCCTCAACGTCGCGACCGCGGTGGCGATCGCCCTACACCGGATCCGGTCGGACCTCGCCGTCTCCGAATAGCTCGCGGTTGGCGCGCGGCAGGAAGACCAGGCCGATGCAGGCATTCAGGAGCACGAAGCTCACGTGCATGACGAAGGCGAAGGCGCTGACCTCGGGGTAGTCGGGAAAGAGCGCCGCCCAGAGCGCCAGCGCGCCGGCGTGAAAGGGCAGCGGGAGCGCGGCGGCCATGAAGATGACCGGAAGGAACGCAAAGAGCGTTCCGAAGCGGATGTCGACGTGGAAGAGCCGCAGGGCGACCCAGTAGACCGCGATCGCCAGCAGCAGGTTGGGAGCTTTGAGCGCGATGAGCGTGAGGTAGTGGCTCGGACGCGCCCGGCGGAAGGCCGTCAGGATCGGCCGCTCGCGCAGCCGGCTCGTCGCCAGCACGCGCCCCCGAAAGTAGGCCAGGTGAAGGGCGGCGTAGAGGCTCGCTCCGAAGAAGAGCCCCAGGAGGATCGAGTCCAGGGGCAGCATGCCCGAGGCCCGCTGTACCAGCTCGAAGTGAAGCGCGGTTCCGAGGGCCGAGAAGAGCATGAGCTGGTAGAGCTCGACGAAGGCGACGAAGACCATGCTCGAGCCCACCTCCCAGCCGGGCACGCCGAAGCGCCGGTGCAGGTAGACGGCCATGGCGCCCTTGCCGAGCTGCTCGTTCACCAGGGCCAGGATGTAGGTGCTGGCGCGCACTGGAAGGAGGTCCCAGAATCGCACCGGGGCATTGAACCAGGTCACCACCCGGCTGATCGCGAACGCGTCGATCGAGAAGAAGACGAGCGAGTAGGGCACCATGAGTGCGATCCAAAGCAGCCAGTCGGCGCTCGCGAAGAAGTGCTGCAGGAACTCGAAGACCGAGACACCCTCGCGTCCAGCCGCTCGCGCGATCTGCAGGTAGACGTAGCTGAAGCAGCCGAGGGCCAGCACCCAGGTCAGCCCGTGCAGCGCTCGGGAGGGGCCCCGCGCTGCGGGCGTGGCGGCGTCGGGCTGGGGCGGGTGGGTCATGCGTCTTCCTCGTCGCGCAAGCTGCGTTCGATCGTCGAGTCGAGGGGGGTCAGCTCGATTCCGAGCTCGCGGCAGGCCGGGGTCGGATCGGCCGACGTATCGGTCAGGAGCACCTCGAGGGCGTCCGGCGAGAAGCCCATTCCCCGCAGCCGGTAGATGAGCCCCAGCCCCAGACGCAGGGGCAGGAGCGGAAGGGGCGCGATCCGGACGGCGCGGCCGGCGCAGCGGGCGGCCCGCTCGACCAGGTCGCGGTAGCGCACGGCCTCGGGGCCGACGAGGTCCAGGATGCAGTTCCGGGCGCGCTCCACGTGGCACGCCGCACATAGGCACGCCTCGGCCAGGTCCCACACGTCGAGGGGGCGATGCAGGGTGTTGCCGCCCCCGATCAGCCAGCACAGCGCGCGCGAGGCGGCGCCGCGAAGCGCCTTGCCGCCCGCAGTGGCGGCACCCAGCACGAGCGGCGCGCGCAGCACGGTGTAGGGGATCGACGCCTCGCAGGCCAAGGCGTCCGCCTGGCCCTTGCTCTGCAGAAAGGCATTCGAGGCTCGGGGGTCCGCGCCGCACGTGCTCACCACGACCAGCTTGCGAACCCCCACCTCTCGCGCCGCCGCCACGACGTTGCGCGTCACGTCGACATGCGCGCTCATGAAGCTCACTCCGGGACCCTCGACCAGGATCCCGGGAAGGTGCACCAGGCTCTCGGCTCCGAGCAGCGCGCTGCGGAGCGAGTCCAGGTCGTGGTAGTCGGCGCGGCGCACCTCGCCGCGGTCCTTGGGAATCGGCGGTAGCTCGCGCTCCGCGCGCTCCGAGCGAACGATGGCCAGGAGCTGCGGCTGCTCCGGGTGCGCGAGGGCCGCGCGCAGGACGATCCGGCCGATGGCGCCGTTGGCTCCGGTGACGGCGAGCTGCATCGTGCGCCCCGGCGACCTAGACGGTTCCCGGACGGGGGGCCACGTTGAGGAGGGGCTGGCCCCGGGTCCAGCGAGCGAGGTTGTCCAGGAAGAGGTGCGCGGCCCGCTCCAGGTTCCCGGGGTGGGTGCCGGCACTGTGCGGGGTCACGAGCACGTTGGGCAGGCTCCAGAGCGGGCTCTCCTGGGGCAGCGGCTCCGTCTCGAAGACGTCGAGGGCCGCGCCCGCGACCCGGCCCGCACGGAGCGCCTCGATCAGCGCGGGCTCGTCGACCAGCTCGCCGCGCCCGATGTTCACCAGGCGCGCGCCGGGCTTGAGCCGCGCCAGGGCGGCGCCGTCGACCAGGTGGCGCGTGTCGTCGGTGAGCGGCAGCGCGAGCACGAGCCAGTCGGCTCGCTCGAGGGCCTCGCCGAGCCTGCGCATCGGCCAGACCTCGCAGGGCTCGTCTCCGCGCGGCGAGCGCCGGAGGCCCAGCACGCGCATGCGCAGCGCCGCTCCGAGGCGGGCCACCTCGAGGCCGATCGGACCCAGACCCACGATCACCAGCTGCTGCGAGGCCAGGTCCTCGATGTTGCGCGGAGCCCAGCGGTGCGCGGCCTGGTTGGCGAGCCAGCCGGGGGCGTCGCGCGAGAGCATCAGCAGGTACATCGCCACCGTCTGCGCGATCGGCACGGCCGCGGCGCCCGACGAGGTGGTGAGCAGCACGCCGCGCTCGACCAGGCTCTGGAAGACCGGGTGATCGACCCCCGCCGAGAAGGTGTGCAGCCACTCGAGCTTCTCGGCCCGGAAGAGCGTCGTCCAGAAGGGGCGCATGCGCTCCGGAAAGCAGTCCCCCGAGAAGAACGCCGCCCGGACCCGCGTGGGGTCGCCATCTGGACCCGACTCGCGCAGCACCACGCGCGGCAGGTCCGGCGCCGCCTCTCGCAGCTCGGCCTCGAAGCTGCGCTCGATGGCCTCGGTGATCAGCAGCATCCCGCCGCGAGCCGCCAGCGCGACATCGGATGGACCTCGATGCGCGACAGGTCCAGGAAGGCGCGCACGCTCTCGAGCATGCGCCGCTGCCGATCGCGCAGCTCCTCGGGCGAGCTTGCCCGGTACCAGCGCATGGGATCTGCCAGCGCGCCGTCGGGAAACCCCTCGGCCACGATGCCCGCCCACCGAGGGGCGTCCGGTGTCAGGGCGCGCACGACCGTGTCGCGGACGTAGAGATGCGTGCACTGCAGGTCGAGCGCGACCGCCCGGTGTGCGTCGTGCCAGTGCGCCAGGAACGCTTCGCGGTCGAGCCCGGGGAGGGGCGTCAGGAAGGACACCATCGACAGCCCGGGGCTGCGCTTTCCGAGCGGCTCATCGGCCGCGAGCGGCACGGACTCGGCCACCTCGTAGGCGGCCGCCCGTTCGACGACCTTGTCGAGCGCCGCCTCGTAGGGCGCCCGCAGCTCGGGACTCTGGAGCCAGAACGAGACGGTGGCCGCGGGGGGAGAGGGCAGGCGCGAGATCCGCGCACCCGCGCCGGCCTCGGCCTCGCCGTCCGCCACCTGCAGCGTCAACCTCACGGCTCCCAGTCGAAGCAACGCGCCGTTCGCCAGGTCGAGGAGGTCGTCGCGAAAGGCGTCGGGCTCGTGGTCCGACCGACGCCAGAGTACGTAGACGAGCTTCTCCATGGCTCCCATCCTCGCACGTCCGGGCGGGCAGTGTCAGGGGGAGGCGTCGACCTGCACGCCGTCGAGCCAGCGACCGTCGACGCGCCTGCCGCTCGGCTGGGCGATGAGCGCGAGGAAGGTGCGCACGTCCTCGTCGGTGACGAAGGTCCGGCCGCGCGTATTCCAGGAGTAGTTCATCGCCGAGTCGCAGCTCAGGCAGTGGCCGAGCCCCAGGACGTGTCCGAACTCGTGGGTGAAGAGCACCGGAATCTCCTCGAGCCGCAGCCTGGACTCGAGCCCGGTGTGACCTTCGGGAGTGGTCGACACCTCCATTCCTCCCCCGACGCGCAGCCGGCCATGGTCCATCCAGTAGCGGATCCAGCCGAACCCTGCCCAGGGACCGGCGATGCGGCGCTTCCAGACCACCTGGACGGCCGCCTCCGGGTCCTTCTTCACGAACTCCAGGCGAAACCACTCGAGGTGCGGCTGGATCGCGCGCTCCCACATCCGGATGGCATCGATCGCGGCATTGCGTGCGTCCTCCCGGCTCCCGAAGCGAGGCGGATCCTTTGGAAAGCCGATCGCGATCCGCAGCGGCATGTCCGCCTCGGTCACGTGGACGTAGCCGGCCGTTCCGTCGCCGTCCTCGACGTTCGGGTGCAGGAAGGCGGGGCCTACACCCTCACCGGGGGAGCTGGGAGACGGCTCGTGCGCGCGACTCTCTCCGGCAGGCGCGGAACTGGAGAGCGCGGCCCAGGTGGCGAGAGCGAACCCGATGACCCGAAACTGCACCGCCTCATGATATCGCTGATATGATCCTCTCATGAAGTACCTCCACACCATGGTCCGGGTCCGGGACCTCGATGCCTCGCTGGACTTCTACTGCGCCAAGCTGGGCCTCAAGGAGCTGCGACGCCACGACGTCGAGGCCGGGCGCTTCACGCTCGTGTTCCTGGCGGCGCCTGGTGACGAGGAGGCCCAGGTGGAGCTGACCTACAACTGGGATCCGGCCCCGCTCTCGGGCGGCCGCAACTTCGGTCACCTGGCCTACCAGGTGGACGACATCTACGAGACCTGCCAGCGACTGATGGATGCGGGCGTGACGATCCATCGTCCCCCCCGAGACGGCTACATGGCCTTCGTGCGGTCCCCCGACGCGATCTCGATCGAGCTCCTGCAGAAGGGCGGGCCCCTGCCCCCGCGCGAGCCCTGGAAGTCGCTCCCCAACGTGGGCGAGTGGTAGGTGGGCGAGGGGTAGCCGGCATGGCGAACCGAGGCTTGCGGGTGGTGCCGCTCTCTGGCGCGCTGGGGGCGGAGATCGAGGGTGTCGATCTCGCGTGTCCGCTCGACGGCGAGACGTTCGCGAAGATTCGCGAGGTGTGGCTCGAGTACCGGGTGATCTTCTTCCGCGATCAGCGCCTCAGCCCCGAGCAGCACCAGGCCTTTGCGCGGCGCTTCGGGGAGCTCCAGAGTCATCCCTACGTGAAGTCTCTCGATGGATTCCCGCACGTGATCCCGATCGTGAAGGAGCCCGCCGACGAGGTGAACTTCGGCGGCGGCTGGCACACCGACGTCACGTTCCTGGAGCGCCCCGCGCTCGGCTCACTGCTCTACGCGCACCAGGTCCCCGCGCGCGGCGGCGACACCCTCTTCGCCGACATGGTCCGGGCCTACGAGACGCTCTCGGAGGGCATGCGCGAGCTGCTGGCGCCGCTGCGCGCCGTGCACAGCGCTCGCAGCCAGTACGGCCTCTACGGGGAGTCGGCGCGCAACGCCTCGCGGCGCAGTGGAATGCAGCTCCAGGCGACCGAGGCCGCGGAGGAGACGGTCGAGCACCCCGTCGTTCGCACCCATCCCGAGACGGGTCGCCGCTCGCTCTTCGTCAACCCCGCGTTCAGCGAGCGCTTCGTCGGCATGACGCGACGCGAGAGCCGTCCGCTGCTCGACTTCCTGTACCGCCACGCGACGGAGGAGGCGAACACCTGCCGCTTCCACTGGACCGCGGGAGCCCTCGCCTTCTGGGACAACCGCTGCACGCAGCACTACGCGCTGAACGACTACCCGGGCGAGCGGCGCGAGATGCACCGGGTGACCGTCCAGGGGGAGCGGCCGGTCTGATCGGCGGCCCCCTGGCCGGGTGTGCTCGCGGCGGGCGGTCGCGCTCGGGGAGGGCTCCCAGCGAGGGATGGCTCCCCGGGAGGGACTCGAACCCCCGACCTAGTGGTTAACAGCCACCCGCTCTACCAGCTGAGCTACCGAGGAACGCGCGCGAGGAGGGTACGGTCGGACGAGATCCCCGGCAAGTCAGGGGATGCGCACCGTCGTCCGGCAGGCCGGGGCCGTGCGGGCGGGGCTCTCGGAGGCCAGGACCACCTCGACGCGATACTCGCCGGGCCCCAGTCCCGGCAGGCGGCTGCGGGCGACTCCGTGCACCTGGTCCAGCTCGCGATCCGGCAGCAGCCAGCGCTCGACGAGAACCCGCGCCCCGCTCCAGCCCTCGCGATCCAGGTCCTCTCGCCAGCGAAGCTCGCCGTCGCGGAAGCTCAGGTCGATCGACTCCCCGGTCACCTCGAGGGGGCTCGACGGGCTGCTCTCCAGGCGGTCGGCGTCGCGAGCGCGGAGCCGGTAGCGCACCCGCTCTCCACAGCCGACCTCGCGATCCGTGAACTCGGTGGTCGGCGCCGACACCGATCCGATGCGCCGCTCGGGCCCGAAGCGGCCATCATCCCACAGGCTGCGATAGATCTCGTAGCGGACCAGGTCCGTCTCGACGTTCGAGCTCCAGGCGAGCGTCACCTCGCCCAGGCGGCGACTCGCCTCGTGGACCTGGTAGGGCGGGAGCGGCTCGGCCTTGGTGACGGCGCGAGATGGATCGCTCATGTCGCTCGTGCCCCCAAACCGGTTGTGCGCCCGGAGCCGGTAGTAGAGCACGCGCAGGTCGCCCGGAACCGTGTCCTCGTACACCGTCTCGAGCCGGTCGTCGACCTCGCCGATCTGCTCCCAGGGTCCGGCGCTCGTGGGGCTGCGAAGGATGGCGTAGCCGACCACGCTCGGATCCGGGCTGGGATCCCAGCGCAGCACCACGCGCCGCGGCAGGCTCGAGTAGCTGCGCAGCCCCTGCGGTGCCTCGGGTCGGGGGGCGGTGGTCGCCTCGATCGTCGCGAAGCGCGCGCTCGCGCGGCCCTGGCCGTCGTAGGCGTGAATCCGGTACGTGTAGCGCTCGCCGTCCCCGAGGCTGCCCGGCGAGTCCCCGGTGTCGACGAATACGGTCTCGAAGCGAGAGCGCGTGGGCTCGAGCGCAACCAAGTCCGCGTCCGCGCCGCTCGCGCGCAGGACCAGGTAGCCCGCGACGTCACCTACGAGCACGGGGTCCCACGCGAGCGCGACCTGGCGACCCGAGGTCGAGGTGACCAGGACGCCCTTGGGAGCAGGCAGGTCGCTCGCAGGATCGAGCGAGACCGTCCGCGGCCGGATGCGCTGGAGGAGGTCGTCCGGACGGGGGAGCGAGGCGCAGCCGGTGCAGGCCCCGAGCAGCGCCGCGACTGCGACGTGCTCCCAGCGCGCGCGTCGGGTCCGCGCCCTTCGCCCCCGCCACGGATCAGTCGTGGCCACCGGTCTGGATCTCCTCGAGCCGGGAGAGCATGCGCTCTGCCCGTTCGACGTTGTTGCGTGTGCGTTGCTGATCCGGGTCGATCAGCAGCACCTGCCTCCAGACCCGTACCGCGTTGGGAAGATCCTCGTCCTGGAAGAAGCGCTTCCCGATCTCGTAGAGGTCCGGGATCCGCGCGCGAAGGCGGGAGCGAAGTCCCTCGAGGTGGCTCCGTGCGCGGGTGTGTCCGGGCTCGATTCGCAGGACCGCCTCGTACTCGGCGATGGCGCGGTAGGGCTCCCCCTGGGACTCGGCCTGCTCTCCGGCGTGAAAGTGGCCCTCGGCCAGGAGCTGCTCGGCGGAGAGGGTCTCGGGCAGCGGCGGGGCTGCGGAGACGTCCTCTTCTCCCCGGCGTGCGGCCTCCTCGAAACGCTGCAGGTAGGACAGGTAGCCGAGCGCGGTCTGGTTGTGGGGCTCGAGCGCCAGCGCGGAGCGAAAGGAACGGCGAGCCAGCTCGCGGTTCCCCGCCGCGAACGCCTGCTGGCCATGGGTGAGGAAGCGGCGGGCCTCGACCGAGATCGCCCGACGGGCGCGACGGATCTCGACCTCGAGGACCGGGTCGAAGGGGTCGAGCTCCTCGAGGCGATCCGCGAGGGGTCCGGCGCGCTGCAGCTCATCCCGCGATAGGGTCGCCTGCAGCTGGGCCGCGGTGTCGTGCACCTGGCGCTGGAGCTCGCGCGCCATCGTCTGGACGCGGTCGAGCAGGCGTCGGTTGCTGGGATCCAGCTTCAGCTCGAGCCGATAGTAGAGAAGCGCCTCCGCCAGGCGGTCTCGCTGCTGCAGGAAGAGCGCGCGCTTGTCGTAGCGGCGCAGCAGGGTTCGGAACTCCCGCTCGACCGCCGAGACGCGGGCATCGATCCTGGCGTCGGTCGCGTCGGCCGAGCGCCAGGCATGGAGCGCTCCCCGGAGGTCGCCCTGACGATAGAGGTGCTCGCCTCGCTCGAGATCGGACGCGCAGGCCAGGACCGTCGCGAGACAGCCGACGAGCAGCCAGCCTCGCCGTGCGTGGGGGGCTCGAGATCGCACGGCGGGAGTGTAATCGCCTCTTCAGGTCAGTACAGCGCCCCCCTCAATAGAGCACCCGGTGGACCCTCAGGGGCCGGGCCTTGCCTTCGATCTCCTGCGGCCCCAGGGGCTCGAGCTCCACGAAGTCCCGAACCGCCTCGGCGACCTCGTCGGTGATCAGGATCCAGCCGGGCTCCGCGAGCTTCTGCAGGCGATTGCTCAGGTTGACCGGGTCTCCGATTGCCGTGTAGTCCATCTTCAGCTCGGACCCGATGTTGCCCACCACCACCGGCCCGCTGCAGATTCCGATCCCCACGTCCAGCGGGACGAAGGGCAGGCCCCGAGCCTCGCACTTCTGGTTCCTCTCGCGCACCGAGCGCTGGATTGCGATCGCCGCCGCGACCGAGCGCTGGGGATGATCGGCAGCCTCGATCGGCGCTCCAAAGTAGGCCAGGATCGCGTCGCCCATGTACTTGTCGACGGTTCCCCCGTGGTCGAGGAGCCGGTTGGTGATGAGGCCGAAGGTCTCGTTCAAGAACTCGACCACGCGTTCGGGTCCGATCCGCTCGGCCAGCGGAGAGAACTTTCGGATGTCGACGAAGAGCACACTGACGTGACGGGACTCTCCACTGAGTGAGATCGACTCCGGGTTGTCGAGCACCTCACGCAGCACGTAGTCGCTCACGTAGCGGCGGAAGGCACTCTCGACGCGTTCCTTCTGGGCGAGACTCTCGGCCATGTCGTTGAACGCGCGCGTCAGCTCTCCCACCTCGTCGCGCGAGGTGGCGGGGACGCGGGCACTCCGGTCTCCCGCCGAGAGCGCTCGAACGGCCCGCTGCAGACGGGTGAGCGGGCGGGTCAGGCTGGAGCTGGCGGCGAATGCGATCCCCACCCCGATCGCGAGCAGTCCCCCCGAGATCAGCAGCAGCTGGGCGCGAGCCCGGTCCACCACCGGCGTCAGGATGCCGTCGAGGTCCATCACGATCTGGACCTCGCCGAGATCGACGTCGTGGAAGCTCATGCTGGACGCGACGATCAGACGCCCTCCGACGATCTTGCTCGCGGGATGGCCCTTGCGCGAGAGCCGCTCGTGGGGGGGCGCGTTCGAGTCGCGTACCGAGGCGATCGGCCGTCCCTCGGGATCGAGGACGCGCGCCGCGATCACCTCGGCCTCGGACGACACGGTCTCGAGGAGCTTCGCGATCACCACGTCGTCCTGGAGCAGCACCGGCTGGCGGGCGTTGCGCGCGAGGTTGCTGGCCAGGCTCTCGCCGCGCTTGAGCGCCTCGGCCTGGAGCGCTCCCCGCGAGACCTGGAGGATCAGCATCGAGACGATCGCGATTCCGATCGCGAGGAAGGCACTGGTGAAGAGCGCAAGCTTGAGGCGGAGCGGGAAGATCACCTGCCGGCCTCCCGGGGGAGTTCGATTTCCCCCGCCGTCTCGTGCAGCGCTTCCGGCCCGGGAGTCGACGCCGGAGCCTCCTCGCTCGAGAGTCGACTCCCCTGGCAGTCCGACCGATGGACCCCAGCGGAAGCGACTTGCGAGGCTATCACCGGCCTCTCGCATTGCCAACGCGGCCACGCCGGCGGTACCCTCCGCCGGTCGTGGCTGACTCGAGCCGCTCTCCGCTCGTCGTCTTCGATTTCGACGGGACCCTCGCCGATACCTGGCGCGACATCGCCCGTGCGCTGAATCGCACGCTCACCGCCGCGGGGCTCGAGCCCGCGCTCGGCCACGACGTGCGATTCTGGATCGGGGACGGGGCGCGTCGACTGCTGGAGCGAGCGGTGCCGCCTTCGGAGCGCACGCCCGAGGCGATCGATGCCCTGTATGCGATCTTCGCGGACCACTATGAAGCGACCTGTCTCGAGACGACCGAGCCCTACCCGGGTGTCGTCGAGTGTCTCGACTCGCTGCGCGCGTTCCCACTCGCGATCGCGAGCAACAAGCCCGAGCGCTTCCTGGGCCCGATCGTCGAGGGCCTGGGTTTGAAGGCCCACTTTCGTGTCATTGCCGGGGGAGACACCCTGCGGGTGCGCAAGCCCGATCCGGGGGTCCTTGCCGAGATCGCTGAGCGGGTCGGGGGCGGACCCTGGTCGCCGTGGATGGTCGGAGACAGCGCCGTCGACGTGCAGACCGGCCGCGCTGCCGGAGCCCACACGATCGGATGCGCCTGGGGGCTGCGAGGCCGCGCCGAGCTCCAGCGCGCGGGCGCCGAGTACCTGGTGGAGGAGCCGGCCGAGATCTGCCGCCTGATCGGAGCACTCCGATGAGCTTCGCCACGCGGCCGACCCTGCGCGGCTTTGGCGGGGGCGTGAGCGCCGGGCACTACCTGGCCACCGCGGCGGGGGCGCGGATTCTCGAGGCGGGAGGCAACGCCGCCGACGCGGCCTGTGCTGCCGGGTTCGCCCTCCAGGTGCTCGAGCCTCACATGAACGGTCCCGCGGGAGAGGTTCCCATCCTCATCCGCTCCGGGGCAGACGGCCGCGTCGAAGTCCTCTCGGGCCAGGGGACCGCCCCGGCCGACGCCTCGCCCGGGGCCATGCGCGAGCGGGTGGGGGAGCTGATTCCGGGATCCGGGCTCTGCGCCGCGACGGTGCCGGCCGCCTTCGATGCGTGGTGCCTGCTGCTCGAGCGCTTCGGGACCCGCTCCCTCGAGGAGGTGTCGGCCCCTGCGCGCGCGCTCGCGGCGTCGGGGTTTGCGATGGACCCGTTCCTGCGCAACGTGCTGCGCTTCTTCGAGTCCCTCTTTCGGGACGACTGGCCCTCGACGGGCCAGGTCTACCTGCCCGTGCGACCGGTCGGCGAGCGCCAGACCAACCCGGCCCTGGCGCGTGCCTGGGACGAGTGGATCGACGCGGAGCGCCGCGCGAGAGGCTCTCGCGAGCGTCGCATCCGCGCGGCGCGGGATGCCTTCTACCAGGGGCGCACCGCCGAGGTCATCGACCGCTTCGTCCGCACTCCGATCCGCAATCCCGGCGGATCGACGGAGGCGGGATTCCTGACGGCGCACGATCTTGCGAGCTACCAGGGCGCGCTCGAAGATCCGGTGACGGTCGACTACCGGGGCTGCCGCGTCTACAAGTGCGGGCCCTGGACCCAGGGCCCGGTCTTCCTGCAGCAGCTGCGTCTGCTCGAGGGCTTCGATCTCCGGGCGATGGGCCACAGCTCCCCCGACGCCCTGCACGCCTGGATCGAGTGCGCCAAGCTCGCCTTCGCCGACCGCGAGGCCTGCTACGGCGATCCGCGCTTCGCCTCGGTGCCGCTCGAGGAGCTCCTCTCCGACTCGTACACCGAGAAGCGGATCTCGGAGATCGATCTCGGGCGCGCATCGCTCGAGCTGCGACCGGGGCTCGGCGCACTCCCCGCGGGGTGGCCCCGCGTCAAGCGCGATCCCGCGGCGCCCGAGGCCGAGCCGCAGGCCATGGCGGCGCTTCGGGGGCGCGGCGATACGACGCACCTCGACGTCGTCGATCGCTTCGGGAACATGGTCTCGGCGACGCCGAGCGGGGCCTGGATCCAGTCGTCGCCGGTCATCCCGGAGCTGGGCTTCCCGCTCGGGACCCGGGCCCAGATGTTCTGCCTGGACCCCGAGCATCCCAACGTGCTCGCGCCCGGCAAGCGTCCGCGAACGACCCTGACGCCCTCGATCGCCTGCCTCGCCGATGGCCGCTGGCTGGCCTTTGGCACGCCGGGCGGCGACCAGCAGGACCAGTGGACGCTGCAGCTCTTCTCGAACCTGGTCGACCACGACATGCGTGACCTGCAGCAGGCGATCGATGCGCCGACGCTGCACTCCAAGCACATGCCCAGCTCCTTCTGGCCCCGCGAGTCCGAGCCCGGCGTGGTGGCCGCCGAGTCGCGCGTGGCCGACGCGACGCTGGCAGAGCTCGAGCGTCGGGGCCACCGGGTGCAGCGCAGCCAGGCCTGGGAGCACGGCCGCGTGCTCGCGGTCCGCCTGGACCCGACCCACGGCCTGATCGAGGCGGCGGCCTCGCCTCGCAGCCGGATCGCCTACGCGCAGGTCCTGGCTTGAGCCGCCCTGCGGGGCCCGTGATCGCGGCCGGGGTCTACGACGCGCTCTCGGCCCGGCTCGCGGAGCGCGCGGGCTTCGAGGTGCTCTTCCTCTCGGGCTTCGGGGTGGCGGCGACCCTCCTGGGCGAGCCGGATCTGGGCCTGCTGACCCAGACCGAGATTCTCGACACGGCGCGGCGGGTGATCCGGGCGGTCGACGTGCCCGTGGTCGTCGACGGCGATACCGGTCACGGGGGCCCCCTGAACGTGCAGCGCGAGGTCCGGGAGCTGGTCGCCATGGGGGCCCGCGGCGTGCTGCTCGAGGACCAGGTCTGGCCCAAGCGCTGCGGCCACATGCGCGGCAAGGCAGTGATTCCGGCGGAGGAGCACGTCCAGAAGCTGCGGGCGGCGGTCGAGGCGCGCGGGGATGCCGAGCTCCAGATCCTGGGACGCACCGACGCCCTCCAGCCCCTGGGGCTCGACGAGGCGATCCGCCGCGGCCAGCTCTACCGGGAGGCCGGCGCGGACATCGTCTTCGTCGAAGCACCCCGCTCCGAGGAGGACCTGGCCCGGATCGGTGCGGCGATTCCAGGCCCCCTGATCGCGAACCTGGTCGAGGGGGGCGATACCCCTCTGCTGACCCCGGAGCGGCTGCTCGAGCTGGGGTTCGAGTGGGTCGTCTACCCCCTCTCCGGCCTCCTGGGCGCGGCCTGGGCGCTCCGCGAGAGCTACCGCGCGCTCCTCGACCAGCGAGGGCCCGGCCCCCGGCAGCTGGGGTTCGCCGAGATCGGCCGGGTGCTGGGGCTGGAGGAGAAGCTCGCAGCTGCGGATCGCGATCGACCCGGCAGCCCCCCTGGGCCCTCCCGGGCTCCACTTTCCACTTGACGGAAGGCGGTCAAAGGGAGTACAGATGAGCTGCGTGACTCTGGAGGGGCAACCCGGAAGGGGGAAGCCTTGCTTCAGAGTCGAACGCACACCGCTGGCTCCGCTCCAGGTACCGCGGTAGCGACGCTCTGTCGGGTCTCCGCTGGCTCGGGATGCCCCTCCGGGGATCCGCCGCCACCCCGGATGCGCAGCGCAGAGCGCGACTGTGGGAGGCGTCTCTCCAAGTAGACGCAGCATACGAGGTGGGGGCGGTCGGGCCTCCTGGTCCGGCCGCCTCGCCTCCCTGCGCCCCTCCCTCCCGCCCTTCGGCCGGCAGTATCATGGAGCCCGGCGCATCGATTCCGGGCGCAGGAGGGGAGAGGTCGGAACGTGAGCGATCCGCAACGCGGCGTGGGGTCCGATCCGCTGACGCCGGTCGTGTTCCTCCAGCGGAGCGTGCGCGTGTTTTCCCGCCGCTGCGCCGTGGCCCACGGCGACCTGCGCTGGAGCTACGCGGACCTTGGCGCCGAGGTCGCGCGAATGGCCGGGGCGCTGCGGCGCGCCGGCATCGAGCCGGGCGATCGCGTGGCGATCCTGTCTCCGAACACCCCCCACCACCTGGCCCTGCACTTCGCCGCGCCGCTGCTCGCCGCGCCGCTGGTGTCGATCAACACCCGCCTGGCCGGGCGCGAGGTCGCCTACATCCTCGAGCACTCCGGGGCGCGCGTGCTCTTCGTCGACCCCGAGCTGGCACCCGCCCTGGACGGCCTTACGGACCCGCTGCCGCAGCTCGAGCGGGTCGTCGAGATCGCAGATCTTCCCGCGGGTGTCGCCGTCCGCGCGGGTCGGGAGTCGTACGAGGAGTTCGCTCGCGGCGCCTCCCCGGTCGCGATCGAGAACCCGCTCGAGGACGAGAACACGCTGCTCTCGATCAACTACACCTCGGGGACGACCGGGTCTCCGAAGGGAGTCATGTATAGCCATCGAGGAGCGTACCTGAACGCGATCGGCCAGGTCGGCTCGCTGGGCCTCTCGAAGCAGACGGTCTTCCTGTGGACGCTCCCGATGTTTCACTGCAACGGGTGGTGCATGCCCTGGGCCGTCACGGCTGCGGGCGGGATGCACGTCGCGCTGCGTGCGATCGACCCCCCGCTCGTCTTCGAGCTGATCGAGCGGCATCGCGTGACGAACCTGAACGGCGCGCCGACGGTCCTGCTCATGCTGGCCAGCGACCCCGCCGCCGAGGGCGTCCACTTCGAGCCGCCGATTCTCGTCTGTACCGGGGGCGCGCCTCCTTCGCCGACGCTGCTCGAGAGGATGGAGAAGCTGGGCGTCCGGATCACCCACCTCTACGGGCTGACGGAGACCTACGGTCCCCACGTGCTCTGCGAGATGCAGAGCGAGTGGGAGGCGCTCGATGCCCAGGGCCGGGCGCGCATGATGTCGCGTCAGGGGGTCCCCTATCCCCACGCGATCTATCTCGAGGTCGTCGACTCGGACCTGCGCCCCGTCCCCGCCGACGCCGAGACCCTGGGCGAGGTCGTGATGCGCGGCAACAACGTGATGAAGGGCTACTTCCACGATCCCGAGGCGACGGAGCAGGCCTTTCGCGGGGGCTGGTTCCACTCCGGAGACGTCGGAGTCAAGCATCCCGACGGCTACATCGAGCTCCGGGATCGCTCCAAGGACATCATCATCTCGGGGGGCGAGAACATCTCCACGATCGAGGTCGAGAACGCCCTCTACCGGAACGCCAAGATCCAGGAGGTCGCGGTCGTCGGAGTGCCCCACGAGCGCTGGGGCGAGGTCCCCAAGGCCTTCGTCACGCTCAAGCCCGGAGTGCGGGCGACGGCGAGCGAGATCATCGAGCACTGCCGCGGCGAGCTCGCGCACTTCAAGTGTCCCAAGGCGGTCGAGTTCATGGAGGCGCTTCCCAAGACCTCGACCGGGAAGATCCAGAAGTTCAAGCTCCGGGAGCGCGAGTGGGCCGGCCGCGAGCGCCGGATCCAGGGAAGCTAGGTCCGTGACGGCCGCCGACTCCGAGACGATTCCGGTTCGCGAGGGCGAGGAGATCGATGCCCGCGCGGTGGAGAAGTGGCTGCGCGAGCGGCTGGAGGACCTGCCGAGCCCCATGCGGGTGGAGCAGTTCCCCGGCGGTCACGCCAACTTGACCTACCTGCTGCGCTTCGGCGACGGACCCGGGGCCCGCGAGCTGGTGCTTCGGCGGCCCCCGCTCGGGCCGGTCGCGCCCCACTCCCACGACATGGGGCGCGAGTATCGCGTGCTCTCGCGCCTCGCCGATCACTATCCCCAGGCGCCGCACGTCTACGGGTTCTGTGACGACCTCTCGGTGATCGGGGCGATCTTCGTGGTCATGGAGCGGCGGCGCGGGGTGATCATCCGCACCGAGGTTCCGCCCGAGATCGACGCCCACCCCGACGGGCGGATGCGCGCCAGCCTGGCGCTGATCGACGCCATGGCCGCCTTCCACGACGTGGACTACGCGGCCATCGGGCTCGCCGACCTGGGCCGGCCCGAGGGCTTCGTCGAGCGCCAGGTCCGTGGCTGGAAGGATCGCTGGGAGCGCGCCAAGAACACCGAGATCGAGCTCTTCGACCGCATGTACGACTGGCTGGTCGAGCACCTTCCGCGGTCCCCGGGCGCATCGCTCGTGCACAACGACCTGAAGTTCGACAACGCCATGCTGGACCCCGCGGATCCGGACCACGTGGTGGCGCTCCTCGATTGGGACATGACGACGCTCGGCGACCCGCTGGTCGACCTCGGCACCCTGCTCGGCTACTGGGCCGAGCCCGGCGACCCGCCGGAGCGCGGCGCCACCAACGCCGTCACCGCCCAGCCGGGATTCGCCACGCGCGCGCAGCTGAAGGCGCGCTACGCCGAGCGCCGGGGGATCGAGGTGTCGGGGCTCGACTGGTACGAGGCGTTCGCGCACTGGAAGACCGCGGTCGTGCTCCAGCAGATCTACATCCGCTACGTGCGCGGCCAGACCCGGGACGAGCGCTTCGCGCAGATGGGTCACGGCATCCCGGTGCTGATCGGGATGGCGGCCCAGGTGGCCGGTCTCGAGGGCTGACCGGGCCCCTCGCCCCTCGCCCCTTGCCCCGAGGGATTCCGAGGCCCGGCCGGGCGCAGGGGCTGGCGAAGCTGGGGTCAAGTGCGCCGACCTCCCGGCCGATGACCGGGGAGCCGTGCGCGATCGATCGACCCGCAAGCTCGAGCGACCGGCCGGAGAGGCCGGATTCGCCCACTTCCTCGCCAAGTTCCGGGCCTCGCTCGTCGCCGTCTCCGGCGGCGCCGAGGGCACCGAGATCCCGCTCGACCAGCGCCGCCTGACGATCGGCCGCGGGCCAGGTGTGGACTGGGCCTTCGAGAGCGACTCGCTGTCGCGCCAGCACGCGTCGATCGAGTTCGGCCGCGACGGCTTCTGGATCCGCGATCTCGGCAGCACGAACGGGGTCGAGGTGAACGGGGAGCGCGTCGAGTCGAGCGCCCTCCACCATGGCGACCGCTGTACGCTGGGCGACCAGGGCTTCCAGATGGTGATCGAGGAGCGGGACTCCGAGGCGCGCACCTGGGTGGTCCCGGAGGTCTAGCGCCCTCGAGGGAAGGCCTTCCCGATGGCGCACGACGCACCGCGCACGCTGGGCAGCTTCGTCCTCGAGCGAAAGCTCGGCGAGGGCGGCATGGGAGTCGTCTATGCCGGCACCCAGCCCGCCCTCGAGAGACCGGTCGCCCTCAAGCAGCTGCGACGCGAGCGCCTGGGGTCGCCGGCCTGCGTCGAGCGATTCGAGCGCGAGGCGCGCGCCGCGGCGATGGTGCAGCATCCCAACGTCGTCGCCGTGTACGACTGCTTTCGCTACCGCGGGAGCCACTACATCGCCCAGGAGCTGGTCGACGGCGCCGATCTTCGGACCGCGCTCGAGCGCGAGGGTCCACTGCCCGCGCCGATCGCGGCCCGGCTCGCGCTCGAGCTGGCCCGCGGCCTGGAGGAGATTCACAGCCGCGGCCTCGTGCACCGCGACCTGAAGCCCGCGAACGTGCTGCTGGGGCGACGGGGCGAGGTCAAGATCGCGGACTTCGGGATCGTGTTGCCGCCCAGTGGAGCGGGGCTGACCGAGACCGGGACGCTGCTGGGCTCGCCCCCCTACATGGCGCCGGAGCAGCTCGACGGCGATCCCGCCGATGCGCGCGGCGATCTCTACGCCCTTGGAGTGCTCCTCTACGAGATGCTGACGGGACGGCTGCCCCATGCGCTCGGGGGCGCGGACGACTCGGTCGGCTCGGTGCGCCGATCGCGCCGCTCGCGCCCGCTGTCCGTCCGGCGGCTGGCTCCCGGAACCCCCAGGGCCCTCGCGCGCCTGGTGCGACGCTGCTTGCAGGTCCGCCGCCGCAGACGCGTGCAGTCGGCGACCGCACTCCGCCATGCGCTGGAGCGGATCCTGGGCACTCCGACCCCGCGAGACTGTCGCGCCACACTCGGGCGCTGGCTCGAGGAGCGAGGCGCACTCGGCGACGATCCGCGTGCCACGGTCGCGCTCGCGCCACGCCGCAGGGTCGGTCGCTTCGGCGCGCTGCGCGCCGTCGCCGCGGCGATCGTGGCGGCCTGCCTGACGACGGGAGCAGTAGCCGAGCGACCGACCGGCGAGCTCGATCCCCCCGGATCCGTGCCCGAAGCGATCTCCGGCGCTGCCCTGGAGGGGGCCCGCGGCGCAGCGAGCGAAGAGGCCGAAGGGCTCTCGGACGTCTGGACGGGCCTGATCGAGCGGCTTGCCCCGGCCCCGGGCGACACTGAACGGTGATACTCTGGAGGCGTGCTCACCCGTCTCGATCACGTTCAGATCGCGGTCCGCGACCTCGAGGCTGCGACCGAGCGCTACGCCAGGCTCCTCGGTAGGCATCCGGCCTGGCGCGCGGAGAGCCCCTCCATGGGTGCCCGCAACAGCGTCTTCCGGCTTCGCAACGGGTCGATCCAGCTGATCGCCCCGGCCGGCGAGGGTCCGCTCGGCCACTTCGCGCAGCGCCGGCTCGACGCGGACGGGGAAGGGCCCCTGGCATTGACCTTCGAGACCGAGGATCTCGAGGCCTGTGCCAAGTCGCTGGCCGAGCGAGCGATCCGGGCCGGTGATCCCGTCGACGGGTTCGAGATCGAGGCGCACTCGGGCCGCAAGCGCCGCTGGCGCGCGCTACCGATCGCGTCGCGCTCGGCGCGCGGGATCCGCGTCTTCGCGGTGCAGAACCTGGACGGCCGGGTCCGGGACTCCGAGCGCTCCGTCCCTGCGCCAAGCTGCGTCTCGGGAATCGACCACATCGTGATCCAGACTCGCGACGCCGACGCCTCGATCGACGTGTACGGAGGAGGCCTCGGAATCCGGCTGGCGCTCGACCGCAGCTTTGACGCGCGCAACGTCCGGCTGGTCTTCTTTCGACTGGCAGGGATCACGATCGAGCTGGCGGCTCCCCTCGACCGGCCGCCCGATCCCGAGGGCGGCGAGAGCGCCGACCGGCTGTGGGGCCTCGCGTTCCAGGTCAACGACGTCCGGGCGACGCACGCGCGCCTGGCGGCCGATCCCGAGCTCGACGTGACCGGTGTGCGGCGCGGCAACAAGCCCGGCACCCAGGTCTTCAGCGTGCGATCCGGAACCTGCGGCGTGCCGACCCTGCTGATCGGACCGGAGGACGAGGGCTAGCTCGGCCGCGCGCAGGGCTCTCCGCGTCCTCTTGCGCGCCCGCCTTCTCGCTCACCCCGTTCGCACCAGCACGCGCGCGCCGAGGGTGCGGTGGTCGAGCCGAGTCGCCCGGTCGAGGGCCTCGATCCAGTCGGGACGTGCGATCGGCGTGCGAACCAGCCGCTCGCGCGCTCCGTGCGGCTCCAGCGCCGCTCGCCACTGGGGCCACCAGGGGCTGGTGCGGAGCGAGAGGGGCTCGAGGACCAGGAGAGAGACGCCGAGATCCAGCGCGCCATGGATGGTCGCGAGCAGCTCCTCGCGATCGGCTCGCGAGAGCTCGTTTACGATCCAGCCCGCCACCCACCAGTCCCCGCGCCGGGGTTTCGGGAGCGCCTGCGGGACGCGGCCGCGTCGCGTGCGGCCCGCGATCCCGAACGCGCGGTAGGTGTGGCGCGCCTCGCCGAGCGCCCATGCCGAGGCGTCGAGGCCCAGGACCGCGGCGCGGGGCGCCAGCGATCGCGCGGCCGCCGCCCCGGCGGCCCCCGTTCCGCAGCCCAGGTCCAGGATCCGATCGGGAGGCGAGGCCGCCTCGATCGCGTCGAGTGCCGCGCACACGCTCAGGAAGTGCAGCGGAGCGTAGTAGCTCGCCAGTGCGCAGCGCTTGGCCGCCCCGTCTGCGGCGCGCGCCGCCAGCCGTCCCTGCCCGCGGCGCTCGACGTAGAGCGAGGACAGGGCCTGCACTCCGCGACGGACCTCGGAGAAGGTGAGCGGCGGTGCATAGCGGCCGCGCGCGGCGGCGATCCAGGCGTCGAGTGTGCTGCGCAACGGCTCCTCCGCCCAGGCCGAGAGCATCGCCCGAGGCTAGCAGGCCCGCTTCATCGCGGTGGCAGGAGCCTGTTGCTTCGGGGACCGGAATGCGCTCCACTGCGCGCGTGCCGGAGCGGATCGCGAGCGAGGTAGACGAGTACGGGACGGTCACGGCCCGCTACTACGACGCGGCCTATGCCCCGCTGCGGCAGGGGGCCGACATCGAGTTCTACCGGGAGCTGGCGCGCCAGGCGGCGGGGCCGGTGCTGGAGCTCGGCTGCGGAACCGGTCGGGTGCTGCTGCCGATCGCGGAGCTCGGGATTCCGTGCACCGGGCTCGATGCCTCGCCACGCATGCTCGAGGTGCTCCGGCGCCGCTCCCAGGTGCCGACGCTGCGGCTCGTCTGCCAGCGGATGCAGGCCTTCGACCTGGGAGAGGAGCGCTTCACCCTGATCTTCTCGGCATTCCGTGCCCTGCAGCACCTGTACAGCGTCGAGGACCAGCTCGCGTGTCTGGCCCGGGTGCGCCGGCACCTGGCGCCGGGGGGGAGCTTTGCCTTCGACGTGTTCGCGCCGCAGCTGGAGCGGATGGCCCAGGTCGAGCGTCCCGAGCAGGAAGACGTGCGCTTCGAGCTCGAGGGGGAGGAGATCGTGCGCTTCGTCTCTGTCCGCACCGATGCCGCGAGCCAGATCCTCCACGTGCGGATGCGCTACGAGCGCCGGAAGGGCGACTCGGTGCTCGACGACGACGTGGTCGAGTTCCGGCTGCGCTACTTCTTTCGCTACGAGCTCGAGCACCTGCTGGCGCGGGCGGGATTCGACGATCTCGAGTTTCTGGGTGGCTTCGACGGTCGGCCCTACGACTACGTCTCGCGCGAGACCGTCGTGGTCGCCTCCGCTTCCAGCTGACCCACCTTCGACTCTGGAAGGGCGGGCTGCTGCTGGGTCAGGCAGTGGATCGAGCCCAGCCCTCGCAGAAGCACCCGCGAGCGAACTCCAATCACCTTGCGGGCCGGCCACAGCTCCGCCAGGCGCTCCAGCGCTAGAGAGTCTTCCGGGACCCCGAACTGTGGGACCAGGACCGCGCCGTGGGCGAGGTAGAAGTTGGCGTAGCTGGCGGGAAGGGGCTGTCCCCGGTGGCAGATCGCCGTCGGGGCGGGAAGCTCGCAGATCTCGAGAGTGCGGCCGCTCGCGTCCGGAGTCCCTCGCAGGGTCTCGTCCAGGTGCTCCAGCGCGTCCCGGGATCCGCCCCGCGTGCGCACGACTCGACCGGGGCCGGCGAAGCGCGCGAGCGTATCGACGTGCCCGCCGGTGTCGTCTCCCGCCAGGCAGCCTTCGAGCCAGACCACGCGACGAACCCCGAGACAGTCGCGAAGCTCGGCCTCGACCTGCTCGCGGCTCCACTGGGGGTTGTGTGCGAGCAAGGTCGAGCGGGTGGCCAGGGCGGTCCCCTCGCCGTCGACCTCGAACGCCCCGCCCTCGGCGTGGAGGGCGCTGCGATGAACGGGGATCCCGGCCATCGCGGCCACGTGCGACGCGACGGCGTCGTCCCGGCAGGCGGCGGGGTGGCGCCCTCCCCAGCCGTCGAAGCTCCAGTCGATCGCGACCCCGCCCTCGGGGCCGTGGACGAAGCTGGGTCCGGTATCGCGGAGGAAGGACTCGACCGCCTCGAGCTCGTGGATCTGCGGGTGAGCCCGGGGCGCCAGCTCGGCCAGGCGCGCACGGCTGCGCTCGGGATCGCGGGCGAGGACGTGCGTCGGCTCGCAGCGCGTCAGCGCGGCGACGAGGGCGGCGAACTCGGCCTCGACCGGCTCGCGGCAGTCCCCCCAGTCATCCAGGTTCTCGGGCCAGGCCAGCCAGGTGGCTGCGTGGGGCTCCCACTCTGCAGGCATCCGGAGTGCAGGCATCCGGAGTGCGGGCATCCGGAGTGCGGGCGTGCCGGGGACCGAGCTCACGGTGTGTCAGCGGCGAAAGCGCCGGGTGAGGTCAGCGTAGGCGTCGATCCGTCGGTCCCGCAGCAAGGGCCACTCCCGGCGCTGGTGCTCGATCCGGTCGGCGGGGCAGTCGACGACCAGCGAGCACTCGTCGTCGCCGGGAGCCTCGGCCAGGACCTGCCCCTGGGGATCGCAGACGAACGAGCTACCCCAGAAGTCGAGCGCGCGCTCCCGCCCCACCCGGTTGACGGCTGCGACGAAGACGCCGTTCGCGATCGCATGTCCGCGCTGGACCGTACGCCACGAGTCGAGCTGTGCGCGGCGCACCTCGCTCGACTCGCCCTCGCTCCACGCGATCGCGCTCGGATAGAAGAGGACGCTCGCCCCGTCGAGCGCGAGCAGCCTCGCCGCCTCGGGGAACCACTGGTCCCAGCAGATCGCCACTCCGATCCGACCGGCGGCCGTGTCGAACGCACGAAAGCCGGTATCGCCGGGCGAGAAGTAGAACTTCTCGTGGAACCCCGGGTCGTCCGGCAGGTGCATCTTGCGGTAGTGCCCGGCGAGGGAGCCGTCGGCATCGAAGACGAGCGCGGCGTTGTGGTACAGGCCGGGCGCGCGCTTCTCGAAGAGAGGGACGACCAGAACGAGCCCGAGCTCCCCGGCCAGCGCCGCCATGCCCTCCGAGGTCGGGCCCGGGATCGGCTCGGCCCAGTCCCAGCGCTCCGGATCCTCGCAGTCCGCCGGGTAGGGGGTCCGGAAGAGCTCCTGCAGGCAGACCAGCTCGGCGCCGCGCTCCGCGCAGGCGCGCACCGCCTCGCGGGCGCGCGCGACGTTGTGCTTGGGATCCTCCGTGACGCGCTGCTGGACGAGCGCGATCCGCATCAATCGTTCCCGTCGGCCCCGCTCTGCGCCTCGGCCGCGTGCTTCTGGACCGCCTCCATGACGCCCTGCATGGCCGCGCCAATGAACGTCTCGCGGTTGTCGCGCGCCCAGTCCAGGCTCTTCTGGCGCAGGCGATTCGTGCCCTGGAAGTGGGGAATCACGTAGCGCGCGAAGAGCTCGTAGCTCTCGAGCGTGGCCTGGCGATTGGCCCACTCGTGGGCGATCTGCAGGAAGCAGCCGAACCCCCCCGAGCGTTCCTGGAGGCGCTCGATCAGGGCGATCGCGTCGTCCGGCGTTCCGATGACCCCCATCCCCGACTCGACCAGCGCCTCGACAGGATCGTCGCTGCCGTCTCCGGCGATCGGCAGCCCACCGATCGTCTCGAAGTAGTCGCGCCAGCGCGTGAGCCCGAAGCGAACGTTCTCACGCGCCTGCTCGCGGGTCTCCGCCACGTGCACGGGGGCCGCCAGCCGCCACCCGCTGCGGTCCGCCGTGTTGCCGTGCTTCTCGGCCTGCTCCCGCCAGATGCCCCAGGTGTTCTTGAGGGCGTCGAAGCCCTCGCTGCTGGTCGCCCCCGGCGACAGGATTCCGATGCCAAAGCGCCCGGCGGTGCGCGGGCCCGAGGGCGAGACCGACGAGGCGACGCAGACCTCCATCTGCGGAAGCGTGTAGGGCGAGAGCTGGACCCGAGCCTCGTTCAGCTCGAACCAGTCGGTCTTCATGGTCACCGTCTCGCCGCGCATCAGCGGCAGGATCGCGGAGAGCGCCTCGACCATGCGGTCGCGCTGACGTCGGGGATCGATTCCCTGCATGAACGCGTCCGAGGGCAGCAAGCCCGGTCCCACACCGAACATGCAGCGGCCCTGGGTCATGTGGTCGAGCTGGTTCATGCGCCCCGCCACCGCGAGCGGTCCGTGGTAGGGCAGCGAGACCACGCCCGTCCCCAGCCGGATGCGCCGGGTCCGCTCGGCGGCGGCTGCGATGAAGAGCTCGGGGCTCGAGATGATCTCGTAGCCCGCGGAGTGGTGCTCCCCGATCCAGGCCTCGTCGAAGCCGAGCCGGTCGAGCCACTCGATCAGCTCGAAGTCGCGCTGCAGCGAGAGCGTGGGGTTCTCGTCGACGGGATGGAAGGGAGCCATGAAGATGCCGAAGCGGAAGCGGGCTGCGCTCAACGGAGACCTCCTGGGTTGCAGGCCGGGGTGGACCCCGCCCCACGCGGCGGCCACAGCGCATTGTATCGCAGCGTGCAGCCAGACCCCCGCAAGCCGCACCCGCTCCCGGGATCCCCGCAGGGGGATCCCGAGCCCCGCGAGAACGACGCGGGCTTCCGGCTACTGGCTCGTCTGGCCTGTCGCTTCCCTCGGAGCGCCCGTAGCGCTCCCCAGGCTCGACCCGGCCGCGGCTCCCGCCGTCTCTTCGGCAGAGGGGGGACTCGCGAGTCCCGCGGCCGTCTCACGGGCCGCCTCCGCACGGGCCTTGTCCGCTGCGTGTCGAAGCTCGAGGTTGTCCGGCTCGATCTCCAGGGCCGCAGCGCACGCCGGAAGGGCCTGTCGGTAGCTCGCCTGACGCACCAGGGCGAGGCAGCTCTGCACCTTCGGGTCGACCTGGGCTGCGACGGCGGGAGCCGCTACCGGCTGGCGCCCCGCTGCATGGCCCATGGCCCCGACGGGCGGCGTCGCCGAGTCGCTGTCCGTCGATGTCGTGCCGGAGTCCGAGGCGCCGCAGGCCGCCAGGATGAAGGCGACGAGAAGGGTCGCGAATGGATGCATGATGGTGGTCCCCCCAGTTCAGGGACACAGGAGACCGCCCCCGCAAGGGCGAAACTGTGATCCGCTTCACGTGGGCGGTGGAAAAACGCTGCGCCGCGCTGGGCCGGACCGGGTCCGGCCGCGCGACCCGAGACCCAAGCGGTTGGAAACACTCTGGAATGCGCGCTGGGGGTGGGCACACAGGCACCTCCGCTCTCGTCGAGGGCCCGCATGCGAGGGGGCCTATCCCCTGTCGGGGGGCTGCGGGTGCTTGGAGACGCGCCAGGCGATCGCGTTGCGTAGCAGCTGCTCGAAGGGCTGGGCCTCCCAGGATCCGCGAAAGCTGAGGGGCGTCGTGCCCGACGCGCTCACGCTCGCGTCGACGAAGGGCTGCACGTTCGTCGTGGGAGAGTGGCAGTGGCCGAGCGCCACGTAGGTGACTGCGCCACGCCCCAGGGCGCGGGTGTAGGCCAGCGCACGGGTCCTTCCGTCGGCGAGCACCGAGGTGTCGTCGGGGTAGAAGAACCCGAAGCCCTCGGGCGAGGGGTCCTTCTCCAGATCCGTCGTCAGCAGCAGCCGGGTGTGAGTGGGGTCGAGCAGCTCCACCAGGTAGAGCTCGTCGTCCACCTCGAACGAAGCCGGGAGCCCCCGCGCGAGGGGGTGATCCGGGTCGGCCACGTCCACGCGGAACCTGCGGATGGGGGGGTGGTTGAGGAAGAGGCAGCCGAGCGTGTCGTGGTGGGCGCTGCGCTGCATCTGTCGGATGCGCCGGTCCCCGCCGACGGGGGTGGCTCGGCCCCCGCTGGTCCCGTGCAGCGCCAGCCAATGCCCTCCGTCGCGGATCCAGTCGCGTGTGAGGGCGTTGTGCGCCTCGTCCAGGTAGGGCCCGGCTACGTAGCTGACCAGGAGCTGGCTCCCGGGCAGCCAACGCTCGAGATCGGCAAAGTCACTGCTCACCGTCGCGAGCACCTCGGGCCTCTCGGCCAGCAGGCCGAGAATCCGCAGCCGCGCATGGTCCATGTCGTGTGCGGCGGGGGCACCCGGCGGAAAGCCGCCGACGACCACGTGTACGCGAAAGGGCTCGGGCCTGCTCATAGCGTGCTCTTCAGGGTACACCGACTCCAGGGGGAGATGCGGCCCCCGCCTCGGGTCTCGGCGGCCAGGCCCCTCTCGCCCGTCCGCAGGACCCGGACCTGCCTGCTAGGATCGTCGCTGCCGTGAGCGGGTCCGACTCGTTGCTGCTGCCGCAGGCGCTGTGCCGTGCGCGCGGGCTCGCGCTCGCGCTGCTCCTCCTCTCGTGCGCGTCGACGAGCTTCGAGGGCCTCGAGCGGACGGCCATGGGTCAGATCGAGAGGGGCGCCTATCGCGAGGCCGCCGCGAATCTCGAGCAGGCGTTGAAGCTCGCGAGCGAGACCCCGGTCGACTCGCGGGCGCTGGTCCACGCCCTCGCCGAGCTGGGAAACCTGTACCTGACCTACACGGATCTGGGTCGGGAGTCGAGCGCCGAGGGAATCCTGCTCGAGGCTCGAAGGCTGGCCGACGAGAAGCTGGAGCCGGGGAGCCGGCTCCGCCTGGATGTCCTCGACCGTCTCGGAACGCTCTACATCGTGAGCGGGCGCTGGGAGCAGGCGCGGGAGCCGATGGAGGCATACCTGGAGCAGGTCGAGGCGGCGTACGGGCCCGAGACCGCGTTCAGGTCCCAGGTCGCGGCCAACCTGACCGAGGTCTACTCGCGGCTCGGCGAGGAGCGGCAGCTCCAGGCGCTGCGCAGCCGGATCGAGAACCCGAACGCCATGGTGGCGGAGAGCCGGGAGGTCGAGACGTTTCGCCCGGATCGGCTCTTCGTCGCTCCGAACGTCGAGGACCGTGACGGCACGCCCGCCTTCGTGCACCTGGCGCAGGCACGGCGGCCGCTCCGGGTCGCGGTCCCCCTTCCCGATCGACGGGCTTCGGGGAGCACGCTCGAGGAGACCCGGAGCGCGGCCCGGCGCGGGTTCTCGGACTGGGAGCGGGCGATCCGTCGACTCGATGGGGACTTCGCTCTCGAGTTCACGCGCGAGGACTCCGACGCCGACATCGTCGTCGCCTGGACGCGGCGTCCCCGCAGTCGGCTGGCGGGCGACGGTGGCATCGGGTTTCGCGTGGTGGAAGGCGAGCTTCGTACGCGGGGTCGGGTGATGCTCTCGGTGCAGCCCATCCCGTCGCGAAGGTACCGGCTCTCGCCCCAGGAGCTTCGAGTCCAGGCGATGCACGCCTTCGGCTACGCGCTGGGCCTGCGCGACTGCCGGCGCTGCGACTCTGCGATGAGCCTCGACTGGCTCCGGAGCCGTCGGTTCCGGCCGACCGACCTGGATCTGCGGACCCTCGAGGCGCTGCTCCGCACGCCGAATGGCACTCGAGTGGACGGCTCGCCGCTGCTCGCACTCCGCTCCGATGCGCTGCCCCAGGTGGCTCTCAGGAGCCCGAGCCCAGATCGCCGCGGCGTGCTGGCCGACCTGCCGATGCTCAACACGGGTCGCGGGGCGACGGTGCTGATCGACCTCGCGCCTCCGGGGGCGCGCTCCTTCGTCTTCGAGCTCGACACCGGGGCGACCGACTCCGTCCTGACCGATGACTACGCACGCTCGATGGGCATCTCGGTCCGCTCGGCGAAGACCGATCCCTACCGGCGCAAGACCGTGACCGGCCGGGATCTCCAGTTCTGGGTGATGGGGCAGCACGTCGTGGGCGCCGGACGGGGGCCCGCGCACCTGGACTACGCGCTGCTCGGCGGAGAGTTCCTGCGCCACTTCGTGGTCGAGGTGGACTTCCTCCGCGGCCGGGTCCGCCTGCTCGATCCCGAGCTTCACCCGGTGGTGGAGGGAAGACGGGACGAGCGGGTCCTCGATCTTCCGATCCGCGAGGGCAGACCCTACGTCCGTCTCGAGCTGGGAACCGGCGCAGTCTGGGCGCTGGTCGACACGGGCTTCGAGGGCGCCTCGATCGCGATCACCGAGGAGAAGGCGCGCTCGCTCGGCATTCCCCTCGACCCCGACGCCCCTCGCGTCCAGCACACCAACGTGCTGGGAACGCAGATCTCCACGGTGCAGAAGCTCGACCATGCCCGGCTCGGAACCCTCTCGCTCGAGGACGTCGAGCTCCAGGTCGGGGTGCGGAGTGAGTCGAGCGTGCGCGTAGCGCGCTGGCTCGAGGACGAGACGGTGATCGGGCTGGACCTGCTCGACGACTACATCGTCCGCTTCGACTACCCGCACCAGAAGCTCGGCCTGACCCCGATTCGGGGATACCCGGTTCGCAGCGCTGCAGCATCGGTGCGCTGAGCGCGTTCCGGAAGCCGCCTCGAGCTCGGGAGTCCCGGCTCAGCGCTCCTTCAAGGACGCGGCCATCCGCTCGAGCAGCTCGCGCAAGATGGCCCTCGAGGTCGCGAAGTTGAGGCGCACGTACCCATCGCCTGGGGTGCCGAAGGTGGCGCCGTCGTTCAGGCCGACCCGCGCCCTGTGCAGGAAGAAGGAGTGGGGTCCCTCGGGAAGCTCGAGGGCCCGGCAGTCGAGCCACGCCAGGTAGGTCGCCTCCGGCACGTGAGTGACGATGCCCTCCAGGTTCTCGGCGGCGAAGCGGGCCACGAAGTCTCGGTTGGCCTCGAGATACCCGACCACGTGGTCGAGCCAGGGCTGGCAGTGGCGCCAGGCCGTCTCCATCGCCAGCATCCCCGCCGTGCTCGCTCCCCCGTGCGCGTGTCGACCTCCGAGCGCGTTGAAGCGGGCCTTCAGCTCGCGGCTCCCGAACGCGGCCACCGCGCAGCGCATGCCTGCGACGTTGAACGCCTTGGTGGCCGAGGTGAGTGTCACGGTGCGGGCGGCGATCTCGGGCGAGAGGCTCGCGAAGGGGATGTGTCGGCGGCCCTCGTAGACCAGGTCGGCGTGGATCTCGTCGGCGATCACGATCCAGCCCTGCTCCAGGGCGACCTGGGCGATGCCCTCGAGCTCCGCCCGGGTGAAGACGCGACCGGAGGGGTTGTGGGGGTTGCAGAGGAGCAGCAGGCGAGTTCGCGCGTCCCCCACGCTGCGCAGGTGATCCAGGTCGACCTCGTAGCCCGCCGGGCCGAGCGCGAGCGGGCTCTCGACCAGGGCTCTCTGCGTCTGCTGCAGGGCCCCCAGAAAGGGCGGATAGATCGGGGTCTGGACCACCGCGCCCTCCCCGATCTCGGCGTAGGTGTGCAGCGCCAGGAAGATGCCCTGCACCACGTCGATGATCACCTCGACGAGACGCGGCTCGACCTGCCACCCAAAGCGCTCGGCCATGCGCTCTGCGAAGAGCGTCGGAAGGCCGTCGACGCTGGGATTTCGCGGGTAGCCGAAGTCGCTGCGTCGCACCAGGTCGCGAAACGCCCGCTGGATCGGGGCCGCGACCGGAAAGTCCATGTCGGCGACCCAGGCCGGCAGCACCTCGGGACCGTAGAGACGCCACTTCTCGCCGCGGCGCTGGCGAAGCGCCGCCGGCTCGATCGCGTCGAGGTCGGGAATCGGACAGCGCAGCGCCTGCTCCGCGGCCCCCAGGATCGGCGCCAGCTTGCCGCGATCGACACGATCCTCGAGCGCGAACCCAGCGCGGCCCAGGTAGCCCTCCAGGTCGCGCTCCAGCTCGCCGATCGTCCACGCGATCGGGTCGCCGAGGGGGTCGAGCGCGGTCACCTCGTCGCGGCCGCCGGGGTCGAGGTGGAAGTGGGGCAGGCGCTCGAAGCAGTCGAAGCGCAGCCGCTCGCGGCCCTCGGAGTCGAGCACGCGCAGCGTCCCCCCGCCGTCCGCGCCGACGTTCCGATGCTCCACCTCCAGGCGGACCCCCGCGATCTCGAGCGATGCCATGGCGGGGCAGTCTAGCGTGTCCGGGCCCCTCCAAGTCGAGTGACCCCCTCCGCTCGATCCAGGGCCGGGTGCTCGGGCGACCGCGCTGCGCCAGCCGAACCGGAGCTCGTCCTCGCCCCTCAGGGACGGACGAATGCCCCGCAGACGTGGCCAAGCCCCCGGGGGTGGAGGACGCCGCCCACACCCAACGGCGCGACCGGCTCCACAGCGTTCACGATGAACCCATCAGGAGGCGTCGCTCCCCGAAGACCAACACCACCCGGGACCTACCCGCCGGTGGCCCCCCAGCCGATTCGCGATCACTCCGAGGTCTTCGCTCTAGACCGACTCCCTCCGCCGCATAACATCCCGAGCAACCCAGGCAGCAGCGGCCAAGTCCGCGTTTCTGAGCTGTCCCACGGGCCCGCATCCTCCACCCCCAAGCGCCCAGGCCGAACACTATCCGTCCGACGAATCCGGTATCCTGGCGTACGAATAGTAGTTGGGCGGCTTGAGCGACCGCCGTGCTAGGGAGGGCGAAAGCGATGCAGCTAGTCTCGTTCGGAGAGTTCATGGTTCG
>JBHHYV010000033.1:0-29308 GCA_046757685.1 Myxococcota bacterium
CTCGATCTCGCGGACTCGCGCCCGAGCCTGTCCCCGGGCGTCTGCGATCCGGGCGCGTTCGAGGTGGAGGAAGGGCGCGTAGACCCTGGCGCCGGTCTCTTCGACGAGGCCCGCGGCGCGGTCCAGCGCCGCCGTCGCATCCGCCATCACCCCCTCCCGACTCGCGGCGGGCCCCCCGCCCAGACGGCTCACGCGGGCCCGCACCAGCTCGGCCTGGCACTCGAAGACCCGGGTACGGCGCCGGCGAGCGATCTCGACGGCCAGCTCCGCCGACTCGAGCGCCTGCGCCGCTTCTCCCACCTGCAGCTGGGCCTCGGCCAGGTGAGCCAGCAGGCGAGCCTCGATCTCGGCGCCGACCCTCTTGTCTCGCGAGAGCCGGAGGGCGCCGTCGATCTGGTCGGCAGCGCGCGCGGCGTCGCCGTTCAGCAGATTCGCAAATCCGAGGGCTGCGCCGGCATAGACCAGCGAGAGGGTACTGCCCAGCCGGTCCGCGATGGCGACCGCCTCCTCCGCCGGGGCCAGCGCTCCCACCGGGTCGTTCCCGACCCAACACAGATCCGTGTACATGTAGCGGGGCGCGACCAGCAGCTCCACGTCGTCGCGCTCGGTGGCCGTCTGGATGACGCAGTCGAGGTCATCGCGCGCTTCTCCCAGTCGTCCCAGCAGCAGGAGCGTCTGCCCGCGCATGGCGCGAAGCCAGAGCGTGGGGCTGAAGCGGAGTCCGAAGAGACGCTCTTCGGGATCTCCCTTCAGGCCCTGGAGCAGCTCGTCGCAGATCGCCAGACTCTCGGAGAGCCGACCGGCCTGGCGCAGTCCCTGGCTCAGCATCGCCCGCATCGAGGTCGCGACCTCTTCGTCTCCCGCCTCGCGTGCGAGCTGGAGCCCGGCACGGGTGTGAGCCAGGTAGGCATCGGCGTTGGTATTGGCGAGCACGCGGCCGTAGGCCGCGCGGGCCAGGGCCTCCCAGCGGAGCTGGCCCTCTCCACCGATCGCTCGGATCCTCTCGAGCATGTGTGCGAACAGGCGCCCCGCATCTTCGTCCGACATGCCCTCGCGCCACCCGAAGCCCAGAATCGTCATGCTGGCCGTGAGCTCGAGTCGCTGCGCCTCGTCCGAGTCGGACAGCGCTGCCGCCAGGCTCTGCGCCTGTCTCCAGTGAAGCAGGGCCTGCGCGGGGTCGGACGCAGCAGCGTGGCGCGCGGCGCGGACGCTGAAGCGGGCGGCGCGCAGCGGATCTCCCCCACGCTCCCAGTGGTGCGCGATCACCGCCGCTCCGTGCCCGGATCCCCCGGGCCGGGAGCCTGCCTCGAGCAGCTCTGCGAGCCTCGCGTGCGTGCCTGTGCGGGCGGCCCCCAGCTGGGAGCGATAGGCGACCTCCTGGGTGAGCGGGTGCTTGAACGCATAGGTCGCTCCGCCGATCGGAGATCGGTACTCGATGAACTCGTTGCGCTGGAGCTGATCGAGCGCCTCGGCCAGCCGATCCGCGGAGAGCCCCGAGAGTGCGGAGAGCAGGGTCTCTTCGAACTCCTTGCCCATGATCGCGGCGGTCTGCAGGACGGCCTTCTCGCGTTCCTCGAGTCGGTCCATCCGGGCCGCGAGCACGGCATGGACGCTCTCCGGGATCACGAGCGCATCGACCGAGGCCGACCTGCGGTAGGCTCCCCGCTCCCCCTGCAGCGCGCCCGCCTCGACCAGGGAGCGAACCACCTCTTCGACGAAGAAGGGGTTCCCGCCGGTGCGCTCCCGGATGCGGGACGCGAGCTCCCGCAGCGAGGCACCGGGACCGAGCAGCTCTCGGAGCAGCCGATCGATCTCGTCCGGAGGCAGCGGCCAGAGCGGTAGCTCCCGGCAGCGCAAGCGCGGGAAGAAGCGATCCCTCGCCTCCGTCCGGCAGGTGACGACCACCAGCACGGGCGAGCTCGAGATCGTTCGGGCGCACTCCTCGAGCAGCCGGGCGCTCGCTGCGTCCAGCCACTGGATGTCCTCGAGAGCGAGGAGGGTCCCCTCGGCTCCCGCCTGCATCCTGAGGATCTCGCGCACGAGCTCACCGATCCGGCGTTGGCGAGCCTCCGGATCGAGGGGCGGGAGGCTCGGATCGCGCTCGGCTCCCGACAGCAGCTCGCTCATGAGCGGAAGGGCCCCCTCGAAGCCCGGGGCGAGCCGGGCCAGCGGCCCCTCGAGCCTGGCTCGGATCTCGTCCACGCCAGCGTGCGCCTCGATTCCGAACGCGCCTCGCAGCAGCTCGATCCAGGGCGAGAACGCGATCATCTGCCGGTGGGGAAGAGCACGGCCTTCCAGGACCCGGATCCCCCGCGACCGGCAGCCCTGCACCAGCTCGTAGAGCAGGCGACTCTTGCCGACTCCGGCCTCGCCCGTGATGGCGACCACCTGACCGCGTGCGCGGGCCCCGGCCCGGGCGCGCTCCAGGGCGTCGAGCTCCTGGTCGCGGCCAACGATCCGGGACAGCCCCTGCGCGCGCGAGACGTCGAAGCGCGTCTGCATCGGACCGAGTCCCTCGAGCCCGTAGACCTTCACCGCCTCGCGGAGGCCGCGAATCTCGACCGTCCCCCGCGCCCGAAAGCGGAAGAAGCCCTTCGCGAGCTCGACGGTTCGTCCCGTCAGGCAGATCCCGCCCGGCGAGGCGAGGCCCTCCATCCTCGCGGCCAGCCCGACGGTGTGACCCTGCGCCGTGTAGTCCATGCGCAGGTCGTCGCCGATGCTCCCGACGACCACTTCCCCGGAGTTCAGCCCGATCCTCACTGCGAAGTCGAGCCCACGCTCCGCGCGGAGCTCTTCGGTGTACTGCCGCAGCGCACGCGTCAGGTGCAGCGCGGCGTGGCAGGCGCGCTGCGCGTGATCCTCATGCGCAATCGGAGCGCCGAAGAGCGCCATGATCCCGTCTCCGGTGTACTGGTTGACCGTCCCTTCGTAGCGGTGCACGCCGTCGGAGAGCACCCGAAAGAAGCGATCGAGGATCGCGTGCCACTCCTCGGGATCGAGCGCCTCCGCCAGCTCCATCGATCCCTTCACGTCGGCGAAGAGCACGGTCACCTGCTTGCGCTCTCCCTCCAGGGCCGATCGCCCCTGCAGGATTCGCTCGACGAGGTGCCTGGGAGTGTAGGCGCGTGGCTCCCTACCCGAGAAGCGCGGACGCGAGAGGCGCGGGGAAGCCTCGGAGAGGGGCCGCCCACATGCGTCGCAGAAAGCGGCGTCGGCACGCACGACGCAGGCACAGTCCGGGCACGTCCTCGCGAGCCGTTCGCCGCAGGAATCGCAGAAGGTGGCAGTCGTTCGGTTGTCGTTGCGACAGGACGGGCACTGCACGGGAACGGCCTCCCACTGCCCGACCCCAGCGTATCCTCTCGGGGGAGCGCACGGGCGAGGCGCGTCGGGCCCATTGAATCCGATTTTCGCACCCGGGGGAAGGGCCGGGAGCGGGTGGAGCCGGCGCCCGGCGCCTCGGCGTGGAGTAGGATCGGGCGGCTCGAGATGGACGAGGAGGAGACCGCCATGGGAAGACTCGCCGGGAAGGTGGCGCTGATCACCGGGGCCGGAACGGGAATCGGACGCGCCTGCCTCGAGGCATTCGCTCGCGAGGGGGCTCGGGTGATGGGTGCGGGCAGGACGCGCGCGACCCTCGAGGCGGCCCTCGCTAGCGTCCGCGACGCCGGCGGAGAAGGCCGGGTCGAGGTCGCCGACGTCTCGAGCGAGGCCGACTGCGAGCGCCTGGTCGAATCCGTCCAGAAGCACTTCGGGTGCCTCGATGCCGTCGTCAACAACGCCGGAGTGGGTTGGGCCTATGGCGAGACCCACCCCTTCGGGATGGCGGGGGTCGTCGAGACCCCGACCGAGTACTGGAACGAGGTGCTCAACATCGACCTCAGCTCGGTCTACTACGTCTGCAAGCGTGCGATCCCCGCGATGCTCCACAACGGAGGAGGTGCGATCCTCAACATCTCGAGCGTGGGCGGGCTGCGGGGGATGCCCGATGCCCACGCCTACTCGGCGGCCAAGGCCGGGATGGCCAACCTGACGCGCTCGCTCGCCGTCACCTACGGACCGGGTGGCGTTCGCTCCAACTGCGTCGCACCCGGGCTCGTGGAAACGCACATGGTGGAGTCCTACATGGCCGAGCGCGGCAACCCCCACAAGAACGACGCCACCCGCTACGCCATCTCCCCACTCGGGCGCGCCGGTCGCCCGGAGGAGATCGCCTCGGTCTGCGCCTTTCTCGCCTCGGACGAGGCCTCCTACGTGAATGGCGCGGTGATTCCCGTCGACGGAGGCTCGACGGCCTGAGACCTCCCCTCGGGGGTCACGGGACTCTGTCCGCCGAAGAGCCCTCGGCCCTCGCGACCGGAGCGAGGCCTACGCGGGCTTCGGCACGAAGCGGTTCCGAACTCCCCGCAAGATGGAGTCGGGAAGCGCCCGATCGAGCTGATCCAGGGTCCAGGGGGTCTCGCTGTAGATCGTCGCCACGGGCTCCGGAAGCGACAGACGGCTCACCTGCTCGGCACTGATCACGAAGTCCTGCCCATTCACCTCGCGGGCGGCATCGCTGCACAGCCACGTCACGAAGGCCGCGACACCCTCGGGAACCCACCGCTCGATGGAGCCGAGGTCGGGCGCCGGATCCCCCGACCTGCGCGCCCGTTCGATGGCCTCTCGCAGCTGGTCGGAGAGCGTGAGCCGCGTTCCCGCGCGCGGACGAATCACGTTGGCGCGACAGCCGTAGCGCCCCAGGTCGCGCGCGATCGTGCGCGTGAACCCGGCGATTCCCTCCTTGGCAGCCGAGTAGTTCGCCTGTCCCATGCTGCCGAGACCCGACTCGCTGCCGGTGTTGACGATCACGCCCGAGCGCTGGCCCCGAAACACCGGCGCCGCGGCTCGTGTACAGCCGAACGTGCCCTTCAGGTGCACGGCGATCACGGCGTCCCACTCGGCTTCGCTCATGTTGTGCAGCATCCGGTCGCGCAGGATGCCCGCGTTGTTGATCAGGATGTCGAGGCGGCCGAAGCGGTCGAGCGCGAGCTCGACGAGCTCACGACCGGTGTCCGGATTCGACACGTCCCCGTACTGGGGAATCGCCTTTCCGCCCTGGGCCGTGATCTCGTCGGCGACCTCCTCCGCGGGCTCCGAAGCTCCGCCGGTGCCGTCCGGGCCCCCGCCGAAGTCGTTGACGATCACGCTCGCACCCTCGCGAGCCAGCGCCAGCGCCTCGGCGCGTCCGATTCCACGCGCGCCTCCCGTGACGATGGCGACCCTCCCCTCGAGCCTCATCTCGTTCCTCCTTCCGCATCCAGCCGCCATCCTATCGACCCTCGGGCGTCCGCGGGCATGGGCCCTCGCATCAGGCGGCGGCGCTGCGCAGCGCCATCGCTGCGTGCAGGGCCATGCCGACCGGAAGCGCGGCCTCGTTGAGCCGCATCCGGTTGGAGTGACAGGGAGCTGGGGGGCCCTCGCCCTCGGGCCGCACGCCCAGGAAGACCATGGCGCCGGGCACCTGCTGCAGGAGAAGACCGAAGTCCTCGGCACCCATCACCGGCGCTGGCATCTCGATTGCCCGCTCCGATCCCAGGAGATCGGCGGCAGTCTCGAGAGCGTGTCGCGCGAAGCCGGGATCGTTCACCGTGACCGGGTAGCCAGTCACGAGCGACGCCGACGCCTCCAGTCCGTGGGCGCCGGCGATCCCCGACGCGATTCTCGAGATGCCCTCGTGCGCGAGGCTCCGCGACCTCTCGGAGAGCGCGCGTAGCGTACCCTCGAGCCGCGCCGCCTCGGGAATCACGTTCGTGGTGGTGCCCGCCTCGATCCGGGCCACCGTCAGCACGACCGGATCGGTCGCGGCGATCCGGCGCGTGACGAAGCTCTGCAGGGCCCCCACGATCTCGCAGGCGACCGGAATCGGGTCGGCGCAGTCGTAGGGCATCGAGGCATGCCCCCCCCGCCCCACGACCTCGATGCTGAAGACATCGGCCGACGCCATCATCGCTCCAGGGCGCGTCCCGACGCTGCCCGAGGGCAGCTGGGGTGCGACGTGGATCGCGAAGGCCGCATCGACGTCGTCGAGGACGCCCTCCTCCAGCATGTAGCGGGCTCCAAAGTAGCCCTCCTCGCCAGGCTGGAACATGAACACCACGTCTCCCGCCAGCTCCTCGCGGCGGTTGGAGAGCAGCCGAGCTGCGCCGGCGAGCATCGCGGTATGGGCATCGTGGCCGCACGCGTGCATGGCGCCGTCTCGCGTCGAGCGGTACGCGAAGTCCGTGTCCTCGGGCATCGGCAGCGCGTCCATGTCTCCGCGCAGGAGCAGGGTCCGCCCGGGTCGGCCGCCGCGCAGCCGGGCGACGATCCCGCTCGTCTGCTCGTGAAGCTCGAGCTCGAGGTCCAGATCGGAGAGCTCGGCGAGGACTCGGGCACGCGTCTCGGGAAGCTGGAGACCCAGCTCCGGCTCCGCGTGGATCGCCCGGCGGAGCTCGATCACCCGCGGCAGCAGCTTGTCCGCCTCTTCCAGTAGCTCGGATCCACTCATCGCGATCTCCTCTCGACCCCGTCGATTCTACGCCCTCCCGGTCGCTTCGAGACGGGGAGAGGGGTGAGCTGGCGTGCGTCTAGGGCAGGGGACCTTCGGCGGGCTCCGAGGCCACGACCTCGAAGATCGCTCCGTCCGCGCGGAGGGCACAGGCAGTTCCAATCACCGCGGCGCCAGAATCTCCGCCGGAGCGAAGCGCCGCGATCGCCTCGCAGGCCCGGTCCGGCGCGACGCCGAAGAGCAGTCCCCCCGAGGTCTGGGGGTCGAAGAGCAGCTGCAAGGTCGGGCGATCCGCCACGTCGGGAGCGATGCGCAGCCCGCGGCTCGCCTGCGCATTCTGCTCGTGAAAGCTCGAGCGCAGCCCGCTCGCCAGCAACGTCTCCACACCCGGCAGGAGCGGAAGCGCATCGATCGCGATGCGCGCCGAGAGCCGGCTGGCCCGCAGCATCGCGCCCAGATGTCCCGCGAGACCGAAGCCGCTGACGTCGGTCGCCGCACGCGCCGCGCACGCGAGCGCCACCCGGCAGGCGCTGGCATTCGGGCGCAGCATCCCCTGCAGCGCGTCGGCCACCCACGGGCCCGCGGCCCGCCCCCGCATGTCTGCAGCGAAGAGCACCCCCGTCCCGAGGGGCCTGGTCAACACCAGGCGGTCTCCCGGGCGCAGACCCGAGAGCCGGAGCAGCCTCTTCCCGGCTCCGATCTCGCCCCAGAGGGCAAAGCCCACGGCGAGCGACTCGCCCGTCGTGGTGTGACCCCCGAGCAGGGTGATCCCACAGGGATCGAGGGACGCCCGGGCCCCGGCGAGAACCTGGAAGAGCTCCTCTTCGAGAGTCACGGGCGGTTGCTCGGGCATCTGAACCCAGGCTTGCGCGAAGCGCGGCTCGACGCCCTTGGCCCACAGGTCGCTCGCTGAGTGAACGGCCGAGACGCGCCCGACGAGCCAGGGATCATCGGTAAAGGCGCGAAACGCGTCGACGCTCGAGACCCAGAGGGCCCCATGCCGCGTTCGGACGGCGGCCGCATCGTCGGCCTCGGGGAGGCCGAGCACGACGTCGGGATCTGGCTCGGGGGGATCGAGGCGCGAGAGAGCGCGGACCAGGGAGGACTCGCCGACCTTCGCCGCACAGCCTCCGCAGACCATCGCGTCCTCACCCGGCATGGGCGGGAACTCGGCAGTGCGCACGCCGTCTGCAGTGAGCACCTGGAAGCGCCGCATGAAGCGGCGATCGATCCGGTCCTTCAGGGCGAAGACCCACCGGCCCTCGAAGCCCAGGCCCCACTTGCCGCCGATCGCCCGTCCGTCACCGAGGTTGAGCAGCGTCAAGAAGTCCGACTGCGGCCGATAGCGGCGCAGAGGAAGGTCCCGCATCCTCCGGTCCAGGTTCCGGGCGAGCACCGGCCCCTGGCGGACGGCGTAGACTCCCGCCTTGGGAAGGGCCGCGCCCTCGAGACTCGCGCAGTCTCCGACCGCGAACAGGCCGTCGCAGCCCGACACCTGCAGGGTCGGGCCGATGCGGACGAACCCGCGGTCGTCGAGGGGCAGCCCCGTCTCCCGCAGCCAGTCGTGGGGAGCCGCTCCCGCCACCCAGATCGCGACCTCGCAGGGAACGCGGTCCCCATCCTCGAGGCGAACGTGGTCCGCCTCGATCGCCGTCACGCGCGCTCCTGTGCGCAGGGTGACGCCAGCGCGGCGCGCGCAGCCCTCGACTCGGCGAGCGATCGCCGCAGAGCCCCCCCGCAGGATCCGCGGACCCCCTTCGAGGAGAGTCACCGAGGCACCGGGAAATCGTGCATGCAGCGCAAACGCCAGCTCCACCCCACCCCCGCCGGCGCCGACCACGACCCAGCGACGCGCGGAGCCGGAGCGGGTCGACTCGCGCTGCATGCGCTCGACGAAGCGTGCGATCGGGCGGGTCGGGATCGCGTGCTCGCGAACGCCGGGCACCTCGAGCCCGGCAACGGTCGAGCCGACGTCGAGCGAGGCGGCATCGAAGGCGATGCGGGGCCGGCCCTAGAGCGAGACTCGCCCCGCGCGCGGATCGATGGCCGTGGCGCGCGCGGTGATCAGGCGCGCGCCCGCTCGCAGCGCGAGGGGTCGCACGTCGATCTCGAGCTCGTGCGCGGCATACTGGCCCGCGACGAAGCCCGGAACCATCCCGGAGTAGATCGCGACCGGAGTATCGACCACGACGGTCAGCCGCGTCGCGGGCGGTGACTGCATTGCAAAGCGACGCAGCACCTGCACGTGGGCGTGCCCCCCTCCGACCAGAACGAGCTCGCGCGAGACCTTCATGGACTCCGGGGTCGAGTCCTCTCGCTACGCATCGAGGACCGGCGTGGCCTCTCCCGGGGTCGCGCGCCAGCCCGGGTCGTTCTCGGTCCAGGTCGAGAGCTGCAGCGCCTTCTGCCCGCCAACCTCCCGGTTCGCGGTCCCCGTACCGCGCCGCGTGAGGGTGGGGTGCGGGCGATCCATATCCGGGTAGGGGCACGAGAGCTTGCGAACGCGCCCGTCGCGGCCCGGCCAGTCGCAGACGCACTGCCCGGACAGGGCGTACTCGAGACGGCCGTGCACGATGCTCGAGCCGATCCGCGCCCTCACGCTCACGGGTGCGGTGATCTCGAACTCCTGGGCCACTTCGCACTCCATCTGCCCTGGGGGCGCGCGGAGTATACTACGGCCCAAGCCCCACCGGAGGATCCCGAATGGCCAAGGTACTCGGCAACATCCGCCCCGACGACGACTGCATGCATCCCCTCGGTCCCGAGCCCAACTTCAACGAGAGCATGTACTTCAACTTCTTCGATACGCGCCAGCGGCTCGGCGGGTGGTTCCGCATGGGCAACCGGGCCAACGAGGGACAGGCCGAGATGACGGTCTGCCTCTACCTGCCCGATGGACGCGTCGTGTTCATGTTCAAGCGGCCCAAGATCGAGAACAACGACGCGTTCGACGCCGGCGGGCTTCGCTTCGATGTGCTCGAGCCCTCGCAGCGGCTGCGGACCCTCTACGACGGCTCGGCCGTCGAGCTCGACGAGCCGCGCGCAATGGCGGACCCGAGCCGGGCCTTCCGCGAGAATCCGCGCCGCCGCGTCCGCTTCGATCTCGAGCACGACGCGGTCGGACCGATGTACGGGCACGCCCGGAGCCAGAGCGAGAGCGACCGACCCGCCGAGAACCAGTTCGCCTCGGCCCACTACGAGCAGCACATGCACGTCACGGGGCAGCTCGAGATCGACGACGAGCGCTTCGAGATCGATGGCTACGGCCTGCGAGACCATTCCTGGGGCCCTCGCTACTGGCAGGCGATCGACCGCTACGAGTGGCTGACGATGAACTTCGGCCCGGACATGGGAGCGATGGTCTCGATCCTCTCGCGCGATCCGGGGGGCGAATCTACGACGCGCGGCGGCGTGATCGTGCGCGGAGACGAGGTCGAGAACATCACGTGGGCCGAGATCGACGCGGACTACGAGGAGAACGACCTCTACCACAAGAAGGTGCGCGCGCGGGTGAGAACCGAGAGCGGAGAGGAGCTCGAGTTCTCGGGGGACGTCAAGAGCTTCATTCCGCTACGAAACCGCAGAGAGGGAAAGGTCACCCACATCGGAGAGGGGATGACCGAGTGGCGCGTCGGCGATCGCGTCGGCTATGGGCTCTCCGAGTTCCTGCGTCAGGTTCGCTAGGGGACGAAGTCCAGGACACCCGCGATGCGCCCGTCCGAAGCCGGCCGGTTCGGAGCGATCGCAATCGCACTCCTCCTCGGCCTGTCGCAGATCCGCTGCGCAGCCCACTCCGACGCCCTGGTCGTGCTCGCGGCCGCCTCGCTCACCGAGAGCTTCGACGATCTCGCCGCCCGCTTCTCCTCGACCGAAGGCGTTCCAGTGATCTGCAGCTATGCCGGCTCGCAGGTCCTCGCGACCCAGGTCTCGAGCGGGGTCGGCGCCGATCTGATCGCCACGGCCGATCGCGCCTCGCTCGGGGATCTGCTCGATACGGGCCGGATCGAGACGCCGGTCACCTTCGCCCGCAACCGCCTGGTATGGATCCTTCGCCGAGATCTGCACGGGCCCCCGATCGGTTCCGATTCGGACGTCCGACGGTTGGTCCTTGCCGCGCCGGAGGTCCCTGTGGGACGCTACGCGCGGGCCGCCCTCCAGCGGCTCGGTCAGCTCGACCCCGCAGAGGCCGAGAACGTGTCGCTCGAGGCCGACGTGAAGGGAGTGGTTTCGAAGGTGCTCTTCGGGGTGGCCGACGCCGGGCTCGTCTACGCGACGGACGTCACTCCCGCGATCGCGGAGCGGGTGCGGGTGGTAGAGCTGCCGGGAGACGCCCAGGTGAAGGTTGCGTACCAGATCGCCGTCGTCGCAGGCTCGAGGCATGCGGCGCGCGCGCGGCGCTTCGTTCGCTGGCTCCAGTCCCCGGCTGCACGGACCCTCCTCGAGAGACACGGCTTCCGCTCCCCGTGAGACTCGGCTCGAGTCGGCAGCGGGACGGGGCCAGCGCCCTCACCCTGGCACTCGCGGTGCTCGGTGTCGCCTTCTTCGTGCTCCCCATGGTGGCGCTCGGGTTCGGTGCCTCGTGGTCCAGGCTCTGGGATCTGGGCGCCAGCCCGCGCGTGCGCTCCGCGTTCGCGATCTCGGCGATCGCATCGCTCGGAGCGACCGGGCTCGCGGCGCTCCTCGGCCTTCCCATCGCCTGGGTTCTCGCCCGCACCCGGCTCCCGGGGCGCCCGGTCGTGCGGGCCCTGGTCACTGCACCCATGGTGATGCCCCCCGTGGTGGCCGGGGCCGGCCTGCTGGCCGCGTTCGGGCCGCTCGGCCTCGTGGGCGCTCCGCTGCGAGCCTTCGGAGTCGTACTCCCCCTGACTCCCCTCGCGGCCATCCTGGCGGCGACCTTCGTCGCGACCCCCTTCTTGATCGCGACCGTCGAGACGGCCCTGGTCCGGAGCGACTCCGGTCTGGAAGACGCCGCCGCGACCCTCGGGGCCTCGCGGATCCGGATCGCCCTGACCGTCCTGCTCCCACAGATCGCGCCCGCCCTCGCCGCCGGGCTGGCGCTCTGCTGGGCGCGGGCCCTCGGCGAGTTCGGCGCGACCATCACCTTTGCGGGCAACCTTCCCGGGCGCACGCAGACGGTCCCCCTGGCGCTCTACCAGACGCTCCAGACGGACCCGCAGGCCGGGTACCTGGTCGCGCTGGCGTTGCTGATGCTGTCGCTCGGGGGGCTGACCCTCGCGCGCTGGCGAGTGGGCGAGTGAGCGAAGGCCTCCGCGCCCGGCTGCAGGTTCGCCGGGGGAGCTTCGAGCTCGAGGGCGCCCTCGAGGCGGAGCCCGGCCAGACCCTCGTCGTCGCCGGACCCAACGGCGCGGGGAAGTCGACGCTGGTGGCGGCGCTGGCCGGGCTGATCCCGATCGACCGGGGAGAGGTCTGGCTCTCGGACCGACTGCTGGAGCGCGCGCCGGGCGGCCCGCGCCTGGCCCCCCAGGCACGCGAGATCGGTGTGGTCTTCCAGGAGCTCTGGCTCTTCCCGCGGCTGTCTGCCCTGGACAACGCCGCGTTCGGGCTGCGGGCGAGGGGACGATCGCGACGCGAGGCGCGCGCGCGGGCCCGCTCGCTCCTCTCGGACCTCGAGCTCCAAGGCGTGCTGACCCAGCGACCGCAGGCGTTGTCGGGAGGGGAAGCGCAGCGAGTGGCACTCGCGAGGGCGCTGGCGATCGAGCCCCGGTTGCTCCTCCTCGACGAGCCCCTGTCGGCACTCGACGTGGAGCGCCGCCCGCGCGTGCGCGCGCTCCTGCAGGGAGCGCTCCGGCGGTTCGCGGGGGTCCGGCTGGTGATCACCCACGATCCTCTCGAGGCGCTGCTGCTCGCGGACCGGCTCGCGGTGATCGAAGGAGGGCGGTTCGTGCAGGTGGGGCCGCCGGATGCCCTTCGGGCGCGACCGGCGACCCGCTTCGTCGCGTCCCTGGTCGGCCAGAACCTGATCGAGGGAGAGGTTCGGAGCGACGCGGGAGCGACCTGGCTCGAGGTCGAGGGAGGTCGGCTGATCGTCGCGTCGAGCGAGGTCGCGCCCGGAGCGATGGCGCTGGCCCGGATCGCACCGAGCGCGATCGTGCTTGCACGGGAGCGCCCGAAGTCCTCCGCGCGCAATCTCCTGCGAGGCCCGATCACCTCGCTCGATGTGAGCGGCGATCGGGCGAGGCTGCATCTGGATACGAATCCGCCGCTGTGGTGCGAGGTCACCCGAGAGGCGGTCTCGGTCCTCGGTCTCGAGAAGGGCCAGCAGGTCTGGGCGACGATCAAGGCCACGGAGATCGACGTCTACCCGCGCGACCCGATATCCTGAAGCCGTGGCGCGACCCCACAAGCTCGTGATCGTGAGCAACCGACTGCCCGTCACGGTCACCCGCGCGCGCGGACGCCTCTCGGTCGAGCGTTCGACCGGAGGCCTCGTCGCAGCGCTCGATCCCGCGCTCCGTCGCCTGGGGGGCACCTGGATCGGCTGGCCCGGAATTCGTCTCCGACCCGGACAGCGGCTCCCCCTTCCGCACGGTCCCTATCCGATCGCCCCGGTTCGGCTCTCGGAGACGGAGGTCCGACGCTTCTACCACGGCTTCTCGAATCGCACCCTCTGGCCGCTCTTCCACTCGTTCCCGGAGCGGACCCAGTTCGAGCGCCGCGACTGGGAGTCCTACGACGCGGTCAACGAGCGCTTCGCGGAGAAGGCGGCGAAGATCGGCGCGGACGCAGACCTGATCTGGATTCACGACTACCAGCTGATGCGCTGCGCCTACCACCTGCGCAAGATGCTCCCCCAGGCGCGCATCGGCTTCTTCCTGCACATTCCCTTCCCGCCCTTCGATCTCTACCGGACGCTACCCTGGTACCGCGAGCTCCTGCGCGGCCTTCTGGCGTGCGACCTGATCGGGCTTCACGTTCCCGGGTACACCGAGAACTTCCTGGACTGCACGGAGCGCCTGCTCGGGGCCCGGGTGGACCGCGACGCGCTCATCGTCGAGTACGGAGCTCGGGCCGTGTCGGTCGGCGCTTTTCCACTCGGGATCGACTACGAGGCGCACGCGTCGCTGGCACGCAGTGCCGGTCCGACGACGACGGCTCCGGGCGAGCAGATCGTGCTGGGAGTCGACCGGCTGGACTACACCAAGGGCATCCCGGATCGCATCCGCTCGTTCGAGCGGCTGCTCGAGCTGCATCGCGAGCACCGGGAGCGCGTGGTCCTGCTGCAGCTGGCGGTGCCGAGCCGCAGCCAGGTGACCGAGTACCAGGCCCTGAAGCGCGAGATCGACGAGCTCGTCGGCCGGGTCAATGGCCGTTTTGCGACCCGCAGCTGGTCCCCGATCCGCTATCTCTACCGCTCGGTCGCACCCCTGCGCCTCGCCGCGATGTACCGCGACGCCCATGTGGCTCTCGTGACGCCGCTGCGCGACGGCATGAACCTGGTGGCCAAGGAGTTCGTCGCCTGCCAGACGGCCGATCCCGGTGTGCTGATCCTCTCGCGCATGGCGGGCGCCGCCGAGACCATGCACGAGGCCCTGCACGTCAATCCCCACAACCTGGACAGCGTCGCCGCGGCCCTGCACCGCGCCCTCACGATGGACGTGGGCGAGCGCCAGGAGCGGATGGCGGCGCTCCAGCGGCGAGAGCGAAAGAACGACGTCCATCGCTGGACCGGCTCCTTCATCGAGGCGGCGCAGCGCCCGCGGCCGTCGGTCCGTCCCACCGCCGACGCCGAGTTCGAGTCCTGGCTGGGGGGATTCCTGGAGCGCCGGCCGCTGGCGCTCTTCCTGGACTACGACGGAACGCTCTCCCCGATCGTGGACCATCCCTCGCGGGCGATGCTCTCGCGCCGCATGCGCCAGGCGCTCGATGGCTGCGCGAAGCGTGACGACACCGACGTGACGATCGTGAGCGGCCGCGGGATTCGCGACGTGCAGAAGAGGGTTCGCCTCGAGGGGCTCACCATCGCCGGAAACCACGGGCTCGAGATCGAGGGCCCCGGGCTCGAGCCCTTTCGTCATCGGGACCTGTTCCACTACCGGGAGCGCGCCGAAGAGCTGGCTTCGAACCTCGAGGAGATCTGTCCGCCCGGTGCCTGGGTCGAGGAGAAGGGAGCGTCGCTCACCGTGCACTACCGCCAGGCCGAGCCCGTCGAGCATGCGCGAGTGGCCGCCCTGGCGCGAGCCCTCATTCACGACGCAGGCTTCCAGGCGCGACCCGCGCACTGCGCCGTCGAGGCTCGCCCACCCATCGGATGGGACAAGGGTCACGCGGTTCTGCACATCATGCGCGGGCGCTACGGGGCCGGGTGGTCCGAACGCGTGAGGGTCATCTACGCCGGAGACGATGTGACCGACGAGGATGCCTTTCGCGCGCTGCTCGGGCTGGGCATCACGTTTCGGGTCGGCGGCTCCGAGGCGCCGACCCTCGCGACCCGCTCCCTGTCCGATGTCTCCGCGGTCCAGACGATGCTCGAGTGGCTGGCCGCGCGCCCGCCCCTCTCGACCTGATCCATCGTGATCGACCTCGCGATGGTGGGAGCCTTCGTGGTCTGGGCCCTCGCGGCCGGACTGCGGGCGCGCAGAGAAGCCTCGACGGACCTCGGCGCCTACTTCCTGGCCAACCGCAAGCTCAGCTTCTGGGCGAGCGGCTTCAGCATGACCGCCACCCAGTACGCGGCCGATACCCCCCTGCTCGCGACCGGTCTGATCGCAACCGGCGGGATCTTCGCCATGTGGCGGCTCTGGATCTATGGGCTGGCCTTCCTGGTGCTCGGCTTCGTGCTCGCCTCGGCCTGGTGGCGCTCGGGAGTCATCACCGACGCCGAGTTCTGCGAGCTTCGCTACGGAGGGCGACCCGCAGTCTGGCTCCGTGGAGTCAAGGCCGTGTACTACGGCCTGATCTTCAACTGCGCGGTGCTGGCCATGGTGCTGGTGGCCGCCGTGCGCATCGCCGAGCCCTTCCTGCTCTGGGACCAGTGGCTGCCGCCGGCCCTCTTCGACCCGATCGTCGGGCTCGTACGCGCCGTGGGAGTGCCACTCGCGAGCTCGCCGTCGGGGCCGGAGGTGTGGATCCACTCGGCGTCGAACCTGGTCTCGCTGGTCTGCATCTACGTCTTCACCACGCTCTACTCCGCCACCGGGGGCCTTCGCAGCGTCGTCTCGACCGACCTGGGTCAGCTCGCAATCCTGACCGTCGCGACCGTCCTCTACGCGGGCTTCGCCGTCGAGGCGGCCGGGGGCCTCGGCGCGCTGCGCGAAGGGCTCGTGCTCCAGGTCGGTGCGCAGCGGGCCGCGGAGCTGCTGGCCTTCGACCCGATCAGCGCGCCCGAGGCGGGGGGAACACTGCTCGCGGTCCTCGGTCTGCAGTGGCTGGTCCAGATGAACAGCGATGGCACCGGCTACCTTGCGCAGCGCTGCATGGCCTGTCGTTCGGCGCGCGAGGCGCGCCGGGCTCCCGTTCTCTTTGCCTTCGCCCAGGTCGGGGTTCGCTCGCTGGTCTGGCTCCCCTTGATGGTGGCGCTGCTGATCGTCTTTCCCCTCGAGCCGGGACAGGGTGCCGGCGAGCGCGAGCTGACATTCGTGCGCGGGATCCAGAGCCTGCTGCCGCCGGGCGTCCGCGGGCTGATCCTGGTGGGCATGCTCGCGGCGCTGGCCTCGACGATCGACACCCACCTGAACTGGGGCGCTTCGTACCTGTCGAACGACCTCTACCATCGGCTCCTGTGCCGCGGACTCCTGGGACGCGATCCCGGTGCGCGCGAGGTGGTCTGGGTGGCGCGCCTCTCGAGCCCGGTCCTGGTCGCCCTCTCGCTGGCGGTCATGACCCGGCTCGGATCGATCCAGGAGGCGTGGCACGCGACGCTTCTGCTCGGTGCGGGCCTTGGGATTCCCCTCCTGCTTCGCTGGCTCTGGTGGCGTGCGAACGCATGGGGGGAGCTCGCTGCGATCGCGGCGTCGGGCGTGGCGGCTCCCCTGCTGATGGCCGGCGTGGCGAACGAGGCCAGTCGGCTGCTCGCGATCGCCTCGATCGGAACGATCGCCGCCGTGGTGGGCTCGCTGGCCACCCGCGCCGAGTCCGAGTCGCGGGTGAAGGCGTTCTACGATCGGGTCCGGCCTTCGGGCTTCTGGCGCAAGACGGGCTCGGCCCGAAGACTGGGGCGGCAGCTCATGGCGACGGTCGCAGCCGCAGGCACCCTCTTCTGCTCGCTGGTGGCCGTGGGTACCTGGCTCGTGGGCGGGACGCCCCCTGCGGGTCTGTCCACTGCGTTCTGGATCGCTCTGAACGCAGCCGCCGCGCTGCTCCTGATCCCGCTCTGGTGGATCCAGCTCTCGAGTGACCCGGACGCGCGAGAAGCGCACGGCACAGCGGCACAGCGTTGACTTTCGAAAGACAGTCCGGTCGAATACCGGACGACCAACCGGGGAGGGATTCCATGGATTTCGTCGAGTTTCTGCTGCGCTGGTTCCACTTTCTCGCTGGAATCACCTGGATCGGCATCCTCTACTACTTCAACTTCATCCAGACACCCTTCCTGGCCACTGAGCTGGGGGGTCAAGCCCGCAGCGCGATGGTTCGGGGGCTGGTTCCGAACGCGCTGTGGTGGTTTCGCTGGGGCGCGATGTTCACGTTCATCACGGGCGTCCTGATCATCCTGATGCGCTGGGGAAGCGGTGAGCCGCTCTCGTCCGCGCGCATGACGACCATCCTGACCGGGGCCGCGATGGGCACCCTGATGTGGGCGAACGTGTGGTTCGTGATCTGGCCGGCCCAGAAGCTCGCGATCGCCTCGGCGGAAGCCGTCGCCGCCGGTGGCGAGGCCGACCCGGCCGCTGGCGCCGCGGCGCCGCGGGCGGGACGCGCGTCGCGCACGAACACGCTCTTCTCGATCCCCCTCCTCTTCATGATGGGTGCCGCGAGCCACTACCCCATGGGCGAGGCGGCCACCGTCTACTGGGTGGTGGCCCTGGTCGTGATCGGGATCATGGAGCTGAACGCGCTGGCGCCATCCTTCCCGTTGCAGGGACCGCTCAAGACCGTCTCGGGCACCCTCAACGCGGGCTTCGTCCTGACGGCCGTGCTCTACGTGCTGGGGCGGATGCTCCTCTAGCGCTGCGCCGCCTTGGGGTTCGCGGCCTCCGCCAGGAAGGCGGCCAGCTCCTCGATGTGGGGAGCCAGGTGGGGCTGCGCGGGCATGAGGTGTGAGTCTCGCTTGGGCGTGTAGCCCGGGGGGTAGGCTGCCTCGAGGACCCGCGTGCGAATCAGCTCGAGGGGGCTGCCGGCGATGGCCGGACCCACGCTACCGTCACGGCTGGGATCCGGGTTGTGGCAGCTGATGCAGCTGCTGCGATAGACCTGACGGCCCCGCTCGGCCAGCGTCTGCTCCTTGCGCGGACCGCAGCCCCCGAGCGCCAGCGATGCGATCAGGAGACCGACCCCCGGTAGCGATCTCCGCAATCCAACCTCCCCCCAGCCACTTCGATGGGCCGGGAGGATCGAACACCCGGCGCGAGTCTTCAAATCTGCGGTGCCGCTCTCGAGAGCGTCGGCTAGTCTCCCGCTCGCAGAGCTGCCGGATCCGGGCCACGGACGGGCGGGGGCCGGTGGGGAGAGGGTGGAATGTCCAACGAGCTCGAGGAGGGGCTTCGCCTCCGGATCGACTTCAGCAAGCTGCGCCAGATCGGCGAGGCGGGACTCGAGGTGATCCCTGTCGTGCTCCAGCACGCCGATACGGGCCAGGTGCTCTATGTCGCCTACGCCAACGAACGCGCGCTGCGCGCGACCCTGGAGCGGCGAGAGGCGGTCCTGTGGTCGACGTCGCGCAACGAGCTCTGGCACAAGGGAGCCACCTCGGGAGACGTGCTCGAGCTGGTCGAGGTCGCGGTCAACTGCGAGCAGAACTCGCTGCTCTACCGGGTACGGCCACGGGGCCACGGCGCCTGCCACACCGTCGGTCCCGACGGGCGCTCGAGGATGAGCTGCTACTACCGGCGGCTTCGCGACGGAGACCGACTCGAGTTCGTCTAGGTCCCCTCCTCGAGCCACTCGATCAGGCGCGGCCGGAGGCGCCGGGGCTCGAGGATCTCCTGGATCGAGCCGACCTCTCGGGCCCGCTCGACGGTGTGAATGGCGTCGAACTCCGCGCCGACCTGCCCCCGCATCTCGAGAGACACCTTCTGCAGGACCTCCGCGAAGTGCGCGCGCAGGGCGGCCCGCTCTGCCGCGCTGCGGGCCGCTTCGACCTGCTCCAGCGCGCTGCGAACGCGGGGATCGGCATTCGCCCGCTTGAGGACCTCGCGGGGGAAGACCACTGCAGCCGCGGCTGGGCCCCCGATCACGCTCGCAAAGGATCCCTCGAGTGCGCCGACGCGCATCTCGTCGTTGAGCTGCCTCGAGAAGACGACGTAGGCGCCCCCGTGATAGCGCGACACGACCACGAAGCCCAGCCGGCCGCGGAATCGGACGACGGAGCGCGCAATCTCGGCCCCGTACTCCAGAATCCCCCGACGCATCGACTCGGGAGATCCATCGAAGCCCGAGAGATTGGCGAGGATCACGACCGGGCGCACTCCGCTCGCCGCCCGGATCGCGCGTGCGACCTTCTTGGAAGACTGGGGAAAGAGCGTGCCGGCGGTCCACGCATCGGGCCCATCATTCGGAACCGAGCCGATCCGCGCGATCGGGCGACTCTCGATGCCGAGCAGCTCGACCGAGTGCCCCCCCAGGTGCGCGTCCCAGACGATGGCCGTCTCGGCGCCCACCCAGTCCCGCCAGGACTCGAGAGGGTCCGCGTCGTGATCGACGAGCGCCCGCATCACCTGCCTCATGTCGAAAGGGCGCTTCCGCTCCGGATTCGAGTGATCCGAGAAGATCTCTCCGACGGAGGCGAAGCCCTCGTCTCCCTGGTAGGGAGACTCCGAGAGATCGCGGTCACGCGGGTCCATGGTCTCGAAGCGACGCGGCTGGGGCTCGCCCGGGGCCCGGTAGGTGTGGGCGTAGTGGCGTAGCAGGATCCCGTAGGCTTCGCCCAGGTCGCGGGCCTGGTGATGCGCCTGCCCCGTCGGACCCATGATCCGCTCGTACCCGCCGATCCCGACCTCGTCCTCGGCCGCGACGCTTCCCGAGATCTCGAGCGCGGCGCGCCCCGTCAGGACCATCGAAGCGTTCGAGAGCATGATCAGGATTCCTCGCGACCCGAGCTCCATCGTGGCCAGGGCATCGAAGTAGCTCTGCGCGCCGACATTCACGCCGGCGAGGATCAGGTGGATCTCTCCCCCGGCGTCGGTGAAGGTCACGATCCGTCGAACCACGCGGGCGGTGGCATCGAGATTCTCGGTTCCCGAGTCCATCGCGATACGCGCGCCGGACGACAACGCCACCCATTCGACCGGAAGCTCGTCGCGCGCGGCGAGGTCGATCGCGGCGGCGATGCGATCGCACTCGGGCGCAGCGAGGGCGCCCATTCCAAAGGTCGGGTCTCCGAGAATCAGGATCCGCCGCATTCCCTCGGGAACCTTCTCGGTCGGAGTCGTGATCACACCGAATACGATCCCGCAGGAGTTCCCCCCCGGCGGACGGTGCACCGGCACGGCGCGGCCGTCCTCGAGATCGTACTCCTGGAAGTGCCCGGGGCCGGAGGGAGCGCCGAGCGCTCGTGTCTCGAGGCTCGGGCGCGCGGTGAAGAGGCGGATGATCTCGTAGGGGTAGACCAGGCCGCGCGAGCGGGCGGCGGCAACGCGTCGCTCGTAGGGCGTCGCTGGTGCGAGTGGCTCGGTGTGCGGGGTTCGCAGCTCCAGCTCCACGCGGCTGCCCGTCGGGTTCCCGGTCACCACCTCGATCGGACGCGCGCTCGAGGGCGAGGCCCCCGGCTCCACCTGCAGCAGACGCACGATCACCTTCTCGAGCCCCACGTCTCCGGTCTCGGGGACCAGGCGGCGCATCGCTTCGTCGACGAGGGTAGGGGCGAGGACGATCGGGGTCCGCACGAACAGGTAGATGCGGTTCCACTGCAGGCGGTGGCCGGGATCGCGCACGCTCAGAATCGAGCGCAGCGCCTCGATCGCTCCGTGAAAGCACTGCTCGAAGGCCGCCAGGTCGGGGTGGTCGGGCGCTCCCGGAACGGGGTCGAGCTCGGCGAAGCAGAAGATCCGCTCGTCCCCGGGCTGGCGGCGCGCGCGGCCGTGGAACGAGACGACCCCCGGGAAGGTGTCGATCTCCTCCAGGTCGAAGTTGTCCAGGCGCCAGAGCTCCATGCGTCGGGCAACGTCGGCGGGAACTCCGAGCTCGCGGGCCCGCCGTTCGAGCGCACCGGGGTCCGGGGGTGGGACCATCGCGAAGGCCGGAGTCGGAGAGCTCGGGGGCTTGGAGCTCCGGGGCTCCCTGCGCTCGAAGAGCGCGTAGCGTGCCTGGGCGGCGAGGTCCGCGACGGCGGGGACCACGACGCCTCGCAGCTGGCCGAGCCGATCCAGCGTCTCCTCGAGCGCCGGATGGCGCCGGAAGGTCTCTCCCTTCTCTCCCAGGAGGATCAGCAGGTGCAGCAGCGCGGCCACCACGCGGTTGCGAAGCTCGCGCGTGGTGCGCGTCGCGTAGAGCCGGAGCACCGCGCGTTCGAGCGCGTCTCCAGGCGACAGATCGGGGCACTCGTAGTGCGCGAGGGCGCGGCGCAGGGCGTCGAGATACTCTGGGGCGATGCCGGCGCCCTCGGCGGAGATGCGTCGAAGGTACATCGCCATCCGCGCATCGTTGGAAGGACCGAGCACGTCTCCGCTGCGACGCGACGGAGTTCGGCTGAAGAGAACCTCGATGTCGGCGAATACCGTCACGGAACGGGCGAGCTGCGCCAGCTCGGATCGGAACGCCTCCGGTAGCTTGGGAGGGAGGGGGGAGTTGAGCGCATCGATCAGCCGGTCTGCGCGTTCGGGATTGACGTCGTAGCCCATCAGGATTCGCCGCACCTCGGAGCGGAGCGCCGCCACGGCATCGGCCCTCGCTGCGGTCGGGGCTGCCGCCGCTGCGGCCAGGTCCCAGCTGCCGCTCCGAGGATCGCGGATCGCCTCGAGCGGATCTCCCTCGTCGATGAGCTCCAGGCGTGTCGCCGCAGCGTCCTGCGCCAGCGACGAATCGACCTCGGACGGCTCGATCACGACGATCACGTCGCCGGCCGCGACGCGCTCGCCCTCGCGCACGAGCACCTCGCGCACCACGCCCGAGATCGGCGCGGCGAACGCGGTCTCGGTCTTCATGGCCTCGAGCAGACCGAGCCGTTCTCCGGCCTCCACGTTCTGACCGGGACGCGCCCGCACCTCGATCACCAGGGCGGGAGAGGGTGCGCGGACCCGGCCGCCGATGTCCCGCTGCAGCCGGTGGAGCTGCCCGTCGAGCTCCACACGGAGTTCGACATCGGAGTCCCCGAAGAGCACGGCGCGACGGCGACCCCCGATCTCGAGCTGGCGGGCATGAGGGCCCTGCTCCAGGAGTCGCACCTGGCTCACCCGGTCTCCGAGGTAGATGCGATAGGTCCAGCCCCCGATCGCAAAGACCTTGAGCCGGTAGGGAACTCCCGCGTAGACCAGGTCGATCTCGCCTCCCGTCGAGGGGGGGATGCCGCGGGGCCTTCCGCGGGACGCCTCGGCGTAGAAGTTCAGCCGGACATCCGCGCGCTCGCGCTGGTACGAGAGGATCGCGGCCACCAGGAGGGCCTCGACCTCTGGGCGAGGCCGGGCCGCAATGCCCGCCCGCTCGAGCCACCCGGTATCGACGGCCCCCGCGCGAAACTCCGGATGGCGGAGGATGTCGAGAAGGAATCCCTTGTTGGTCATTCCGCCATCGATCACCAGCCGCAGCTCCGAGAGCGCACGGACCAGGCGGGCGCGGGCCTCCTCCCGGTTCGCCCCTCGCGCCAGGAGCTTGACCAGCATCGAGTCGAACTCGTGGGGAATCCACTCGTCGGCCGAGATTCCGGAGTCCACGCGGACCCCCGGGCCGGAGGGAAGATCGAGCATCGCGATCCGACCGGGGGTGGGACCGAAGCCTTCTCCGGGGTCCTCGGCACAGACGCGCACCTCCATGGCCCACCCGCGCTCTCCTGGAATCTGCGCGGGTAGAGGCTCGCCCCGCGCAATCCGGATCTGGGTCTTGACCAGGTCGAGGTCGGCTACCAGCTCGGTGATGCCATGCTCCACCTGCAGCCGGGGGTTGACCTCGAGGAAGTACATCCTTCCGTCGGCAACGAGGAACTCGACGGTGCCGACGCCCACGTAGCTCGCTTGCGACGCCAGGCGGACGGCCGCGGCGCGCATCTCGGCCAGCAGCTCTTCAGAGAGACCCGGCGGGGGAGTCTCCTCGACCACCTTCTGGTGCCGTCGCTGCACGGAGCAATCCCGTACGCCGAGCGCCAGCACCCGGCCATGCAGATCAGCGGCCAGCTGCACCTCGACGTGGCGTGCGGGCTCGATGCAGCGCTCGAGAAAGAGGGTTCCGTCGCCGAAGGCCGCTCGCGCCTCCGCCTCGGCGCTGCGCATGCAGGGCTCCAGCTCCTGCAGCGAGCCGACCCTGCGAATCCCGCGCCCTCCGCCACCGGCACTCGCCTTGACCATGAGGGGAAGCCCGATGCGCTCCGCGATCGCCTTGGAGTCGGCGGGCTCGACCGGGCCCCCGCTCCAGGGTGCGACAGGGACGTCGGCGCGCTCGGCGAGCACCTTGGAGGCAATCTTGTCTCCGAGTGCGCGAATCGTCTCGGCCCGTGGACCCATGAACACCAGACCCGCCGCCTCGACCCGCTCGACGAAGTCGGCATCCTCGGATAGGAATCCCCACCCCGGCCAGACAGCGTCGGCCCGCAGCGCGCGTAGCGCGGCGAGAATGCGATCGCGATCCAGGTAGGCCGGCCTCGCCTCTCCATGCGAGGTGCGGCGCAACGCGGCACCGAGAGAGACGGCCAGATCGGCCTCGCGCACGTAGGGGGAGCGGGCGTCGGGATCGGTGTAGAGGGCGATGGCGAGGAGCTGCGAATCCTCCTCCGCGCGAAGCTCGTGAATCGCTCTCAGACAGCGTCGGGCCCCGTCGCCGCGATTCAGGATCGCGATCCGCTCGATCTTCGGGCTCTCCTTCCGCGCTCCCAGACGCGTTCCCAGACGCGCTCTCCGCCTCACCCTCCCCCTCCAGCTCGCCTCGACCCCGGCAGATCGGAGCCGCTCCCGGTCCCCCGGTTGGCCCTTCGGGCCCGCTCATGGTACTCCACCCCCCGACGATGTCCGCGACCTCCAGACTGCAACCGAGCCAGGGGGTTGCCGACCGAACCTTGCGCCGCAACTTCGGGCTCCTGCTGCTGCACGGGTTCCTGGGGCAGACGGGCTTCCGGCTGGTGCAGGCCCCCACCTTCCTGCCGCACTTCGTGGAGCTCCTGGCCGGGAACGCCAGCGCCGTCGGAGTCCTCCGCGCAGCACAGAGCCTGGGAATGTTCCTCTCGCCGCTGGTCTCGGCGAACCTGATCGAGCGCCGGTCGCGGGCCAAGGGGCTGGGAGTGCTCTTTGGTGCCGGTCTGCGCGCCCAGGTCCTACTCCTGGCCGTGATCGCGCTCGCGGTCCCGACCGAGCAGGCGCTCGTGCTCGTCTGGCTCGCGGTGGGGTTGCTGGGGCTGGCCCTCGGGATGAAAGGGGTGGCCTTCAGCTTCGTGATCTCGAAGACGATCCCGCCGGAGCTTCGCGGACGCTTGCATGGACTCCGCAACGCCGCGGCGGGCACACTGCTCATGGCGGTCGGCTGGATCGGTGGACTCCTGGTCGAGTCCCAGGGATTTCCGCGCGGCTACGGCTGGACGTTCGCGCTCGGGTTCGTCCTGACCAGCCTCGGACTCGTAGCCTTCTCGCTGCTTCGGGAGCCCGACTCGCACACCGTGCGCAGCCGCGAGACCGACTTTGCGGCCCGGCTTCGGCAGCTCCCAGGCCTGCTCCGCGCGGAGCCGCCGTTCCGGCGCTTCCTGGCGGCGCGCCTGTGTGGGACCGCGGCGCGGGGCGCGATGCCTCTCTACATCGTGTTCGTCTCGCGCCGTGGGGGAGTGACGGGAACGGAGCTCGGCATCTACACGGTCGCGTTCACGCTCGCGAACTCGTTTGGAGGTCTCGGCTGGGGGTTGCTGGCGGACCGGGTGGGGTTCAAGCGGATCTTCCAGCTCGCGCTCTGCGTCTGGGCCGCAGGGAGCGTCGTCACGATCTTCGCGGCGTCGCTGGGGGCGGTGCTGGTGCTCTTCGTCGCGGTGGGAGCCGGCGCCGCCGGCTTCATGCTCTCGTCCCAGAACCTGGTCCTGGAGTTCGGTGAAGAGGAGGACCGGCCCATGCGAATCGCGATCTCGAACACGCTCTCCGAGGGCATCGGCATGTGCAGCTTCCTGGCGGCGGGAATGCTCGCCGACCGGGTACCGATGGCGCCCGTGCTGGTCGGCTCGATCGCGTTCCAGGTTGCCGCCGTCGCGATCATGCACCGGGTCCAGGAGCCGCGCGGAGCGAGGCCCCAGGCCCCACCGATCGAGCTGGTCTAGTCTCCGGCGCATGGAGATCGAACCTCCGCCGACGGAGGCTCCCGAGCAGGCGGGCCCTCGAGTCCAGGAGACCCGCTCCCCGCTGGTGCCCGAGCACCTGGTCGACGTCTTCCTGCACCCCCGGCGCTTCTTCACCTCACAGCTGGCCTTGGGACGGACCCCCTACGTGGTGGCGGTGACCTGGTGCTTTGGAGCTTCGAGTGCGATCGATCGCGTGAACGAGTCGCTCGGCTCGGGGGGCCTTGCCAGTAGCGTCGGGAGCCGGCTGGCGGGTGCCGCGGACTCGTGGCCGGCATTCTGGATCTACCTGGCGCTCTCGGGGGCGGGCAGCGGGCTGCTCCTGTGGTGGTTCGGAGGCTGGTGGTACCGGGTCCGGCTGGGCTGGTGCGGCGCGCGCGAACCCGATCCCCGAGTCTCGAGGCTCGTCTACATCTACTCGGCGTTCGTCGGCTCCGCGCCTGCCGTCCTGCTGGTCGCCCTCGAGACCGTCGTCTTCACGAGCTACCGCGAGGCCTGGATGGCGAGCCGGGCGAACCTGATCTGGCTCCAGGGGTTCGCGCTCTGGTCCCTGTGGCCGAGCTACGTGGGTGCCACGACCCTGTTCGACCTCGGACGCATCCGCGCCCGGATCTGGTTCCTGGTCCTGCCGGCCCTGGCCCAGGCCCTGGCCTCGGGGCTCTGGCTCGAGGCCCTGAAGCGCCTCTAGGCCTTCGCGTCCCGTGCGATCTGCTCCCGGAGGCGCTCGAAGGCGGCGCCGATCGCCGCGACGTCGGATCCCCCTGCCTGGGCGAAGCCGGCCCGCCCCCCCCCGCGGCCGCCGATCACCTGGGCGATGGAGCCGATGAGCTCACTCGCCTTGAAGCGCTCGACCAGGTCGTCGGTGACGCCGAGCGCGAGCGCCGCCTTCCCCTCGTGGGCACTCGCGAGGAGGATCACTGCGGAGCCCGCGCGCGCCTTGAGATCGTCGATCATCGGACGCAGCTCCCGGGGGCCGACTCCCGAGACCTCGCTCGCGATCACGCGGACGCCGGAGACGATCTGGGCGTCGGCGAGCGGGTCCGGCCCGCCGGCCCCCGCCGGCCGGGTGAGCAGCTCCCGCAGCTCGCGCTCGAGGGAGCGCTCTCGCTCGAGAAGCTTCTGGATTCTCTGCTCGAGCTCGGCGGGCGAGGTGCGCGCGGCGGCCGCCGCCCGCTGCAGCAGCTCCGCCTGGCGTCGCGCATGCGCGAGGGCCCCGAGACCGGTGACGGCCTCGATGCGCCGGACGCCCGAGCCCACTGCGCTCTGCGAGACGATCCGAAACGCCCCGATCTCGCCCGTGGCATGGACGTGCGTACCCCCACAGAGCTCCGTCGAGAACTCGCCGAAGCGGACCACCCGAACGACGTCCCCGTACTTCTCTTCGAAGATCGCGACCGCGCCGCTCTCGATCGCCTCGGAGTAGCTCATCGTCCGGGTCTCGCGAGGTCGGTTGGCGAGCAGCTGGCGATTGACCTGGTCTTCGAGCGCCACGAGCTGGGAGGGGGTGAGAGGAGCATCGTGGCTGAAGTCGAAGCGGGTGTGCTCGGCGTCGACGCGGGAGCCCGCCTGCATGCACTGGGGCCCGACGAGGCTCTTGAGCGCCGCATGAAGAAGGTGGGTGGCAGAGTGATTGCGCATCGTGGCGGCACGGACGTCTGGATCGACCCGTAGCTCGGCCTCGTCGCCCACCCGCACCCGCCCGAGCACGACCCGACCCTGGTGCACGATCAGGCCGTCGACCGGACGTTGCACATCCTCGATCTCGACGCGGCCGTCCGAGGTCGCGATCGAGCCCAGGTCGCCGACCTGGCCGCCGCTCTCGGCATAGAAGGGAGTAGTCGAGACCACGACCTCGATGCGATCGCCCTCCCCGGCCTCGTCGACGCACTCCCCGTCCCGGATGAGCGCTCGGATCGACGCGCGTTCCTCGAGCCGCTCGTACCCGACGAAGGCGACCTCGCCCTGCGACCGGACCCGGGAGTAGAGCTCGGCGGGCGCGCCCTCTCCCGAGCCCTTCCAGGCCGCCCGGGCGCGCTCGGTCTGCTCGCGCATCGCCCGGTCGAAGGCCTCGCCCTCGTAGCCAAGGCCATGGCCGCGCAGGATGTCCTCGCTCAGGTCCGCGGGGAACCCGAAGGTATCGTAGAGCTTGAAGACGACCTCGCCCGAGAGCTCCCGGCGCTTCTCGCTCCTGGCGCGCGCGATCTCGGCATCGAGCAGGCTGAGCCCCCGGCCGAGCGTGCGTCCGAAGCGCTCCTCTTCGCGACGAATCGTCTCCTCGATGAAGGCGCGGCGCTCTCGCAGCTCGGGGTGGGCCCCCTGCATGGAGTCGATCACGACACCCGCGACGTCGTAGAGGAAGGGACCTTCGAGCCCGAGCAGCACCCCGTGGCGAGCCGCACGCCGCAGGACGCGCCGAAGCACGTAGCCGCGGCCCTCGTTGGAGGGCAGCACCCCGTCACCGATCAGGAAGGCGCAGGCGCGGGCATGGTCGGCGACGACCCGGATCGAGACGTCCCGGTCGGGGTCCGTGCCATAGCGGTGACCGGAGAGCTCCTGGGCCCGCTCGAGGAGGGGCCGGAAGAGGTCGGTGTCGTAGTTGCTCTCGACGCCCTGGAGCACCTGCGCGAGCCGCTCGAGTCCCATGCCGGTATCGATGGAGGGCTTGGGCAGGCGCGAGCGGCTGCCATCGGGGGCCTGCGCGAACTGCATGAACACCAGGTTCCACAGCTCCGTGAAGCCCTCCTGCGAGGGATCGGCCCCCGCCTCGAAAGCCGCCCGATCGTGGATCAGGTGAATCTCGGAGCAGGGCCCGCAGGGACCCGTATCGCCCATCTGCCAGAAGTTCTCCTTCTCCCCCAGGCGAAAGATGCGCCGCTCCTCGAGACCGATCTCATCGCGCCAGATGGCCCAGGAATCGTCATCGTCCTCGAGTACCGACACGACCAGCCGATCGGGCTCGAGGCCGTAGCCGCTCGTCAGCAGGTCCCAGGCGTAGCGGATGGCCTCGACCTTGAAGTAGTCGCCGAACGAGAAGTTCCCGAGCATCTCGAAGAGCGTCTGGTGACTCGGGCTCCGGCCCACGTCGTCCAGGTCGTTGTGCTTTCCCGAGACCCGCATGCACCGCTGCGCGCTGACTGCCCTCGAGTAGTCTCGGGTCTCCTCGCCCACGAAGGTGCGCTTGAAGGGCACCATCCCGGCGTTGACGAACATCAGCGAGGGGTCGCGGTCGGGGATGAGCGAGCTCGACGGGACGACCCGGTGGTCGCGTTCTTCGAAGTAGCGCAGGAAGGCGCTCCGGATCTCGTCGCCCGTCATGCCCGCAGAATACCCGAGGGAGCGGACTCCCGCCGGACCCGGCGTCCAGCCCGACCCTCGCGCGAAGGGCTCGGATCAGAAGCGTTCGATCTTCAGGTCGTCGCCACCCGCGGGGTCGTCGGGGGTGTCCTCGAAGTCGTCCCAGGTCCCGTCCGACGTGGCCGAGACGCCCTTGAAGCGCAGCGCGAAGTCGTCGGGATTGGAGACGTTGCGGATCGCCTCGTCGTAGCTCACCAGCCCTCGCTTCACGTGGGCCATCAGGGACTGGTCGAAGCTCTGCATGCCGTAGGTGGTGTAGCCCTTGACGATCGCGTCGGGAACCTCCTTGGTGCGCTCCTTCTCGGCGATGCACTCGCGGATCCGTGCGGTCGAGACCAGGATCTCGACCGCGGGTACCCGCCCCTTGCCGTCCGCCCTCGGAACCAGCCGCTGGCTGATGATCCCCCGGATGACGGCGGCGAGCTGGAGCCGGACCTGGGCCTGCTGGTGGGGAGGGAACGCCGATACGATGCGCGTGATCGTCTCGGTCGCATCGATCGTGTGCAGCGTCGACATCACCAGGTGCCCGGTCTCTGCGGCCGTGAGGGCCGTCTCGATGGTCTCGAGATCCCTCATCTCGCCCACCAGGATCACGTCGGGATCCTGGCGCAGGGCGGAGCGGAGGGCGCTGGCGAAAGACATCGTGTCGACGCCGATCTCGCGCTGGTTGACGATCGAGCGCTTGTCGCGGATCAGGAACTCGATCGGATCCTCGATCGTCATGATGTGACAGGTCCGGTTCGAGTTGATGTGGTCGATCATCGCCGCCAGCGTGGTCGACTTGCCGGAGCCGGTGGTGCCCGTCACCAGGATCAGCCCGCGGTGCTCCATGGAGATGTTCTCCACGACCTTGGGCA
>JBHHYV010000034.1:0-28762 GCA_046757685.1 Myxococcota bacterium
GGAACCTGAAGGAGGGCCGCAAGGACGACAAGCAGGTCACCCACGCGGTGCTCAAGACCGTGGCGGCTTTCCTCAATACAGAGGGTGGGGACCTGCTGATCGGCGTCGACGACGACAAGCGGCCCGTCGGTATCGCCCACGACCAGCTCGACAGCGACGACAAGTTCATGCGCCACCTGGCGCAGGCAGTGCGCAACGGCCTGGGCGATCGGGCGGGCACCTGCATCGACCCGCGCACGCAGATCGTCGCGGGCAAGACCGTCTGCCTCGTCTCCTGCCAGCGCAGCCCGGAGCCGGTGTTCCTGCGGTGGAAGGGCCTGGAGAAGAGCGAGCAGGGGGACTTCTTCGTGCGCAGTGGGCCGGGCACCGTGCGACTCGGCGAGACGGACGCGGACGAGTACGTGCGGACGCGATTCCCCCAGCAGTCCAGCGCGTCAGCTGCGAGTTAGAGGAGGGCAGGGCGTGCTGTAGGGCGAGATCGAGAGGGTCCGAGAGGGCCTCGAGGGAGGTCGCTTCCCGAACGAGGCGTCGGTGAGCCAAGGGGTCGTACTGCGCCTGCTCCATGCGCTGGGGTGGCCCAGCTACGACGTCGACATCGTGGCGCCGGAGTACAGCCTGGAGGGCCGGCGGGTGGATTTCGCCTTGTGCCACCCACCGGGCAAGCCCCTGGTGTTCGTGGAGGTCAAGCAGGTCGGCCAGAGCGAGGGCAACGAGCGGCAGCTCTTCGAGTACGCCTTCCACAAGGGGGTTCCGCTCGCAATCCTGACCGACGGCCAGGAGTGGCACTTCTTTCTCCCGGGCGAGCAGGGCGACTACGGCGAGCGCCGCGTCTACAAGCTCGATCTCGTCCAGCGCGAGGTCGCCGAGGCTGCGAAGCGTCTCGAGCGATACCTCGGCTACCAGGCCATCTGCGATGGCTCCGCGATCGGGGCGGCTCGAGCCGACTACCGGGACGTTGCCCAGGAGCGCGAGATCCGGGCTGCGCTGCCGGAAGCGTGGCGGAATCTGGTCGACGAAGAGGATGACCTGCTGATTGAGCTGGTCGCGGACCGGGTCGAGAGCCTTTGCGGCTACAAGCCCGAGCCGGACCTGGTTGCGGAGTTCCTCGCGCAGCAGTTCGCACGGCATGAGCCGGTGCCTCGCGGCGGGGGCCCCCGACCGACACCGCCTACCACAGCCGCTCCGATCCGGGTGAGCCCCGCTGCAGGAACCTCAGGCTTCGGTTTCACGATCGACGGGCGTGAGGTTTCTTGCCGGAACGGGCGCGACGTCCTGGTGTCCGTCTTCGAGGAGCTGACGAAGCGGGATGGCAGCTTCCCGGATCGCTTCGCAGCCCTCCCGAAGCACGGACGCAGTCGTCGCTACCTGGCGCGCGACAGGGACGAGCTCTATCCCGGTCGCCCCGACCTGGTCGCCAACCACAGTCATCGGCTCTCGAGCGGCTGGTGGCTGGGCGTGAACGTGAGCCGGAAGGCCGTCGAGCGGATCGTCCAGATGGCCTGCAGGGTGGCCGGCCTCCGCTTTGGCAGGGATCTGAAGATCCGGGTGGGCGGGTGAAGGTGTTCCGTGGCCCTTCTCCAGCCAGGGGCCCGCCAGGGGCTGCCGGTGACTCGCAGCTACGCGGCTAAGTATCCGAATCCTCTCCGTCCGGATCCTCGAAGTTGCGGGTTCGAGTCCCGTCCGCCCCGCCATATCTTTCCGCCGCTGCGTCGGCTGCTTCCGCGGCATCGCGAGACGGGTCCAGGGAGGGTCTGGAGTGTCGGCGCATCGAGGCACGGGCCGCGAACGCAGAAGGGGCCGGCAGCCCCGGCGGCCCGGCTCTGGCAGACTGTACCGCCGGAGGGGTGGCATGAACCAGAGCCAGGTCGAGCGCTTCGAGAGCTGCTACTTCCAGGAGTACCGCCCGCCGCCGCCGCTCGAAGAGATCCAGGCCGACCTGTAGGCCATCGAGAGGGAGATCGTGGCGATGCTGCACGAGGTCGCGGGCTGATGGCCCGGCGCGACGCCAAGGGACGAGGCCGACGTGGGCGCGGGGGTGAGCCCGCGGGGCGTGAGTGGGTCGGCGGCTGCCTCTCACCTCCCTTCTTCGTGACCGATCGAGATGAGCCCTATCGCCCTGGACTCGTCGTCTGGATGGACGTGCGTGACGGGCTCGTGGTGGGCCAAGAGGTGGTGGCGCCCGAGAAGGTGGCCGGCGCCGTCGGGCAAGTCCTGCTCGAGACGCTGGAGCATCCGCTCTCGGGCCCGCCGCGCCGACCCGACCGCATCCGTGTAGCCGACGCGGCGCTCGCGGCCGAGGTCCGCGAGGCCCTCGGGAACGACACTCCCGTGGCGGTGGCTCCGACGCCGGAGCTGGACCAGCTCCTCGAAGCGATGCTCGAGTCGATGCCGCAACCGGGCGAGGGCGAGGGCGAGGACGACGACGAGAGCTATCTCGAAGACGGTCGCATCTCGCCCGGGCAGGTAGCCGATCTCTTCCGATCGGCCGAGGTCCTCTACCGCATCGCGCCATGGAAGGTTGCGACCGACGACCGCGTGCTGCGAATGGACATCCCGGCGCTGGGGGTGGAGGGCGCCTGCGTCTCGATCATCGGAAACCTCGACGAGAGTCTCGGCCTGGTGATCTTTCCCTCGTTGTCCGGCTACGAGGCCTTCGTTCGGGCCGGCGACGAGCGCCGCCCCGGAGCTCGACGCCTGGACTGGGGCACGGACTGGCTCGCGCTCGGCTTCGAGCGTGGGGCGGATCTTCCGGCGGCGATGCGGCGCGAGGTGGCGGAGTACGGCTGGCCGGTGGCCGATGCCCACGGCTATCCGCGGGTCCAGCGAATCGAGCGCGACGGCGCGTCGCGACCGCTCGTGGAGCGGGACCTGAAGATCGCCACGGCCTGTGCCGCCTCGCTCACCGCCTTCTTCGCGAAGCACCGCGGAGCGTTCCAGGTGGACGACGCCGAGCCGATCTGCGAGTCCTGGTTCGACGGACGCGACCTGGAGGTGCGCTTCACACTGCCCTACGAGGCCTTCGCGCTCTTCGACGTGCAGGACGCCCCGAGCCCCGCGCCCGCGCCGCGCGCAAGGACCCGGGTCGGCCGCAACGATCCCTGCCCCTGCGGGAGTGGCCGGAAGTACAAGAAGTGCCACCTGGCCGCCGACCGGGCAGAGCGCGCGGCCGAGCACACGGTCGCCCGGGCCCGAGACCTCGACGCGGAGCTCTGCCAGGAGCTTGGCGCCTTCGCGATGGTGCGCTTCGGCATCGAGTCCCGGGACTTTGCGCGGGACTTCGTCGACCCCGAGCAGACCCTACAGCTCGCCCTTCCCTGGTCCGTCTACCACTACCACGTGCAGGGGCGGAGCGTGCTCGAGTGGTTTCTCGAGGAGCGGGGCCGCGATCTCGCGCGGCCCGAGCGCGCCTGGCTCGCGGCCCAGCAAGCGGCGTGGCTCTCGGTGTGGGAGGTGATCGCTGTCGAGCCGGGCCAGAGCGTGACGCTTCGCGACCTGCTCTCCCACGAAGAGCGCCGCGTACGCGAGGTGAGCGCCTCGACGACCCTCGTCGTGCGCGACGCGCTGCTCGGTCGCGTCGTCGATTACGAGGGCCTGTCGCTGCTCTGTGGCGTGCACCCTCGACCGCTTCCGCCCGTCGACGCAGCCGAGGTCGTGCGCCGTGCGCGAGGACGGCTGCGCCGCAAGCGCGCGGTGCCCGTGGAGCGCCTGCGAGACGAGCGCTTCGGTCGCTACCTGATCCGGCGCTGGGAGGAGGCCGTGGCGGAGCTCGACCTGCGCGCGGCGGTCCCGCCTCAGCTCCACAACACCGACGGCGATCCGCTGCTCTTCACCACCGACCACTTCGAGCTCGACCCGGCGGTACGCGACCAGGTCGAAGCGCGCCTCGCCGCCATGGAGGGGGTCGAGCCCGGAGACGCCGAAGGCGGGCCCGAGGACGCGATCTACATCTTCATCGCTCCGGGCAACCGCATGCACGGGAGCTGGGACAACACGCTGATGGGCCGAGCCCGGCTCGAGGGCACCCGCCTGCAGCTCGAGACCAACTCGCGCGAGCGGGCCGACGCGCTGCGCGCGCGGGTCGAGACTGCCTGCGAGGGGCTCCTGTGCCACCGGGCCCGCGAGCACTCCGATCCCTTCTCGCCGCCCGTCCAGGCCGCCATGCGAGACGCTTCCCCCGAGCCCCCACCGCCCGAGGCCGAGCAGCTCATCCTGGACTTCAAGCGCCGCCACTACCTGGAGTGGCTCGACCAGCCCCTCCCCGCCCTCGACGGTCTCTCGCCCCGCGAGGCCGTCAGCACGGCCCGCGGCAGGGAGGCGGTGGACGTACTGCTCAAGGACATGGAGAACCGCGAGCAGCGCTCCCCGGATCGGAGCGCCTTCGATTTCAGCGAGGTTCGGCGAGAGCTACGGCTCGAGGGTCGATGAGAACGTCGGCGAACGATTGTGAGTGCCGGCGTCACGCCGGACCGGTCGACGCTCCCAGGGACTGGCGCATCTCGGAGCCGACGCGCCGCAAGCCGTACTTCTCGTAGAAGGGCTGGTTGCGCTCCGTCCGCTCGACCAGGTAGAGCCCGTACTCGGCGCAGCCGCGCGCGCGTGCGCGGGCGAGCGTCGCCTCGACCAGCCTCCCGCCCAGGTTCCGACCTCGCGCCGCTGGATCGACGATCAGCTCCTCGAGCTGGCAGTACTCGCCGCCATGGCGCATGGCCAGGTTGTACGATACCGATGCCAGCCCCAGCAGCATGCCGTCCTCGTCCGCGACCAGCACCTCGCCTCGCGCCCCGTCGAGCAATGCGCTGAAGGCCTGGGCTGCGCCGGGGTCGATCGAACCGCCGGCAGCCTGCGACAGCAGACCCAGCAGCTCCAGGCAGCGCGTACGGTCCTCCGGTCGGGCGCTTCGGATCTCGATCGGCATGGCGCCGGAGGAGTGTGGCACCACCCGGGGCGCCCGCGCAATCGGTCCTGCGCGGCGCTCCCGCGCCCGGCGACGAGAACTCCCGCCTCGGGGGCTCGATCCGGCTGGCGGCTCGGCGACGTCAGTGGTCCCACCACGGTCGGTCGCTGACCGAGCACAGATCGATCTCGTGCGTCCAGGCCGAGCGATGCTGCCGGGCGAGGTGAAGGTACGTGTCAGCGATCTTCGCGGGCAGCCGCAGCCGTCGGCCGCCCATGGCCGCGGCGTGGGAGTGCGGGTCTGCGTTCCCCCGCAAGGCGGCGGTGGCGGGCGTCACCAGGAGCGTCCCCGTGCCGCGCGTCTCCATGTCAGGACACACGGCTGAGGCGGTGCGGAAGATCGCGAAGGTTGCGAGCCGCCACCCCATCTCGACGGCCTTGTCGCTGGTGTCACGAAGGGGCCGGCTGCCGATCTGTGCGCCGAGGTCCAACCCAGCCACCTCGATCGGACCGGTCTCCGATTCCAGCGCGGCAACGCACTCTTCGATGCCGTCGGCCCCGAGGGCATCGAGCAGGAAGCCCAAAGCCGACTCGCCTGCTTCCCCGACGCGCTTGACCCGCTCGCGAAGACCCGCTTCATCGCTGCGCCGGCACAGCACGGCGTGATCGCCCTCCCGCGCGAAGCGCTTGCCGACGTGACCGCCGAAGCCGGCGCCTGCGCCGATGATCGGACAGACGGGCTTCATGCCTTCTCCTTGCGGGCCTCGATCTTCCCTTCGACGTCGCACAGCCGGTCCTTGCCGAAGAAGAGCTCCGTTCCGACGAAGAAGCTGGGCGACCCGAAGACGCCGCGGCGCACCGAGTCCTGGGTATTCGCGAGCAGGGGGCGAGCGGGCGCCTTCGTCGACGGAGCACTGCTGCTGCTGCTCTTTGCGTCGATGATGATGCTGACGGCGGCGGCCATGTGGCGCGGCCGACGCGCTCCCTCGGAGCTCTCGCCCCAGAGGCGAGCGACGGGGCGCCTGGTCGTCCAGGGGTTCGCCGTCGGAATCTTCACCGGGTTGGTCGGCGCGGGCGGTGGCTTCCTGATCGTCCCGGCGCTGGCGCTCTGGGCCGGGCTGCCGATGCCCGTGGCCATCGGGACCTCCCTCTTCATCATCGTGCTGAATACACTGGCGGGGTTCTCGGGCTACCTGAGTCACGTTCGGGTCGACTACGCGCTGATCGGGGCGGTGACCGCAACCGCGATCGCCGGCTGGTTCGTCGGCTCGCGCCTCGCTCACCGGGTCGATCCCGCCTCGCTGCGACGCGCGTTCGCGGGCTTCGTCGCGGTGATGGCGAGCTTCATCATCGTCCGCGAGGCGAACGGCTGGCTCGCTACGGCCCGGGCCGCGCTGCCCGCGTCGGTGCCACAGATCCTCTTCGCGCTGGTGCTGCTCGGGGTCGGGATCGCAGCCGGTCGGGTGAACCGACGAGGTGCGAGCGATCCGCTCGCCGAGCGGACCTTCTCGGAGGGATCCGGAATCTGAGGCGTCGCGGGCGGGTCAGGCGCGTCCGACCCGAACGGCGCAGAACTTGAACTCGGGGATCTTGCCATCGGGATCCAGGTGGTCCGTCGTAAGGACGTTGGCAGCCGCCTCGCGGAAGTGGAAGGGGATGAAGACCGAGCCCTTCTGGGTGCGCTGCGAGGGGCGGACCTTGAGCGTGATCTCGCCGCGCCGGGAGCGCACGCAGACGAAGTCTCCCGGGTGGACCTCGAGTCGTACGCAGTCGTCGGGATGAATCTCGACGAATGCCTCCGGCTCGCGCGCGTGGAGTGTCCGCGAGCGACGCGTCATGACGCCCGTGTGCCAGTGCTCGAGGACGCGTCCGGTCACGAGAATGAAGGGATAGTCGTCGTCCGGTAGCTCGTCCGCGCCGGTATGCTCCGCGGGGACGAAGCGTGCCTTGCCGTCCGGCGTGGGAAAGCCATCGCCGAACAGGACCACCGGGCCATCGGTCTCGTCCGGGTTCGGGCAGGGATAGAGCTTTCCCGTCGAGCCAAGTCGTTCGTGGGTGAGGCCGCGGTAGGCGGGCATGAGCGCGACCATCTCGTCGAAGATCTCGCTCGTGGAGTCATACTCCATCGGGTAGCCCATGCGCCGGGCGATCTCGCTGACGATCTGCCAGTCGAGCCGCGCCTGGCCGGGCGGCTCCAGGACCTTGCGAACGACCTGGAGCCGCCGGTCCGTATTGGTGAAGGTGCCGTCCTTCTCGAGAGCCGAGGTGGCGGGGAGGATCACGTCCGCGAACTCCGCCGTCTCGGTGAGGAAGATGTCCTGCACGACCAGGAACTCGAGACTGGAGAGGGCCTTGCGCACCAGGTTGACGTTCGGATCGGAGAGGAAGGGATTCTCGCCGAGCATGTACATGCCGCGGATGGTGCCCTCGAGTGCCTGGTGGATGATCTCGACCACCGTGAGGCCAGGCTCCGGGTCCAGCGGCCGGCCCCACGCCGTCTCGAACCTCCGGCGCGCCGCCGCGGAGCCGACGGGCTGGTAGTCGGGATAGACCATGGGGATCAGGCCTGCATCGCTGGCCCCCTGGACGTTGTTCTGGCCGCGCAGCGGGTGCAGGCCCGTCCCGCGACGGCCCAGGTTCCCGGTCATCAGGCATAGCGAGATGAGACAGCGGCAGTTGTCCGTGCCGTGAACGTGCTGGCTCATGCCCATGCCCCAGTAGCTGATGGCGCCCCTGGCCCGGCCGTAGGCGATCGCGACCTCGCGAATCTGCTCCGCGGGCACCCCGCACAGAAGGCTGGCGCGCTCGGGGGTGTAGCGCTTCACGGTCTTCGCGACCTTGTCGAAGTCCCGCGTGTGCCGTCCCACGTACGCCTGGTCGACGAGGCCCTCCTCGATGATGACGTGCATCATGGCGTTGTAGAACGCGACGTCCGTGCCGGAGCGGATCTGGCAGAAGCGCCAGGCGTGCTCGGCGATGCCGCTCTTCCGTGGGTCGACGACGATCAGCTTGGTGCCCGCGCGAGCGGCCTGCTTGAAGAAGGTCGCGGCCACGGGATGGTTGGCGGTGGTGTTGGTTCCCGTGAGGAGTGCGACCTCGGCGTTCTCGATGTCGCCGTAGGTCGTCGTCACGGCGCCCGAGCCGATCATCTCCATCAGCGCCGCCACGGAGGAGGCGTGGCACAGGCGCGTGCAATGGTCGACGTTGTTCGTGCCGAAGACGGCGCGCACGAGCTTCTGGAAGAGGTACGCCTCCTCGTTGCTGCACTTCGCCGATCCGAAGCCGGCCAGGGCGCCACCACCATGCACGTCTCGGAGGGCCTGGAGCTTCGAGGCGGCCAGGTCGAGGGCCTCCTCCCAGCTCGCTTCGCGGAAGGCCGGCATCACCTCGGCGTAGTCGACGGGACCCCCGGGCTTGCGGCCTCGCTCCCGAGCCACCGCTCTCGAGAGCGGTCCCTTGGGGTAGCGCACGCGAATCAGCGGCTTCGTGAGCCGGTCCGGGTGCATCACGTAGTCGAAGCCGTAGCGCCCTTTCACGCACAGGCGTCCGCGGCTGCCGGGATTGTCGCGCCCCTCGGCGAAGAGGACGCGGTTCGCCTTCCGGTCTACCTGGTAGGTGATCGCGCAGCCGACGCCGCAGTAGGGACAGACGCTCTCCACGGGATCGAGCGCGCGCCGCGGCTGCAGGGGTGCAGCGATCGGTTTGTCGACCAGCGCTCCGGTCGGACAGCTCGCCACACACTCTCCGCAGGTCACGCAGGAGCTGTGTCCCATGGACACGTCCAGGTCGAAGCCGATGCGGGCAGCGTGGCCCTTGCCCGTACGGCCGATCACGTCGTGGCCCTGGATGTCTCTGCAGGCGCGGATGCAGCGGTCGCAGAGGATGCAGGCCTGGTGGTCCACGCGGATCGCGGGGGAGCTCGGATCCCGGGGGCGCGGGCCGCCGCGCGGGAAGCGCAGGCGGACGCCGTAGCGGCGCGCGAGCGAGAAGAGCTCGTCGTCGCCCGTCGTCTCTTCCAGGAGCGAGAGCGCCGGCTGGTCCGCCATCATCAGCTCGACCAGCAGGCTCCGGCAGCGCTGGATGCGCGCGGTGTCCGTGCGCACCACCATCCCGTTCTCGACGCTGCGACCACAGGCCGGCGCCAGCGATCGCTCGCCCTCCACCTCGACGACGCAGATCCGGCAGACCGCGACCGGTTTCAGGGCCTCTTCGTGGCACAGGTAGGGGATGTCGATCCCCACGCGCCCGGCCGCCCGCCCGATCGTCGTCCCCGGGGGCACCCGCACCGCTCGACCGTCGATGGTGAGGGTAACGGTCGCACCCGGGGGCCCAGGTGCAGCCGCTCCGCCGTCGCCTACCGGACCCGGCCCTCGCTCCTCCAACCTCGCACCCTGTCGCAGGCGCGCATCATAGGGACCCGCCTGGACGACGGCAACGCGCCCTCGAGAAGGCCTCCCGGCCACAGGCTCGAGGGCCTATCCCAGGCTCGGGAAGCGCTCGAGCAGACTCACGACGGGGTTCAGGGCCGCCTGGCCGAGGCCGCAGATCGACGTCTGCTGGAGCGTCTCATGCAGCTCGGGAAGCAGCGCAAGGTCCGCGGGTCGCTTTCGCTCGAGGATCCGGACCGCCTTCTCGGTGCCGATGCGGCAGGGGACACACTTTCCGCACGACTCGTTGCGGAAGAAGGCGGTCAGGTTTACGGCGAGGTCCATCAGGTCGGTGCCCTCCGCAACGACCAGGACCGCTCCCGATCCCAGGGCCGATCCCGCCGCCCGCAGGGGATCCCAGTCCAGGACGACGTCCGCCTGGTCCGCCGTCAGGAACCCGGTGCTCGCGCCGCCCGGCAGGAAGGCGAGGAGCTTCCTGCCCGCGCGCACGCCTCCGCAGCGCGCAAGGAGGTCGCGGAGCGTCGTCCCGACCGGCATCTCGTGAACGCCGGGCGACTCGACATCGCCGCTGACCGAGAAGAGCTTGCGGTCCGCCCTGCCGGTCCGGAGCACGTAGGGCACGAGGGCCAGCGTCTCTACGTTCTGGACGAGCGTCGGCCGGTCGAAGAGACCCCGGAGCCCTGGATAGGGTGGCTTGTTGCGTGGCTCGCCGCGGCGCCCCTCGAGCGCCTCCAGGAGCGCGGTCTCCTCGCCCAGCACGTAGCCGCCCGGCGAGACGAAGATCTCGAGCTCGAAGCGGAAGTCGGAGCCGCAGACGTGCGGTCCCAGTACGCCCCGCGCATGGGCATCGCGAATGGCACTCCGCAGGGTTTCGCGCTCCCTGGCGTACTCGTGGCGAATGTAGACGGTGCCCGCGTGGGCGCCGACGGCGTAGGCGCCGAGCACGAGACCCTCGATCACCCGATGGGGAATCTCCTCGAGCAGCACGCGATCCTTGAAGCTGCCCGGCTCGCTCTCGTCGGCGTTGCACACCACGTGCTTGGGCTCCGTCGGCTGCGCGCGCACGACCTCCCACTTGCGCCCGGTCGGGAAGCCCGCCCCGCCCATTCCCCGGAGGCCGCTGTCCTTCATGCGGTCGATCAGGGCGTCGGCGTTCCCCCGGGCGATCTCCTCGCGCAGCATCGCGTAGGGCTCGCCCGCATCGCACTCGAAGGCGCGCCGACGAGTCGCAGGCGGACTCTCGGGAAGGGTCGCGGGCTCGTCGAGATAGCGCGGAACCTCATCGGCCGGCACGGGGACGGCGTTCACCGTGCAGACAGGGGCGGTGTCGCAGCGGCCCAGGCAGGAGACCGCCGTGAGCTCGACATCCCGTCGTGCGGCGCAGAGCGCCTGCAGGGTCTCGAGGACCCGGCCTCCGCCGCGAAGGTGGCAGCCGGCATCGCGGCAGACTGCGACCGTCACGCGCGGCGGCGGCGTGCGTCGAAAGTGGGGGTAGTAGCTGATCACGCCCTGGACCTCGGAGAGGGGCACACGCAGACGGGTCGACAGGCTCCGAAGATCGTCCTCGCGCAGGTAGCCATGGAGATCCTGCAGCGCCGAGAGCTCCTGGATCAGCGTCATCGAGGGCCCAGTCTATCGCGCTTCGACTCGAGACCCGCGTCTCGCAGCGCCTGCTCGTAGTCGAGCGGCGTGTTGCAGTTCCGGAAGCTCTCGAGCTGCGGGTCGACATCGCGCAGCTCGTCCTCTCGCACGATGCGGGAAGGAAACGCCTCGACCAGGAAGCGTGGCCGCAGGCGTCCCCCGCGAATCAGCTCCCGCGCCGCCGGCACGACCTCGGGCGTATAGACCGCCGAGGTGGTCATGTAGTAACCGTCCACGAGCGGCACGGTGATCGCGTGATCTTCGGAGAGGTCGAGCATCCGGCGCACGTAGGCGGGCCGCAGGAAGGGCACGTCGCAGGAGGTCACGAAGGCGCGTCGCGCCCCGATGGCGGAGAGCCCCGTCGCGAGTCCGGCCAGGGGGCCCAGGCCGTTTCGGGGATCCCGTGCCACGCGGACTCCCTTCGGCACCGGCTGTCCCTGCCGCGCCACGACGAGGAGCTCGTCGACGACCTCGCCGACGAGACGGAGCGTTCGCTCCAGGAGCGTCTCGCCGCCGAAGGGCAGCGAGGCCTTGTCCCGACCCATCCGTCGCGAGCTTCCACCACAGAGGACGATCCCGGCCGCGGTCACCCCCTCACGATACCCGGGAGAGCGACCCACTTCAGCCAGCCCGCGACCCGGGGCGCTCCGGGCAGGCTAGACTCGCCCGATGGTCGGGTCCACCGCGGAGGAGTACGGGCCGCGAGGGGATGCCGCACGGCACCTCGCGCTCCCTGCGCTCGAGGAGGGGCTGCGATCCCTGTCGGCCCCGACCGATCGCGGGCGCGTGGTGCGGATCGTGGCGCGTCGGGCGGACGGAGTGCGGGAGACACCTGCTCGGGTTCTGCTGAGCCCCGAGGAAGGCGTGCCCGGCGACCGCTGGCGACGCGCGACCCCCGAGCGACCGGAGGTACAGCTCGCAGTGATGCGCGCCGATGTTGCGGAGCTGATCGCGAACGGTCAGCCGATCACGCATGCCGGCGACAACCTCTTCGTCGAGCTCGATCTCTCCACGGCGAACCTCCCGCCGGGCTCGCGTCTGCGCGTGGGAGCGGCGGTGGTCGAGGTCACTCCAGAGCCACACGACGGCTGCCACAAGTTTCGCGGCCGCTTCGGCGCCGACGCATTGCGCTTCGTCTCCATGAAGTCGCTGCGCGCGCTGAACCTTCGCGGCATCTACTGGATGGTGATCGAGGCGGGCGAGGTCGGCGTCGGTGACCCGATCGAGGTGCTCTGCCGCCTGGCCCCATAGGGCGGCGGCGTGCCTCGATCCGGGGGCGCCGCGAGCGACGCGCCAAAGGGTTCGCGAGGCTCGGGTCAGTCCGCATCCTGCGGGGGACCCTCGCTCGAGATCGACGACCGCCAGAAACGGTTCCGGAGGGTCCGCTGATGGCACAGCGGGGCGCCCGAGGCGAGGATCCCGATCCCGAAGGGCCACAAGGCATCTCCGGTCGACGGGAGCCAGCGGAAGCGCGCCACGATGCTCACGTAGAAGAGCCAGACCTGCGCGAAGCCCAGGAGCATCACGCCGACCTGACTCCAGGCCAGCAGCGCGGGCCAGCCGCCGACCCACAGGAACGGGGCTCGGTGGACGCGATCCCACAGAAGCTCGAGCGCGAGAGCCTGCACGATGCTGAGGACCGTGAGCAGGACGGAAGAAAAGAGCTCTCGTGCGCGTTCCGGTAGGCTTGGCACTGCGGGTCCTCCCGAGAGCAGGGTCGTGGTCTCGCAAGACTCCCTGCGCGCCGTCAGCTGGAGCGCGGGAACCACTCGCCTAGATCGGCCAGGATGGAGCCATCCCCCTCGACCGAGCAGCGCCCATCGAGCAGCGCCCGGGCGGGATCGATCTCTCCTCGAGCGATGCCCAGCCACAGGGAGCTCGGCGCCCGGATCACGAGGTCGGCCCCAGGCACCCGGCCCTCCGCGCTCTCGCAGGTGCGGTCGGCCACGCGAAGCCAGAAGTCGCCGCCCTCGGGGCCGCTCAGGTGGAATTGAACCGTCGCCCGGGCGTCGTCCGCGACCTTCGCGTCGAAGGCGAGAGGCATGCCCAGGATCGCCGCCTCGGCGGTGTCGGGTGGGCGGGGACCCACGAGGCGCAAGTAGAGCGGGGGGATCCAGCGCGGGGAGGGCAGCCCGGCGACGAAGACGAGGAGGTTGGGGTAGACCACCGCAAAGTGAACGTCGTCGGGCTCCCAGGCGGCAAGGCCAGCCGCGGTCGAGAAGAGCAGAGCGAACCAGAGGGTGATGATGCGATTCAGGATGACGAAGTCCCGCGTCTGCTGCTGCCAGGCCGGCGTCCCGCGGCGTGCAAAGAAGACGGTGAAGGGCTCGCGGCCGAGAAGCAGGGGGATCCAGGCCACGAGGGCGAGCGTTAGGAAGACGATCGCAGACCCGTAGGTCGCAAAGAGACGGCCGATGCTCTCGAAGCCTGCGAGCACGGCGGCCGTGCCTACGGCGAACATCGACCAGAGCCCGACGTCGAACTGCTTGAGCAGATGCAGGCGGTGCGCCGAGAGCAGGTAGACGGTCATCACGGCCCACGCGATCGGAAGCGCGACGCGAACGCCGGCCTCCCGATCCGAGGCACTCCCGAGAACTGCGAAGTAGATGGCGACGGCGACGAAGCTACCGACGTGGACGCAGAAGATCTCGAGAGGGCCCCGAGGAACGGGGAGCATCGGCTGGGGGCCGCTCATGCCCTCGTCAGGCCTTGGGCTCGGCGCCAGCATCCGGCCGTCCCTCGAGATCCTCGAAGATCAGGCCCGCCGTGTGGTGACCGGAGAGCATGGTCCCGGTGAATCCGGCTCCGGGGAAGGTCCATGCACCCGCCAGGTAGAGGCCCGGAACGGCCGTTCGGGGCTGCGGACGGTGGATGCTGTGGCTGTCAGGGGTGAACGCATAGCCGTAGATCGAGCCGAGTGGGTTCCAGGAGTAGCGATTCATCGTATGAGGGGTTCCCGTCTCACAGATCTCGATCCGCTCGCGAACGTCGGGAATCGCTTCCGCCAGCCGGTCGACGAGATAGCTCTCGAGCTCACGCTTGCGCTCGCGGTACTCGTCCTCGGCCAGGTCGGACCACAGGCGTCCGTCGGCCAGGGTCGCCGCGTGGAGGATCGAGCGGCCCGCAGGCGCGTGGCCCGGGTCCGCGAGGTTGTGGTTCCCCACCAGCCAGCCCTGGGAGCGGTAGTCCCCGCGCTCGAGCGCCGCCCACTCGGCGTCGAGATCGTAGGTCACGCCGTGGAACGCGCCGCGATCGCGAAGGCCGAGCTGTGCGGCGTCGCCGCGAATGCCCACGTAGGCCTGGTGGATCGAGCACGCGACCGGCAGCGACTCGCCCGTCTTGCGGTCTGCCTCGGCAAGCTCCGGCCGGTCGAGCAGCCTCTCGAAGGTGAGCGGTGCCGCCGCGTTGCTCACGACGGCGGCGGCGCGGAAGGTTCCCCGTCTGGCGGTCTCGACCCCGACGACCCGGCCGCCCTCCGTCAGGATGGTGCAGACCTCGGTGCGAAGCAGCACCTTGCCACGGCGCTCCTCGATGAGCTCGACGAAGGCGTCGGAGAGGGCCTGGCCACCTCCCTTCACGTAGAAGCAGCCGCCGAGGTGATAGCTGCACCACATCATCGCGTAGCTGAAGGCGGAGAGCTGCGAGGGGACGAGACCCAGGTAGCCCCAGAGCGTGGAGAAGATCGCGGCGATGCGCTCGTCGCGCACGTGCGCGTCGATCAGCTGCTGCAGGGTGAGGCCCATCGAGGCCATCGCCTCCTCCGACAGGCCTCCTCCGCTTCCACCGTCGATCCTGCGCAGGGTTGCGAAGAGGTCGCGGACCCCTCCCGCGTGCTCGGCAAAGCACTCGCAGAGCAGCGCCTCGTAGGCGTCGGCGTCGGCGGGGATCTGGAGATCGTGGGCGGGTCCGCGCGTGCGGTAGGCGATGTCGAAGCGATGGAGGTCGATCCGCTCGAGCACTCCAAGCTCGCGGAGCATGCGGTGCATGCCGCGTCCGGGAGCCAGATCGCCCGTCTGGTGCAGGGCGACGTCGAAGTCGTATACGACCTTCGTGCCGCGCACCTTCCGGAGGAAGTGGTGGGCGTAGCCGCCCGCGAACTCGTGCTGCTCCAGCACGAGCACTCGCAGCCCCGCTCTCGCCAGCCGTGTCGCCGCAGTGAGTCCGCCGAGCCCCGACCCGATGACGATCACGTCCCAGTGGGTATCGACTCGCGGCATGGGGCGGTCTCCTCCGTGGGGGTCTCGCTCGCGGGCTCGGGGAGCGCTTCCAGGATCTCCAGGGCCTCGTCGCACCACGCGAGGTGCGCGGCGCAGTCACACTCGCCGAAGCGGAGCGTCAGCAGCCAGTAGGGCAGGTCGGCGGCGTCGGCGCGTTCTCGATGCAGGCGCTCGGTGATCGAGCGGTAGCGCTCCAGATCGTTCGCCACCCGGTCCCGGTAGTCGAGGATCTGCCGGCGGGTGGTCTCGCGCTCGCAGCGCGCGCCGAAGAAGAGCTTGAGCAGCAGCTCGATCCGGACCGGGCCCGGCTCGGTGGGCTCGCGCAGCCAGGCGGCGAGCGCCCTGCGTCCCCGGTCGTTGAGGGTGTAGACGTGGCGCGGCCGGCCGCCCTGGCTGGCGGTGACCTGCTTGTCGATCAGGCGCTCCGCCTCGAGCCTGCGCAGCGCCGGGTAGATCTGGCCGAAGCTCTCGCTCCAGAAGTTCTCGGTACTCTGCGCGACGAGCTTCCTGATGTCGTAGCCGGACATCGGCCCGAGGGTGAGGAACCCGAGGACGGCGAAGTGGGTGCGGTTCGCGGTGGCCACTCAGCCCTGAATAGCATCTGGAAGATATATCTTCAAGATATATTTCCTCCCGAGAGCCGAGAGGGGGCGAAGGGGGCTGGCGCGCGGCGGGGTGCTTCGGATCCCTCTCGGGCCCCTGGTAGGCTCGCAAGCGGTCCGACGAGAACGCGGAGCCACATGCCGGCGCATGGACCGGGCGGCGGCGCGAGCCGCGAATCGAGGGGAGGTCATGAACGCGCGAGACCTGGGATTCGACGAGGACGCCCTGGAGCGCCTGGTCCGGACGATCGAGGCGGACGTTGCGCGGGAGCGCTACGACGGTGCCGTGCTGCTCGTGGCGCGGCGCGGGGAGATCGCGCTGCACGAGGCCGTGGGCTTCGCCGACCGGACGAGCCAGCGGAAGGCGCGGACCGAGGACGTCTTCTGTCTGTTCTCGGTGACGAAGACCTTCACGTCGGCTGCGGTGCTCGCTCGAGTCGATCGCGGCGAGATCCAGCTCACCACTCCGGTCGCCGAGATCCTGCCCGAGTTCGGGGTCAGGGGAAAGCAGCGGGTCCAGCTCCGGCATCTGCTGACCCACCAGGGGGGGCTGTCCTCGGACCTGCCTCCAATTCCGGTGGAGCAGCTCGGAGACCTGAAGGCCGTGGCCGGGGCGGTGTGCGACCAGCCCCTGCTCTGCGCACCCGGAAAGCTCGTCAGCTACAGCCCGATCGGGGCCCACGCGGTCCTGGGAGAGCTGGTGTGCCGCCTCGATGGAGGCGAGCGCCCGTTCCGCGAGATCCTGGCCGGCGAGATCTTCGGCCCGCTCGGCATGAAGGACACCGCCCTCGGCCTGCGGGCCGACCTCGCGGCGCGCCGCGTCCCGATCGTCGTGCGCGATCGCAGCCCCGGGCTCTTCGTGCCCGAGCTGCTCGAGGCACTGAACGTGATCCTCGACGAGACGGCCGAGATCCCCGGGGGTGGCGCCTTCTCGACGGCGCACGATGTGTTCCGGTTCGCCGAGACGCTGCGGCGCGGTGGCGAGCTCGACGGGAGGCGGATCCTCTCCCCGGCGCTGCTCGATCTCGCGACCCGCAATCATACGGGGAGCGAGCCCAACCACCTCTTCGACCACGTGCGCGAGATGCGCGGCTGGGACGAGTACCCCGCAGCGCTCGGGCTCGGGTTCTTCGTGCGCGGGGAGGGCCTCTTTCCCATGCCCTTTGGGCTCGAGGCGTCGCCCCGCACGTACGGCGGCCTGGGTGCCGGCTCCACGATGTTCTGGGTGGATCCGGAGCGCGAGCTCGTCTTCGTGTGCCTGACCTCGGGGCTGCTCGAGGAGTCGCGCAACATCGAGCGCCTCCAGCAGCTCTCGGACCTGGTGCTCTCGGCGCTCGTGGATTGAGCAGACCCCGCCGCCCTCGCCCGCCGCACACCCCCTCCCGCGGGCAGGTCCCTCGGCGGGGGCCCTGCGCGGTCGCTCCCTGCGAGCTCGCGCGCGCAGCGTTCGGTGGGGAGCGGCGGGCTCGCAGCGGGCGGCCGCCGGAGCGGGGTAGGAGCGCGTGAACGGATCGCCCGGGCCCTCGGGTCGCGTCCCGCTGCTGGCGCGGATCGTCGACACCTTCCTGCGGGGGCGCCTGCCGCCCATCCTGATCGCCGGCTCCGTGGCGGCCGGCCTGGTCGCCCTGCTCGCCACGCCGCGGGAGGAGGATCCACAGATCATCGTCCCGATGGCCGACGTTCGGGTCGAGGCGCCGGGACTGCCCGCCGACGAGGTCGAGCGCCAGATCGCCACGCGACTCGAGAAGCTGCTCTGGCAGATCGACGGCGTGAAGCACGTGTACTCGATGTCGCTTGCGGGACGCGCCATCGTCACCGTGCGCTTCTAGGTCGGAGAGGACCGAGAGGACAGCCTCGTCAAGATCTACAACAAGATCTACTCCCACACCGACCTGGTCCCTCCGGCCGTGCGATCCTGGGTCGTGAAGCCGATCGAGATCGACGACGTACCGATCGTGATCGCCACGCTCTGGAGTGAGCGGCCGGAGACCCTCGACGACTTCGCCCTGCGGCGAATCGCCGAGGAGCTCGAGATCGAGCTGCAGGCGGTCGCGGAGACGAACCGGACCGCAGTGGTCGGGGGTCGGCCGCGCGGGTGGTGCGTTCGGCCTTCTTTCCGGCCGTCCACGTGGCCGTGGCGAAGCGCAGGGGGAGCAACGCCGTCGCGGTTGCCGGGCGCATCCAGCGGAGGATCGAGGCGCTCGCCCCGACCCGGCTGCCTGCGGGCGTCCACGTGCGGATCACGCGGAACTACGGCGAGACTGCGGACGACAAGGTGAACGATCTACTGTCCGCGCTGGCGCTGGCCATCGTGATCGTGATCGCCCTGATCGCCTACAGCCTGGGCTGGCGCGAGGGGCGGATCGTCGCGATCGCGGTCCCGGTCACCTTCGCACTCACCATGCTCCTGAACCAGTGGGCGGGCTACACGATCCACCGCGTGACGCTCTTCGCCCTCATTCTCTCGCTCGGGCTCGAGGTCGATGATCCCATCGTCGACGTCGAGAACATCTTCCGGCACCTGCGAATGCGACGGGAGCCGCCGCTGGAGGCGGTGCGCACGGCCGTGAACGAGGTCCGCCCACCGATTCTCCTGGCGACCCTCGCGGTCGTGGTCTCCTTTCGCCCGATGACCTTCATCTCGGGCATGATGGGTCCGTACATGCGCCCGATGGCGCTGAACGTGCCCGTGGCCATGCTCATGTCGATGGGTGTGGCGTTCACCATCACGCCCTGGCTCGCGTACCACGCCCTTCGGCGCCGCGCGGAGATCGATCCGGGGCCGCCCACCCCCGAGGTCCACGCGTCGCGGATCTACCGCCTGTACGCGCGTGTCTCGAGCACACCGACGCGACGGCTCGTCGACTGGCCGAGGTCCTGCGGCGGGCCTCGGAGGTGCGAGACTTCGAGATCTACGTGGGGCAATCCTCGCCGATGGACTTCAATGGGCTGGTCCGCCACTACTTCCTGCGCCGCGGGTCCCACGTGGCCGACATCCGGGTGAACCTGCTCCCGAAGGCCCGGCGTCAGATGCAGTCCCACGAGATCGCCCTGCGACTGCGGCGAGACCTCGAGGCGGTGGCGCGCGCGGAAGGGGTCCGGATCAAGATCGTGGAGCTTCCGCCCGGCCCTCCCGTGCTCGCGACGCTCACAGCCGAGATCTCGTCGGGGGTCGGGGTTCCCTACGAACGCATTCGCGCGGGGGCGCGCGCGCTCGAAGGCCGGCTGGCTCGAGAGCCCGGGGTGAGTGACATCGACTCGACGGTCGAGGACGACGCGCCCAGGCTGCTCTTCGTGACCGACCGCGAGAAGGCGGCGCTCTCCGGGGTCGCCGTATCCGACATCGCCGAGACCGTGCAGCTCGCCCTCTCGGGGCGGGACGCAGCGCAGCTCCATGTGCCCGCCGAGGTGGCTGCAGACGTGGCTGCGGATCGGGTCTCGGGGGCCGAAGGGCCGCAGAAACCCGACGCGCAGCCGCGGGCACTCCGGTAGCGCAGCTATCTCGCCAGTGGCGGCGGCATCGCCTGGTCCCTCCCGCCGGGAACGCAGGTGGACTGGCTCAGCGAAGGGGAGCTCGAGATCACCCGCGACGTCTTTCGCGACCTGGGGATCGCCTTCGCCGCGGCCCTCGTCGGGATCTACGCGATTCTGATCTACCAGACGGGGAGCTATGCCATGCCACTCATCCTGATGATCTCGATCCCGCTCACGCTGATCGGGATCCTGCCCGGATTCTGGCTCCTCTCCGCGGGGCTCGGTCGAGACGTCGGCGGCTTCGCGAACCCGGTCTTCTCGGGCCTCGCCTGGGCACTGATCTTCGGGCTCTTCGTCTCGACGGCCTTCACGCTGCTGGTCGTTCCGGCCGCCTACTACCGCGGTTACCTCGGCAGACCGGGCCACGGGCTACGCGAGGAGGCGTGATGACGCACGCCGCCAGGCGAGCCGGCGAGGCGCTGCGAGCGAGTCAAGCCCGGCTGGAGCTGGCGCGCCGCGATCATGCCCGTACCGAGGAGCTCTACCGCTCGGGCGTCGCGGCGCAGCAACGGCTGGACGAAGCCACCGCCGAGCTGCGGAGCGCCCAGGCCGAGGTCGCGGGCCGGCGGAAGGCCCTCGAGCAGGCGAGGGCGGCGGCGTCGTTCACCGAGATCCGGGCGCCGGTGGCGGGTCGCGTGGTCGACCGGCTCGCCGAGCCGGGGGACACCGCCGTACCCGGAAGGCCGCTGCTGCGGATCTACGATCCGGCGCTCCTGCGGGTCGAGGCGCCGGTGCGGGAGTCGCTCGCGGTGCGGCTCCGGGTCGGGGACCCGCTGCGCGTCGATATCCCGGTTCTGGGCGAGCCGGTCGAGGGCCGGATCGACGAGATCGTGCCCTTCGCCGAGCGCATCCCCGGTGGTCGCGGCCCCGGGTCTCTGAGCCCGTCGGGGCGCCGCTTTGCGAGGGCTTCCCGTCACCCACCCGGGCGGCGCGCCCAGCCCAGGCGCGTCTGCTCGATCCAGGGCCGGTCGGCCGGCTCGGAGCGCGGGACCGGAGCGGCCTGGAACTCGTGCGTGTAGGCTCGCCGCCGCTCGCGCGTACGGTTCGGTCCCGAGCAGTGGAGCGTGCGGCAGTGATGGAGGAGGGCGCCTCCGGCCCGGACGGGCATCGCGACCGCATCCGAGAGGTCGGCGCCTTCGACCTGCAGACCGTGGATCGACGGGTCGTCATCGATGTGGCGATGCGTCCGCACCCCCGCGCGGTGGGAGCCGGGAATGAAGTGCAGGCAGCCGTTCTCGAGCGTGGCGTCGTCGAGGGGCATCCATACGCCGATCGCTTCGTGGTCGAAGCGGGGATCCCAGTAGGCCTCGTCCTGGTGCCAGGGCAGCGCCGCTCCGCCCGGTGGCTTCTGGATCATGTGTCCGCCGACCTCGAGCCCGCGCGGATCCTCGTCGAGGAGGAGCGCCGCCAGGCGTCGGCCGTTGCGGTGGAAGATCGTCTCGAGCAGCTCGGGGAGACGCTTCTCGGGGAGCAGGAGCTGGGGGAGGCGGTCGGGGCCCTCACTCTCGTAGCGCCGCGTCAGGTCGAAGTAGCCCCCGCGGATGCCGGCGCTCCGCGTCTCGAAGAGAAGGTCGTAGACGGCGCGGAGCCATTGGACCTCTTGGTCCGAGGTGATCCGCTCGACGCGCACGAACCCCTGCGCGCGGAACTGCTCCAGCGCACCGGGTCCGAGCTGCACCTCGAGCTCTCCCTCGGGCTTCGCCTGCAGGATCCGGTCGAGATCGGTCATGGCGTCGTGCAGGGTACGGGATCTGCGGATCGATCGTCTTCGGGTCCCGTCCGGCGGCGCGCCACTCTGCTAGAGTCGCGAGCGCGCCATGAGCCCCCTGCCACGCGACGGACCTGGGCTGAAGCTCCGGCGTATCGCGGTGATCGGCGCCGGCCCGATGGGGGCCTCCCTCGCGGCCCTCACCAGCGCCCACGTGCCCACGGTTCTGGTGGTTCGCAACCCGCTGCGGGCGGCGCAGATCCGGCGGTCGGGGATCGCTCTGGCGGGAGGGCTCTCCGCGCACGGGCAGCCCGAGGTGGTCCCCTCGATCGACGCGCTGGCCGAGATTCATCCCATCGACCTGGTCTTCATCGCGACCAAGACGACCGCCATCCCGGACGTCTGCGAGGCGCTGCGGGCGCACGTGCGGGAGCTTCCCTTCCTGGTCTCCTACCAGAACGGAATCGAGCCGGGACGTACGATCATCCGCATGCTGGGAACCGGCCGGGTGGTTCGCATGATCCTGCGCTACGGCGCCGTGATCGACGAGTCGGAGGGCTCGGGGGGTCCCCTTTGCGTGCGCGTCGGGCTGCACCACCCGCCCCACTTCGTGGGCGGAGAGGGCGCGGCGGTCCCCTTCGCCCGGGACCTCGCCCCGGCGATCGCGGCGATGGGCCTTCCGATGGAGTTCACGGCGGACATCGAGGGCGAGGCCTGGCGCAAGGGGATCGAGAACGCCGCCGGAAATCCCGTCGCCGCAGTGGTGCAGGCGCCCCTCGGGGAGCTGCTCGCATCGCCGGCGCGGGCGCTGATCGAGCGGCTCCTCGACGAGGGGATCGCCGTCGCGCGTGCAGCCGGGATCGAGGTCGATCCGGCACTTCGCTCCAACGTGCTTCGCACGATGGCCGAGGGGCAGAGCCACCTTCCGAGCATGGCGCACGACGTCCGGGCCGGACGACAGACCGAGGTGACCCAGTTGAACGAGCAGATTGCCCGGCGTGGGCGGGCACTGGGAGTCCCCACGCCGACCCACGACACGGTGCTCGACCTGGTGCGGGCCTTCGACTGGCGGGCGGCACGGCGGAGCGAGGCCCGATGATGCGCGAGCCCCTCTGGATGGATGCGCACGCCCACCCGGGGCGCTGCTTCCTGCTGGACCTCCCACCGCAGGATCCCTTCGTGCGCCTGCTCGGGGAGCCCGACCCCGACCGCGCCATCGCGGATCTGTCGGCGGGGCGGGTGGGGCTCGCCGCCTTTGCGACGGTCGGCGACCTGCGGGTCCTGACCCTTGGGCCCGAGGGGATCCGCAGCGCGCGCGACTTTGCTCCCGGGGAGGCGGCCGAGGACCATCGCCGCCAGCTCTCGGCGCTCGTGCGCCTGGCCTCTGCACCCGGGCGTCGGATCGTGCGCTGCGCGGCGGACCTGGAGGGAGCGGCAACCGACGAGCTCGGCGTTCTCCTGAGCTGCGAGGGCGCGGACTTCCTGGAGGGCGACCTCGAGGGAGTGGAGGCCGCATACTGCTCCGGCGCACGCTCCATCACCCTGGTGCACTACCGGGTCAACGAGCTGGGCGACATCCAGACCGAGCCGCCGCTACACGGCGGGCTCAGCGCCTTCGGCGAGCGCGTCGTCCGAGAGCTGAATCGTCTGGGAATGGTCGTCGACCTGGCGCACGCCACCTGGCCCGTCACCCGCGACGTGCTCGACGTCACGGACGCGCCGGTCCTGATCTCGCACAGTCACCTGGCGCGCGGGGACGACGCTCACCCGAGGCTGCTCCGGCCCGAGCATGCGTTGGCCGTGACGCGTTCGGGGGGCGTGGTCGCCGCATGGCCGGCGGGGGTCGCACTCGCGAGCTTCGACGAGTTCGTCGACGAGATCCTTCGCATGGTCGATCTGCTCGGTGTCGATCACGTCGCGCTCGGCACGGACATGGACGCGAACTACCGGCCCGTGTTGACCACTCACCGCCAGGTCCCGGACCTCGCAGAGGCCCTGCGGCTTCGGGGCGCGGGGCCCGAGGCCGTGGGGAAGATCCTCGGGGGCAACCTGGTGCGGCTCTTCGCGCAGATCCTCGGCTGATCGCAGCAGGGCGCCGATCGGGTTCGGCCGCTGCCGCGGCCCGGATCGGGTAGGCTGGGGCTCCGAGTCACTCCGGAGCAGGGAGGGAGCGATGCGAATCGATCGGGTTCAGATGGCGGTTCCGGACCGCGCTCGGGCCGCGGAGGGCTGGATCGCGCTGCTCGGCGCCCGGCACGAGGGCGACGACCGTGTAAAGGGTCTGGGGGCGCTTCGCAGCCGCTACCGTCTGGGGTGTAGCTGGCTCGAGCTGCTCGAGCCCGATGGGAGCGGTGTCGTCTCGGAGGCTGTCGCACGGCGCGGCGCGCACCTCTTCGCCGCTGGCATCGGCGTCCCCGACGTGGGGGCGCTCGCCGCGCGCCTGGCCGAGCACGGTGTCTCCTCGCTCGCGGAGGGCGACCAGCTCCACCTCGACAGCGCCGCGACGGGGGACCACGGGCTTCGCGGGGTCGTGAGCTCCGACGCAGAGGTCGAGCGGGTCGGCCGTGTCGAGCACCTCTACGAGGTGACGAACCTGGTGCACGACGTCGACGCGGCCGTCGCGCGCACGGCGGCGCTGCTCGGCCTGGATTCGAGCGTCTTCGTGCCCATCGACTCGCCGCACTACGGCTACCGCGGCACCCTGACGCTCTTCGATCCCGATCGCCTCGACCGCTTCGAGGTGATCCAGCCGCACGTTCCCAGCAACACGATGGGGCGCTTCTTCGGCCGCCACGGCGAGTGCCTCTACATGGCATTCGCGGAGAGTGGGGACCTCGATACGATCGTGGACCTGGCCCGGGAGCGCGGCCTGCCCTTCACGGCGGTCCCGGCGCAGGGCGATCCGCCGACCACGGTCTTCCTGCATCCGCAGGCCCTCGGGGGGATGATGCTCGGGCTCTCGTGGCCGGGCTCGGCCTGGACGTGGTCGGGCCATCCGGAGCGCGCCCGGAGCCGCACGTGAGCGCGGAGGGGCAGCCAGCGGCGAAGGGGCTGCGCGTCGAGGACCGGGATCGGGTGCGTCTGCTGCGCCTCGATCGTCCCGAGGCGCTGAACGCGTTCAACGACGATCTCTACGATGCCGTCCGGGACGCCCTCCGCGAGGCAGCCTGCGATCCGCAGATCGCGGTCGCGCTGGTCACGGGCGCCGGCCGTGCGTTCAGCGCGGGCCAGGACCTGACGGAGATGGGCCATCCGCGCCCGCATGACGATGGCCGGCCCCACGGGTTCGGGCCCTTCATCGAGTCGGTCGAGGCCTTTCCGAAGCCGCTCGTCGCCGCCGTCAACGGGCTGGGCGTCGGGATCGGGCTCACCCTGCTGCTGCACTGCGACCTGGTCCTGATCGACGAGCGCGCGCGCCTGCGCGCGCCCTTCACCTCACTCGGCGTGACCGCCGAGGCGGGCAGCACGCAGCTGCTCCCCGATCGCGTCGGCTGGCAGACGGCCGCCCGCTGGCTCTACACCGCCGCCTGGATCGATGCGTCCGAGGTGCTGGAGAGCGGGCTCGCGTGCCGCGTGTGTCCGCCCGGTAGCGTGCTGGACGAGGCTCGGGCCGTAGCCACAGAGATCGCGCAGATGCCGATCGAGTCGTTGGTGGCGACCAAGGAGCTGCTCCTCGCCGCTCGCCTGGACGCCATTCGGGCGGCGCGGGCGAGAGAGAACGCCGCGTTCGCGCGGCTGGTGGGTGGACCGGCGAACCGCGAGGCCCTGGCGGCGTTCCGGGAGCACCGGTCGCCGGACTTCACTCGGCTGCGCGAGCGCTCCGGCTGACGCAGGGCCCCGGGCCGCCGGGACCGCTCGACCCGCGATCGGGATACACTTCGGGCACGCGATCTCCGGGAGGGGAACATGGGACAGCTGGACGGACGCGTCGCGTTCATCACGGGTGGCGGCTCCGGAATCGGGCGCGGGATCGCCGAGCGATTCGCGCGCGAGGGCGCAGACGTCTGCATCGCCGACATCGACATCGACGGTGCGCGAGAGACTGCCGAGCGCGTCCGCAAGGAGGGCCGGCGCAGCCGCGTCGTCGCCTGCAACACGGCCTCGCTGCCGCAGGTCCAGGCGGCGGTGCAGGCGTGCGTGGACGACCTGGCGAGGCTCGACATCTGCGTCGCGAACGCCGGCATCGGGCGGGGTGGCTCGATCCTCGAGCTCTCGCTGAAGGACTGGCAGGACCAGCTCGACGTCAACCTGACGGGGGTCTTCCTGACCGTACAGGCGTGCGCCCGGCGACTGGTCGAGCAGGGAGAAGGGGGGCGGATCGTGTGCATGGCCTCTCTCGCGGCGGAGCTGACCGGGGCCCAGTCGTGGTCGTACTCCGCGACGAAGGCGGGCGTTCGCATCATGGTCCGCGGCTGGGCACAGGAGCTGGGGCCCCACGGAGTCACGGTCAACGCGATCGGGCCAGGCGTGATCGACACTCCGCTCGCGCGGGCCCTCGCCGGAGAGGAGGGCGGCGCGATCCGTGCCGCCGTCGAGGCGCGTACGCCCCTCGGTCGCGTCGGCACTCCCGCCGACATCGCGGGCCTGGCGACGTTCCTCGCGGGACCCGATGGCGCGTTCATGACGGGGTCCTACCTGATGATGGACGGTGGACTCCGCGACGCGCGCATGGCCGGCGAGCCCGATCCCGGGGATCCCCGGGTCGCCGAGTGGCTCCGGCTTCGAAGCGAGGGCCAGGCGCGTCGCGAGCGCATGCAGAAGTGGATCGATCAGCGCTGAGCGCGCCGTCTCCACAGCCGGCGCAGGCGTTCGCCGATGCTCGCCTCGAGGCCCTGGTCGGAGGGCTCGTAGAAGACGGCCTCCGAGAGCCGGTCGGGTAGGTACTGGGCCTCGACGAAGTGCTCCGGCGTGCTGTGGGGCGAGACGTATCCCCGGCCGTATCCCTCGCCGCGCATCCACTCGGTCGGGGCGTTGCGGAGCGCCAGGGGCACGGGCAGGGATCCATGCTCGCGGACGGCGGCGCTCGCGGCGCCGAGCGCCCGGGTGCTGGCGTCGCTCTTGGGAGCCGACGCGAGAAAGGTCGCAGCCTGAGCCAGGATCAGGCGGCCCTCGGGAAGGCCGACCCGGTCGAACGCCGCCGCCGCGTCCACGGCCACGCGAAGCCCGCGCGGATCGGCGTTGCCCACGTCTTCGGAGGCGAAGATCAGCATTCTGCGCGCGATGAAGCGGGGATCCTCGCCCCCGTCGAGCATCCGGACGAGCCAGTAGAGCGCGGCATCCGGGTCGCTTCCGCGCAGACTCTTGATGAACGCCGAGATCAGGTCGTAGTGCGCCTCTCCCGCCTTGTCGTAGGCGGGAAGCGGTGCCTCCAGGGCCGCCTGCACCGCCGCGCGGTCGAGCCGGGTCTCCACGCGATCCGCCGCGCTCTCGAGCAGGCTGAGGGCACGGCGAGCATCGCCCTCGGCGAGCCGCACGATCCAGCGGAGCGCCTCGTCATCGGCTGCCAGCGACCGCGCGCCGAGCCCACGCTCCGGGTCGTCGAGAGCCCGTCGCACGATCGTCTCGATCCCGCGATCGTCGAGCGCCTCCAGGTGAAAGATCCGGCAGCGCGAGCGGAGGGCCGGGATGATCTCGAAGCTCGGGTTCTCCGTGGTCGCGCCGAGCAGCACCACGGTGCCGCGCTCGACGTAGGGCAGCAGGGCGTCCTGCTGGGCCTTGTTGAAGCGGTGGATCTCGTCGATGAAGAGGGCCGTGCGGACGCCGTTCGCGCGGTCCGCCTGCGCGAGCGCGACGGCCTCGCGCAGATCCTTCACGCCGGAGAGGACCGCCGAGCGGGAGAGGATCCGCAGACCCGCGCGCTGCGCCAGCAGACGCGCCAGCGTCGTCTTGCCCGAGCCCGGGGGACCGAAGAGAATCGCGGACGGCAGGCTCCCTCGTCGGTCGACGACGGGGCTCAGCGTGCCCTCGGGACCGAGCAGATGGGTCTGTCCCACGAACTCCTCGAGGGTGCGAGGCCGCATCCGCTCGGCGAGGGGCGCCTCGGGCGCCCGGGTTCGCTCCGACTCCGGGGAGTCGTTCCGCCCGCCGCGGGGGAAGAGCTCCATGGGGGGAGTGTAGGAGAGAGACCCCCGCGCTGCGCGCTTCGCCTCCGGGGACCCCGATCCGAGGGTCGCGCGCGGTGTTGCCATCCGCGCCCGCGAGCCGGGCGCAGGAAACGGAGGGGCGCTCCCGGGACCCCTGCTATCCTGCCGAGGCTCGATGAAGACGCCTGAGCGGATCGGTATCGCCCTGCGGCCCGGGCGATCCGGGGAGATGGACCTCGAGCCGCTCCTGGCTGGAATCGTCTCCCGGCTCGTCGAGCACGGTGCGCAGGTTCTGGTGGAGTCGGAGGATCCCCTTCCCGGTGCCGTCGGCCTGCCCCGCAGCCGGGTGCTGGCTGCGGCGGAGCTGGTGATCGCCATCGGAGGGGACGGTACGGTGCTCGGAATCGTGCGCGACCTGGGGGAGCGCGAGGTGCCGCTGCTCGGAGTCAACCAGGGACACCTGGGCTTCCTGTCGGACGTCCGGCCCGACGCGGCGATCGGCGCCATCGATGCCGTCTTCGAGGGGCGCTACCAGATCCGCGAGCGCACCAGGCTCCAGGTGGCCATCCTCTCGACCGCCTCGATCCGCGCGGGCGACCTGGTGTTGAACGATGTCGTGTTCACGAAGGGCAAGCCGCTCGCGCGGATGATCGAGCTCGAGGCGCGGATCGATGGCGAGTCCGTCGCGAGCTATCGCTCCGACGGCCTGATCGTGGCGACGCCGACCGGTTCGACGGCCTACAACCTGTCTGCGGGGGGCCCGCTCCTGGATCCGGAGCTGGGAGCGATGGTCCTGAACCCGATCTGTCCCCATACCCTGACCCAACGGCCGCTCGTGCTGCCCGACTCGGTCGAGATCGAGGTGGAGCTGGTCTCGGACGAGGACGTGACCCTGACGCTCGACGGCCAGATCGGCGAGACCCTGTGTCCGGGCGACCGCGTGCGCGTCACCCGCTCCCCGCACCCCGCCCGCTTCGTCGAGATCGAGCCCTACCGACACTTCGAGACCCTGCACCGCAAGCTGCGCTGGGGCGAGGCGTGATCCGCACGCTGCGAGTGCGCAACCTCGCGGTGATCGAAGAGCTCGAGCTCGCCCTGCTGCCCGGTCTCAACGTGGTGACGGGCGAGACGGGCGCGGGCAAGTCCCTGCTGGTCTCCGCTCTCGGCCTGCTGCGTGGCCAGCGTGCCTCGTCCGACCAGGTACGCGCCGGGTCGGCGGCGGCCGAGCTCGAGGCCCTCCTCGACGACCCGGCGGCGCTCGCACGCGCCCGAGAGCTGGGGCTCGCCGATCGGGACGACGACGAGCTGGTGGTGGCCCGAAGCGTGGCTGCGGACGGTCGCGGAGGTGTCCGGGTGAATGGGCGCCTGGCCAGCGTGAGGCTGCTGCGGCGCCTGCTCTGGGACTCGATCGAGATCACCGGTCAGGGAGAGCACCAGGAGCTGATGCGCCCGGAGGTTCAGGCGCAGCTGCTCGATGCCTTCGGCGGGCTCGAGGGCTCCGTCGACGCGCTGCGCGCCCTCTGGGAGCGCTGGCGGGACGTCGCCCGGTCGCTCGAGGAACGGCGGACGGGCGCCGCGGAGCGCGCCCGAGAGCAGGATCGGCTCGAGCACGAGATCGCGGCCATCGAGTCCGTCGACCCCCGGCCCGGAGAGCGAGAGACGCTCGAGGCCGAGCGCGAACGGCTGCGCCACGTCG
>JBHHYV010000035.1:0-28650 GCA_046757685.1 Myxococcota bacterium
CGAGGAGATCGCGCGCGACGCGGAGGGATTCGCAGGCGTCGCCAAGCTCCTGGGGTTCGCAGCCTTCGCCTACCTGGCCCGGACCCTCGAGCCGGACAGCTACGGTGCGGTCGAGCTGGCGGCGGCGCTCGGGATGTTCTTCACCCTGGTCGTCGACTTCGGTCTGGGTCCCATCGGCGCCCGCGAGATCACTCGCGCGCCCTCGGAGGCCGCGCGCCTCGCCGCCGAGATTCCCGCCGCCCGTCTGCTGCTCGCGACCCTTGCGGTCGCGGCGATGTGGACGGCAGCCGGCGGGCTGGACGTTCCCGAGCGAACGCGGGTCCTGATTCGCATCTGGTCCCTGTCGCTCTGGGGCGGTGCCTGGACGCAGAGCTGGCTCTTCCAGGGACTGGGGCGGATGTCGTGGGTCAGCCCCGCCCAGGCCCTGCGGATGGGAGCCTTCGCGCTGGCGGCTGTGGGGCTCGTCTCCGGGCCGGGAGACGCCGTGCGTGTCGGGATCGCGGAGTGCGTCGGCGCGCTCGCCATGGCGCTCTACTACGCAGTCGCACAGGCGTTTCACGGGATCGCACCGCGCCTCGCCTTCCATCCCCGACGGCTGCGCCGGCTCTGGGCTGAGGCGCTGCCCGTCGGGGCCGGGCGGATCACCTGGGCCCTGAACCAGTACGCGATGACCGTGCTCGTCGCCGTGCGCATCGGGGGCGCGGAGGTCGCCTGGTTCGGGGCCGGACACCGGCTCGTCACCAGCCTCGGGAGCTTCGTGAACCTCTACCACTTCAACCTCTATCCGCAGATCGTCCGCGCGGCGGCCGGGAGCGCATCTGCCCGGGCGACGCTCGAGGCGCTGCTCGCAGCGTCGTTCCGCGTGACGGGCTGGGTCGGAACCCTTGCTGCGGTCGGGGGAACACTGCTGGCCGGACCGATCTGCCGCGGAGTCTACGGCGCCGCGTTCGAGGCATCGGCGACCTCGTTCGCGGTGCTGTCGTGGACCCTCCCGCTGGCCCTCGTGGGCGCGCACGCCCGCTTCGTGCTGATCGGCTACGGCCGGCAGAGCCGGGAGCTGGTCGCGAATCTCTGTGGTGCAGGCATCGCGATCGGCATCGGCTGGCCCGCCATCGCCGGGGCGGGCGCCGTCGGCGCCGCAGTTGCGATGGTCGTCTCGGCGTTCGTGACCTGGGGCGTCGCCCAGTACTTCGCCCGCTCGCTGGTCCCGCTCCCCTTCCTGGGGCCGCTGCTGCGGCCGGCAGCCCTGGCGGCGCTCGTGCTGGCCCTGTCCGGGTGGAGCGGCGCGGACGGCTGGCTGGCGGGTGCGATCGGAGTCGGCAGCTTCGCGGCTCTGGGCCTCGTCGTCGAGCCTGAGCTTCGACGCGACCTGGCGCGTGCTCTTCAGGATTCGCGACGCTGAGCGCTACGGGCCCGAGGATGCCCTCGCCCCTCCCGACGGCGTTGCGCGCCCGGTCGCATACCCGAGGGCTTCGCCGGCTGCGCGCGCGGCGGCCATCAGGACGAGCAGGGGGAGCGCCCGCAGGAAGGGCCCTCTCTGGCCCCGCCGCCCGAGGACCTCGCGCGCCTGTCGGAGGGGCAGGAGCAGCACGAGCACGGGACTCCCCAGGCACAGGACCCCGCGCGCGGCGGTCGGGAGCCCGAGGCTGCGTCGCCCGGCGTAGAGCCGCGCCCAGGCGAACCTCTCGCGTAGCGCCGATCCGAGGGCGAGCTGCCCGCGGTCCTGGGACACGACGAAGCTCCCCGAGAGCCATAGACTCTCCCCGTGCGCGCGAAGCGCCTCATGGAGGCGCATCTCCCGGTACTCCTCTCTCCAGGTCTCGCGCACTGCATCGAGCGCCGGACGCTTGTACGAGACGTTGAGATCCGTCAGGTGGCTCGAGGGCCCATCCTCCAGCGGAGCCGCGTAGCGCCCGGCATCGCTGAAGAAGAGCGCCCAGTTCAGCGCCCGGTTGCGAGCGTTCTCGACCGCTCCCCCAATCGCGGCGTGGGGCTGGCGGTGCGCCTCGCAGATCTTGCGACACCAGTCCGCGGCGGGCCGCGCGTGCTCCTCGGTCAGGGCCACGATCGGCCCCCGGGCCGCGGCCAGGCCCGCCGCTCGCCGCCGATCGATCGCCCGGTGGGCTCGCCCGAGATCGGGATCCAGGGCGAGCGCCGTCAGCTCGGGAAGCTCGATGAAGCGGACGCGCGGGTGCTCGGAGCGGAGCGCATCGAGATTCGCCACCGAGCCGTCGACGGGCACGATCACCTCGAGCTCCGGAGCGTCCCTCTGGTGGTCGAGCGCAGCCAGGCAGCCTCGAAGGAAGCGGCCCCGCTCCGTGGGCGCCACGACCACCGAGAGCTCCAGCGTCACGCGTGCGCCACGCGCCCTGCGCGACTCAGGCCGGGTGCCGGCGGTCCGCGATGCGGTTGTAGATCCAGGCGATGATCCAGCCCAGGACCGCGCCCCAGAAGGCTGCCCACAGAAAGCCGACGACGGCGCCGGGCCAGGTGACCGAGTAGCCGGGGAAGTAGTTGGAGAGCAGCCCCAGGTGGACCCCCACGTCCGCCCCGCCGCGCAGCAGCAGCCAGATCGTCGCGACGAAGAGCCCCGTTCCCGAGCTGAGCCCGAAGACGGTCGCCATCACCGAGGCCCGCAGGCGGGCGATCGTGGCGTGCAGCAGCTCGAGCTCGGCGCCGTTGTCGAGGTCGGACTGTGCTCTCGCACTCACGAGCCATCCTCCGAGAGGGGATCCAGGAGGCGGGCCAGCTCGATCCGCCGGATGAAGCGTGCCTCGCGCCATCCCACCACGCGGTTGATGGTCTGTGCGAGCAGCCAGCCGAAGCCGAAGCCGGCGGCCGCTCCCTCGATCGCACCCAGCCAGGCCCCGGCCCAGGAGACCTCGTAGCCCAGCGCGTAGTGTCCCAGCAGCGAGAGCGTGGGACCCACCTGGGACCCTCCGGCCAGCAGCAGGGCGGCCGTGGCGACGAAGAGGCCCGCGCCTCCGACCGCGGCGAGTGCCGCCCCGAGCGCGATCGGATCGTAGCGCGCGAACGCCTCTCGAACGGCCCGCGCCCAGGCGGCTTCGCGGCGCTCCGTCTGGCTGGCCACGATGGGCACGGCGCGCTCCCCCGAGACCGACGCGGCCCCGGCGACCGCGTGCTCCTCCTCATGGTAGTCCTGGTCGACGTTCACCGACCAGATGTCGTAGGAGGCCCCGGCCAGGTTGCGGGCCGCGTAGATCGCCGTGACCATCGAGTGGTCCTGGTTGTTGTAGCGGTGCTGCCCGTTGCGACCGATGAGCTGCAGGTTCGAGAGCTTCTGGAGCCAGGCTCGGACGCCCTCGATCGCGTCGCGATAGCCGGGATCGTAGATCGGGTAGGCCTTGGGCATCCGGACCACACAGCCATCGATGACCTTGTCCGGGTCCACGAGTCCGAGCTGCGCGCACTCTCGGCGACCGAGCTCGACCAGCTCCGCGTCGCTCGCCGACCACAGTGCGTCTCCCTCGTGGACGAAGTACTCCAGACCCAGGGAGCTCTTCCCGGGATCGGGAACCATGTCCGGGCTCCAGTTCTTGAAGTTCTGGATCCGGCCCAGGTGGACGTCAGAGGAGTGGATGTAGATCCAGTTGTCCGGGAAGAGATCGGGCTCGTCGACGATCAGTACGACGGTCAGGAAGTCCCGGTAGCGCAGGCGGTCGGCCGCGGCGGTGACCTCGGGTGGCGGCGGCGGGTCGAGCGCCCGGACGAGGCTGCGGATCGGCATCGACGACAGGAAGTGTGCTCCCGTGACCTGGCGTTCCTCGCCGTCGGCACTGCGGACGGTGACGGCGGTGATGCGGCCGTCCCGGTGGCGCAGACGCACGACCCGGCTCTCGAGGTGCGTCTCGTAGCCGCGCTCCGAGAGGCGCTCACTCGCGCGCTCCCACATCATGCCCGGTCCCAGCCGGGGGTAGTGGAACTGCTCGATGAGCGAGGTCACGACCTGCTTGCCCCTTCGCCCCGAACCCAGCAGTGCGCTCCGGACCGCGGTCAGCAGATCGAGGTTCTTGATTCGCTGGGCCGCCCAGTCCGCGCCCAGCTCGGTGCAGGGGATGCCCCAGACCTTCTCCGTGTAGGTCTTGAAGAAGATCGAGTAGAGCCGCCAGCCGAAGCGGTTCGAGACCCACTGCTCGAAGTTCGCCTCCTCGCGCGACGGCAGGAGCTTGGCGCGCAGGTAGCTGAGGCCGATGCGCAGCGATTCGAGCGCGCCGAGGCCCTGCAGGGCGTTCAGGGGCCTGAGCGGGTAGTCGAAGAAGCAACCCCGGTAGAAGATCCGCGAGAGGCGCGGCCGCACGATCAGGTCGTCGCCCAGGATCTCCTCCCAGATCCGCTGGACCTCCTCCACCTTGGTGAAGAAGCGATGGCCGCCGATGTCGAAGCGGTAGCCGCGGTAGCAGTCGGTCCGGGCGATCCCGCCCACCAGCGGATCCGCCTCGAAGAGCACGGCCGCGATGCCCAGCTTGGCGAGCTCCCAGGCGGCGGTCAGGCCCGCCGGACCTGCGCCGATGATGACGCACCCGTCGGCCTCTCCCGCTGGCTGGTTCAAGGTTCCCGGCGCTCCCTCGCTGTGCCCGCCCAGCTTCCTTCGATCGGCCCGGTCGAACCCCGGCTGAAGAGGGCGACCTCGAGGTCCCGGGGGTGTCTCGGTGCCAAGGGAGTGTAACCCGCTTCATCCCAGACGTGACGCCGAGTGGGTCCGGGCGGGGACCGCCTTTGGGCACGAAGCTGCGTTCGTCCTTTACTCGCGAGGATGTTCGTGTGAACTTGCTGGACGCGGGTGGCGCTCCCAGCCGCCGGCTCGGTTCCTGCAGCAGACCCCCTACGCCGATGACCCCCCCCTCGAACCTCGCGATCGTGATCCCGGCCTACAACGCGGCCGAGCACCTGCAGCGGTCCCTGCCGGCCACCCGGGCGATCGCCTCGGACCTCGAGATCCTGGTGGTCGATGCGGGTTCGACCGATGCCACCGCGGCGGTGGCCACCTCTCTCGGCGCGCGGGTCCTGCGCCTGCCCGAGCGCGCCGGGCCCGCGGAGGCCCGCAATCGCGGTGTCGATGCCCTCGAGGCCCAGGTCGTGCTCTTTCTCGACTCGGACTGCGTGCCCCATCCCGATGTGGCCAAGCGCGTGCACGACGCCTTCGGTGCGGATCCCGAGCTGGTGGGGCTGTGCGGCTCGTACGACGAGCACCCTCCGGATCCGGGGTTCTTCTCGCAGTACATGAACCTGCGACACCACTTCACCCACCAGCATGCGCGCACCGACACGACGACCTTCTGGGCCGGCTGTGGAGCGGTGCGTCGCAAGGCCTTCCTGGAGGCGGGCGGGTTCGACGAGGACCGCTTCCCGAGACCCCAGATCGAGGACATCGAGCTCGCTACCCGGCTGGCACCCCTCGGGCGCATGCGGCTGGATCCCGAGCTCAGGGTCACCCATCTCAAGCGCTGGAGCCTCCGCGGCGTGGTCGAGACCGACATCTTCAGCCGGGCGGTGCCGTGGTCCCGGCTGATCCGCGACCGGGGATCCATGCCCAACGACCTGAACCTGAGAACGTCGCAGCGGGTCGCTGCCGCGCTTGCCCCGCTCACGCTACTCGCATTGCCCGGGGCTCCGCTGGCCGCGCTCCTGGGGTACGCCTGGCTCGGAGTCCTCGGCGCCGGAGTCGTGACGGCGGGGCTGGCACTCCAGGCACCGATGCTCCGCTTCTTCGCGCGCCGCCGCGGGCTGGGATTCTCGCTCGGGGCCTGGCTCTTTCATCAGGTTCACCTGCTCTACAGCGCAGCGACCTTCGCGTGGATCCAGCTCTTCGAGCCGCGCGTCTCCCGCGCCTCGTCGGGCGGCGGGCGGCAGGCAGGGAAGGTGGGCCCCCGGTGAAGTCTCCCTATACTCCCGAGGAAGGCTCGCTAGGGTGCCCCCCGGCGCCCGGACGGGAGTGAGACGTGGCGGACCGGATGGATCGGGAGCGGCAGCGCCTGCCGGACGATCGAGCCGAGGACTTCGAAGGGACTCAGAGCTTCGATCCCTGGCGGCTGCTCGAGGTGATCCGCCGGCGACGCATCTCGGCCCTCGTCACGGTGATCCTCCTGCTGCCCATCGCGGCGGTGTATCCCTTCAGCCGGGACCCCGTCTACCAGGCGCTCTCGAAGCTGTCGATCCAGGCGGTGCCTGCGGTCATGAGCTTTGGCGCCGACTTCATGCCGGGCATGGCGGGCCCCTCCTCCCGGCGAAATCCGCTCGCCGCACCGATGGCGTTCATCAAGTCCAACCGCGTCCTGGGCCAGGTGGTCGACCAGTATCCGCCCGAGCCGGACAAGCCCCGGCGGGTCTCGTGGCTGGCGCCTCTCTGGGATCTCCTCGGCTCCACCCCCAAGAAGCCGGTCGACCTCTCCCCCGCGCTTCGCCGTCACCTGAGAATCCAGGGTCTCCGGCGTTCGATCTCGCTCAGCACCGAAGGGGGAGGCTCGGTGCTGGTCATCTCGGTCCAGCACAGGAACCCCGTGCGGGCGGCCTTCCTTGCGAATGCAGTGGCGGATGGCTACGTGCAGTTCGACGAGTCGAGGGTCCGGGCCGCCTCGCGTACGGCGATCGCGTGGCTCAGCCAGAAGGAGAACGAGCTGCGCGAGCAGGTCGAACGCAAGCGCGCGGCGCTGGACGACCTGGTCGAGAAGCTCGGCGGCGAGCCGCAGCCTGTCGCCGGAGATGCGGATGACTCCGAACGCCGCGGGCTCAAGGTCGAGCAGCGGAAGGTCCAGTTCGACCTCTTCGCGGTCGAGCAACGTCTGGCGGAGCTCGAGCCCCAGGTAAGCGCGCTGCGGGGCGGTCCCGGAGAGCCCCAGGAGCAGGCCGCCGCGCGCCTCCAGTATTCGCAGGCGGTCCGCGACCTCGAGAACGCGCGCCTCGTGTACACGGAGACCCACCCCGAGATCCAGAGGCTGGAGTCGATCGTGGAGTCCCTCCGAGGAGAGGCGGGTACGGCGCCCGCGCCCGACGACCCCCTCGCGCAGAGCCGGCTTCAGGAGTATCAGCAGCTCCATTCCCAGCGCGCGAAGCTGCGTGCCCGGCGCCAGATCCTCGAGACGACCCTCAGCCAGCTCGAGGGGGCCAGTGTCGAGAACGCGCCCCTCGTGGCCAGCTACCAGCGGCTCCACCGGGAGCTGCAGATGGACATGGACCTGATCTCGGTCATTCAGGGCCGCATCAGCCACACGATGCTGAGTGCGGCGCGCGAGACCGCCTCCGCGCGCGTGCTCGACTACGCAGTCATGTCGGAGGTGAGCTTCTCGGGTGGCTGGAAGAAGCGCCTGGCCGTCTCGCTGGCCGGGATCTTTGCGATGGCCCTGGGTGTGGTGGCGGCACGGGAGATCCTCGATCGGGCCGAGTACGACCCCGAGCATGCGGCCGGGGAGCTGGGGGCTCCCGTGATCGCGTCCATTCCGGCCGTGATCGACGGGACTCCGCCAGAGCGCCAGGCCTCGGTGGGGCACGCCACCGCCGGCGGGGAGGCCTACCGGCACCTGAGGACCTCCCTGCTCTACGCCGGGGGCGACACGCCTCCCCGGACCCTGCTGATCGCCAGCGCGGTCGCGGGGGAGGGCAAGACCACGATCTCGCTCAACCTGGCCGAGAGCTTCGCAGGCTCGGGCCGGAGCGTCGTCCTGGTGGATGCCGATCTACGGCGTCCGCGCGTGAGTGAGATCCTGAACCTGTCGGTCGGACCGGGCCTCTCCGAGGTCCTGCGCGGGGACTGGAAGCTCGAGGACGTGATCCGGCGGCCGCTGGGGCTGGGCTTCGACGTGATCTCGAGCGGCGAGGTGCCCGAGAATCCCTCGGAGCTGATCGGCTCGCCCGCCTTCCGCGAGGTTCGCACGTCGCTGGAGCAGCGCTACGACCTGATCCTCTTCGACGCGCCGGTGCTCCTGGCAGTCACGGACACGCTCCTGATCGCGGCCCAGGTCGACGGCCTGGTGCTCGTGAGCTCCCCCGGACGGGCGGATCGTCGCGCCTTCGGGCGGATCGCGCGCGACCTGGAACGGGTCGGTGCGCGGCTGCTGGGGCTCGTGGCGAATCGGGTCTCGACGACCGACTCGCAGTACTACCCGTCCTACCTGAAATCTCCCTACGTGACGACCCCGAAGCACCACTGGTGGCAGCGTCGGGGCCGCGCGTGATTCGCGGAGGAGTGTGGATGACCGCCTGGCGGCTCGGAATTCTGGTCCTGGGGCTCACCACGGCGGTGGGCTGCGCACTGACCGCTGGAAAGAGCGTGCCGGCGCGGCCCTCCGCTCTCAGTATCTATCGTGTGGCTCCGCCCGATCAGCTCGAGATCTCGATTCGGCCCGAGCCCGCCATCACGCGGGTGGTCACCGTGCGCCCGGATGGTCGCGTGTCGCTCGACCTGATCGGGGATCTCGAGGTCGCGAGCAAGACCGTCGAGGAGATCCGCGACGAGATCACCACCCGGATCGCCCGCTACATCGTGCATCCGGACGTGACGGTGATTCTCCGCCAGTCCTCCAGCCGGACCTACTACGTGTTCGGGCAGGTTCGAGCGCCCGGTGCCTACCCGATCATCGGCACCGTGACGGTCGCGGGAGCCCTCGGGCAGGCGCGCGGGGGTACCAAGTTCGCCGCGCTCAACTCCGCGCGACTGGTACGGCCCACCGAAGCGGGCCGGGTCTTTCGGATCCGTCTCGAGGACATCACTCAGCGAGGCATCGGAGACACGAACTACGAGCTTCAACCGGGTGACATGATCTACGTGCCCCCCACCCTGGGTGCGCGGGTCGGGTTCGCGATCCAGGCCTTCTTCTTCCCCGTCCAGCAGGCGCTCGGAGTGCCGGGAAAGGTGATCGGCACCGCGCTGCTCCCCTGATCGCGGCCCCGAGCTCCGTCGCTCCCGGCAGCTTCTGGGGAGAGTCGCGAGAGCGGTGAGTTACGCCGGCGGTGGCACGAGGCCCGACGGTGGGCCCGGCGAGTCTCCTTTTGGGTGTCCCGCGACCCTCGCGGGGTGAGTCGAGCCAGAATTCGCGACCCCGCGGCGGCACGCGATGTGCTATGAGTGCTGGGTCGGCGGGGTGTTGTGGCGGGATGCGGCGGCTGAAGATGGATCACCTCTCGATCTCTGTCTCGCAGGGACTGGGCTGATGCCGCGGCATGAGCAGAAGCTGCGCGCTCTCCTGATCCTGGTGGACGCGATGACCGCGGCCTGCGCCCTGGTGCTGGCGGATGCGATTCGCTCCCTGCCCGCGGTGGTGCAGCTCCTCGGGCACCACACGGTGCCGCTGGACTCGGTCCATCGCAGCGCGCTCCTCGCCGCCGTGCTGCTGCCCGCTGTGAGCTGGTGCGGGGGTCTCTACCGGATCCGCTGGAACGAGACGGCCGGGTCGCGCGGGATGCGCGTCGCGCTGGCCGCCGGAACGACCGCGGTCGCGCTGATCGCCGCGGTCTTTGCGCTGCGTCTGGCCCAGGAGAGCCGGGTCGTGATGGCCGGCTTCTGGCTCTTCGTGGTCGTGGGCATGTTCTCCTCGCGGCTCATCGCGGTCCACCTCGCACGTCAGCTCTTCGGGCACCACGAGCGCCGGGTCGTCGTGATCGGGAGCGGTCCCCGAGCGCTCGACCGGGCGCGCAAGCTGGCCGCCGCGCGCGGCTGGCGCACTCGGATCGTCGGGTTCCTGGATGATCACCCCGAGCCCCAGCACCTGAAGGCGCTGGGTGAGCGCTACCGGGGCCCGATCAAGTCGCTCGCCGACCTCCACTCGACGGATCCCTTCGACGAGATCCTGGTCGCGCTGCCCCGCGGCTCCCTCGCAGGGGAGTCCCTCGCGAATGCCATCGCGCTCGCGGAGGTGCTGGGGATCGACGTCCTGATCGCGGCCGACCTCTTCGACCTGCGTCTGGCCCAGTGCTCGCTCGAGTCGGTCGCGGGCAGCCCCTCGCTGGTCCTCTCCACGCGCCACCATCACTCGTTCTGGGCGCTCGGAATCAAGCGGGCGGTCGACCTGGTGGGATCCACGATCGGGATCGTGGCGCTGCTGCCCCTGTGGATCGCCATTGCGATCGCGATCAAGCGAGACTCGAAGGGTCCCGTCTTCTTCGTCCAGCGTCGCTGCGGGCTGCACGGCCAGAGCTTTCCGTGCGTGAAGTTCCGCACCATGTGTGTCGACGCCGAGGATCGTCTCGAAGGGCTTCTCGCCGGAAACGAGATGACGGGTCCGGTATTCAAGCTCGCGAACGACCCGCGGACGACGCGCGTCGGTCGCTTTCTGCGCAAGTACTCGCTCGACGAGTTCCCGCAGCTCCTGAATGTCTTCGTGGGTCAGATGAGCCTCGTTGGACCCCGGCCGCCGATTCCCTCCGAGGTCGCCCACTACGAGCTCGACCAGCGGCGCCGGCTCTCCATGCGGCCCGGGATCACCTGCCTCTGGCAGGTGGCGGGTCGCAACCTGATCCCGTTCGAGGACTGGGTGCGGCTCGACCTGCAGTACATCGATCAGTGGTCCCTCGTGCTGGATCTCGAGATCCTGCTGGCGACGATCCCGGCGGTGCTCCACGCCAAGGGAGTCCGCTAGCCCGCTCGGCAGAGCGCGCGCGACCCCGCCCGCCCGCGAGAGCGGCCGTGCTAGAGTGCGCGGCATGGAGCTGATTGCGATCGTCGCCCTGCTCGCCCTGCTCGAGTACAACGTCTTCGGCATCCTCGTCGGCCGGGCCCGGGGCCTCTATGGCATCGAGGCGCCCGCCGTCCAGGGTCACCCGATCTTCGAGCGTTACTTTCGTGTTCACCAGAATACGCTCGAACAGATTGTGGTCTTCCTGCCCTGTCTATGGCTCTTTGGGCGCTACCTGAACCCGTCGATCGGCGCCGGCCTCGGCTTGATCTGGATCGCGGGCCGCTTCCTCTACCTGCGGGCCTACGTAGAGGAGCCGAGCAAGCGCGGACTCGGCACCGCGGTGAGCGGTCTCGCCAGCCTGGTGCTGCTGCTCGGGGGACTGGTCGGCGCCGCGAGTGCCTGGTTCCGCTAGCCCGATCCGCTTCCGGCTTCGAGGTGCCGAAGCGCGCCGATGTCATGGGCGTCGGTGACCTGCGTCCAGGCGCGGCGCGTGCGCTGGCGTGCGCCCGCGATCGCCTCGAGCAGCGCCGCCCGGCCCCGTCCGGGAAAGAGCAGGTCGGCGATGAGAAGTGCCTGCCGCCCGTCCGCCGCGAAGGAATCGACGGAGCGGTCGGCGATCCAGCGGGCTCGAGCCTCGACGCGGCGGAGCAGGTCGTAGTCGGCCAGCAGCGTAGCGGGCTCCTCGCCGGCCGCGCAGTGCAGCATCGCGGGCACGGAAGGGAGCTCCCCGGGATGTCGCCCACGCTGCAGCAGGCCGCCCGCCGCCAGGAAGTCTACGTCCATGATTCCGCCGGGGCCGGTCTTGAAGTCGACCCGCTCGGGTCCGGAGGTCCGCTCCGCCTGGACCCGCTGGCGCATCCGCGCCACCTCGTCCCAGGGGGCCTCGTGGCCGCGCAGCACCTCGGCCCGTACCGATGCCAGACCGACACGGGCAGAGTCGATGTCGCCGGAGATCGGCCGGGCCCGCATGAGGGCGAGGTGCTCCCAGGTTCTCGCCTCGCAGGTCTGGTAGCGGGACCATGCCTCGAAGGTCGACACCAGAGCTCCCTTTCGGCCGGAGGGTCGCAGCCGCGAGTCCACCGCGTACGCGATCCCCGCCCCCGTGAGTGTCGTGAGGTAGGCGATCAAGCGCTGCGCGCAGCGCGCGGCGCGCGAGACCGACTCGATGGACGGATCGGCGACCAGGAAGATCAGGTCCAGGTCCGAGTGATAGGTGAGCTCCCGGCCGGCGATCTTCCCCATCCCGATCAGCGCGATGCTCGGATCGCCGGGATGGCGGGCCCAGTGGAGCGCGCGGCGGGTGATCGCTTCGGCGACCATCGAGAGAAAGCTCGAGATCTCTCGAAAGCTCACGACTCCGCCCAGGTCCAGGCAGGCAGCCAGCATCGTCTCGTCCCGGCGTAGCAGGCGCAGGTCGTCGAGGCTGCGCTCCAGATCCCCCGACGAGGGAACCTCCCGGGCCAGCAGCGCGGCCCCGCGCCGGGCGAGCGCGTCGCGGTCCGTGGCGGCGAGCGTTTCGAGGAGCTGTGGCCTGCGGGAGAGGAAGCGCGCCGCGTCTGCGCTGCTCGAGACCACGCGGGCCAGCCCGGCAAGTCTCCCCGGGTCGAGCTTGCCCAGGGCCGCATCGCTCGATCGGTGCTCCAGGAAGGGGGCCGCCGTCGTCGGGAGCTGGTCCGCGAGGGGCGAGCCGTCGAGCACCTCGCGCAGCCACTGCTCCGTCACCGGCACTCTCCCTCGCCACCGTCGGAGGCGAGGCGCGCGTCGGCGGCGAGCACCAGCGCCTCGAAGTGGGTCCGGACGAGATCGCGAAAGTGCGTGAGGTCCGACTCGAAGTGCCTCCGGGCCCGGTCTCCTTCGGGCTCCCAGTACCCCATGCGTCGCGCGACGGCGAGCCGATCCACCGGGCCCGAAGGCAGGCGGTGGGTCTGGCGCTCCTCGATCCACTGCAGGGCGTGCTCTGCGCGGCGAAGCCACAGGTACGCAGCCCGGAGGTCCTCGGCGACGCCCCTCGGCAGGAAGGCGCCGCTCTCGAGCCCCTCGAGCGCCGAGAGCAGGCCCCCGGTGCGCAGCCTGGGCTCGCGACCCCCGTGCAGGAGCTGGAGGGACTGGACCAGGAACTCCACGTCGCGGATACCCCCGGGGCCTTCATCTCCCCGACCGCTCGGATCGCCCCCTGATCGATGGCCCGGCGGTAGACGAAGGGCTCGACCTCGCGCACGAACCTGCGGCCGCACGATGGCCCCGCCAGGTGGCGCCGGCGAATCAGCATCTGTCGCTCCCAGTCCGCCCCCCAGCGCTCGTAGTACTCGAGCGTGGCATCCACCGAGCTCGCGAGTGGGCCCTGCCGCCCGCGAGGGCGAAGGTCGAGATCGACCCGGTAGCCGAAGCCGTCGTCGCTCGCCGCGCCGAGGTGGCGCGCCAGGTTTCGGACCACGCGTGCAGCCTGCCGCCTCGAGGCGGACTCCGCTCCCGGGCCGCACTCGAACACGCACATCAGGTCGACATCGGACGAGAAGTTCAGCTCCCGGCTGCCGAGCTTGCCCAGGGCGATCAGTGCAGGCGCGGGCGCCCGCGCCTCGCGGGCGGCGCAGCAGAGCGCCGCAACGAGGCAGCGATCAGCGAGGTCGGAGAGCTCTCGAGGACTCTCTACGAAGCTCCTTCCTGCCAGGTCGCGTGCGACCACCCGCAGCAGGCCCCGGTACTTCGCGACGCGAATCGCAGTCCAGTCCGGCTCGATCTCTCCCGGCGCGGGAGCGGCCGGGGGGCTGCCCGCGAGCTCCTCGACCCAGGGGGGGTGGCGCAGCAGCAGCCGAGCCAGGAAGTTGCTCGCGCCGAGAACCGAGGGAAGCTCCGGCACCTGCTCCGGAGCCAGCCGCTGCCCGGAGTCGGAGCGCAGCCGATCGGCAAGCTCGACCAGGGTCGCCGCCGCATAGCCGGGCCGAGCGCTGGCGAGCAGGTCGGGAAGCCAGGAGCCGCGCCGCGCTGCCAGGTCGGGGTGTTGGAGAGCCCGCCCGATGTGGGTCCGGGCGAGCGCCGGCTCGGGAATCTGCAGCGTCGCCAGCAGATCGCCGAAGTCCGCCTGCCTCTCGACGCGCTGGAGGAGCGCATCGGTCACCGGGCTCCAGGCCGCGCGAGCCAAGGGGTTCACGCCCCCGGATCCGCCCTCCGTTCCTGGAGGTCTCGCTTCAGGTCCTGGGGCAGCGCGAAGCGGATGTGCTCGTCCGCGATCCGGAGCTCCCGGAGCTCTGCACCCGTGCGCTCCCGAATCCGCTCGATCAGCTCGATTACCAGCGCTTCCGGCGCCGAGGCGCCTGCGCTCACACCGATTCGCCGAGTGCCCTCGAGCCAGCGCGGGTCCAGGTCGTCGGCGCTCTCGATCCGCTCCGCGCGCACCCCCGCTCCGCGCGCCACCTCGACCAGCCGAAGCGTGTTGCTCGAGCTGGGAGCGCCCACGACGAGCAGCAGGTCGACCCTGGGCGCGACCGCCTTGATCGCGTCCTGACGATTCTGGGTCGCGTAGCAGATGTCGTCCTTGCTCGGGAGCCGGATCCGGGGAAAGCGCCTCGCGAGCTCGGCCAGGATCTCGCGGGTGTCGTCGACCGAGAGCGTCGTCTGGGTGAGCACCGCCAGGCGCTCGGGATCGCGCACCTCGAGGCGGCGCGCGTCGTCGAGGGTCTCGACCAGGTGCATCCGCTCGGGGGCGTGACCCAGCGTCCCTTCGACCTCGACGTGGCCGCGATGCCCCACGAGCACGATCTCGTAGTCGGCGCGGGCCTGGCGCAGCGCCTCGACGTGGACCTTGGTGACCAGCGGGCAGGTCGCGTCGAGGCTCCGGAGGCCGCGCGCGCGAGCCTCCTCGCGGATCGCTGGCGAGACTCCGTGTGCACTGAAGATCAGTCTCGATCCAGCCGGGACGTCTGCCAGGTGGTCGACGAAGATCGCGCCTCGCGCACGGAGCGACTCGACCACGTGACGGTTGTGGACGATCTCGTGGCGCACGTAGACCGGAGGCCCATAGACCTCGAGTGCGAGCTCGACGATCTCGATCGCCCGATCGACGCCGGCGCAGAAGCCCCGGGGGCTCGCCAGGATGAGCTCCGAGGTGGATTCCATGGCCATCAGGGTAACGCGGTGGAGCGAGGGGAAAAGAGGTTCAGCACTCCGGACAGTCCCATGTAGTAGATGGGGCAGAGCAGGCTCACCCGGAGCCAGAAGGGATCGGGATCGGGGCGCACCGCGATCCACGAGAATCCAAAGACCCACGCGCCCAGGATGGAGAGCGAGAGGGGCCGCAGAAAGGGCGTGCGGCTCGGATAGAGGTACTTGAGGGGAATGAAGACCGCTACCGAGAAGCCGAGCACCCAGGCGAGCGATTGCCCGGGCGGCACCTGCAGCAGCCAGAGATACATGACCACGACGTTCCAGTACGAGGGCCACCCCAGGAAGTAGTGGTCGGCGGTCTTGGCCTCCCGCTGGCTGAACTGGTAGCAGGACGCGAGCACCGGCGCGGCGACCCACGCGGGGTGCGGCAGCACCCCCGCCTCGATGAACATGCATGCGGGAACCATCACGTAGGTGAAGAAGTCCACGATCATGTCGAGCATGTGGCCGTCGATCCCGGGCGTCCGCTCCCGAACCCGCGTGGCGCGGGCCAGGGCACCGTCGGTCGAGTCGATCACGGTGCAGAGCAGCATCAGGTAGATCGCCAGCCGGTACTCGTGGCGGAAGATGGCGACCACCGCCCAGAGCCCGAAGGCCGCCGAGGAGGCGGTGTAGAGGTGCACGGTCCAGGCGGCGAGCGTGAGCATGGGACGGCTTCCCCCGGGAGGCTATAGTGAAGCTATCATGGCGGATCGAGTGGAGATCCTGCGGCAGGGCGATGACTCGTTCCTGACCACGACGGTCGATGCCGTGGTCAACTGGGGGCGAAAGTACTCGTTCTTCCTCTACCCCTTCGTGACCGCCTGCTGCGGCATGGAGTTCATGTCGGTGGCGGGGCCGCGCTACGACATCGATCGCCTCGGCGCGGCACTGCCCCGCTTCTCCCCGCGGCAGGCGGACCTGCTGATGGTCGTCGGAACCATCAGCCACCGGCAGGCGCCCATCCTGAAGAAGGTCTACGACCAGATGGCCGAGCCCAAGTGGGTGGTCGCCTTCGGCGCCTGCACCTGCTCGGGCGGTCCCTACAACAACTACGCGACCGTCCAGGGGATCGATACCATCATTCCGGTCGACGTCTACATTCCGGGCTGCCCGCCGCGGCCCGAGGCCGTGCTCGATGGCATCCTCAAGCTGCAGCGCTGGGTCCAGTCCGAATCGGGCTGGAACCGACCCCGCCACCGCGAGATCGACGATCTCGAGCTTCCGATCCTCGAGCGCCCGGTCGCCTGAGCTCTTTGCCGGCGGGCCCGCGCTTCGGTGCGTCAAGTCCACTTCCGGCCGCCCCGATGAGGGGCGGGGAGGGTGCCACATGACCGTCGCCATCGAGATGCCCCAGATGGGCGAGAGCGTCGTCGAGGGGACGGTCGAGCGCTGGCTGGTCGCAGAAGGGGATCACGTCGAGAAGGACCAGACGGTCTGTGAGATCACGACCGACAAGGTCGATGCCGAGATTCCCGCTCCGGCCGCCGGCCGAGTGGCCCGGATCCTGGTCCAGGAAGGCGAGACCGTCGACGTGGGGACGGAGCTGGCGATGCTCGAGCCCGGGGAGGACGCAGCGCGTGCGTCCGCGCCGGCTCCTGCTCCCGCTTCGGTCCGCGAGCCCTCGGCAGAGGCCGCCAGCCCCTCCGAGTCCACGGTGTCGCAGGCGCGGGCCACCCCGCTGGCCCGCCGGCTGGCCCAGGAGCAGGGTGTCGACCTGGGCGAGGTGCCGGCCAGCCGCGACCGGGTGACCCGGGCGGACCTGGCCCGTTACCAGGAGCGCGCGTCCGAGGCCCCCGCCGTGTCTCGCGAGCGGGCTGCGGGGAGCGAGGGGGTTGCCGCTCCTCCCGGGAGCGCCGCCGAGTTCCTCGCCCGGCTGAAGGTGCCCGTGTACACCCCACGTGAGGGCGACCAGATCCAGCCCTTCTCCGCCGTGCGCCGGCGAATCGCAGAGCACATGGTGGTCAGCAAGATCGTCTCCCCGCACGTGGGGACCCTCGCAGAGGTCGATCTCCACGAGGTCGAGCGCTTTCGTGCTCGCGCGAAGGATGCGTTTCGGAGCGAGCACGGCTTTGGGCTGAGCTACCTGCCCTTCATCGTGCAGGCCACGGTCCGGGCGCTACGCGAGTTTCCGGCCCTCCACTCGAGTGTCGTCGGAGACAAGATCGTTCGCAGGCGCGGAATCCACGTGGGCGTCGCGGTCGAGACCGAGAGGGGGCTGCTGGTCCCGGTTCTTCGGGACACCGATCGGCTGTCCCTGGCCGGGATCGCGCTGGCGATCCAGGACCTGGCTCGCCGCGCGCGCGAGAGGGAGATCACGGTGGACGAGCTCCAGGGGGGGACCTTCACGGTGACCAATCCGGGTCGCGAGGGAAACCTCTTCGGGTTCGCCGTGATCAACCAGCCCCAGGTCGGGATCCTGCGCACCGGCGAGGTCCGAAAGCGTCCGGTGGTGCTCGAGGCCGACGGGGAGGATACGATCGCGATCCGACCCATGATGTACCTCGCCCTCTCCTACGATCACCGGATCATCGATGGGGTCACCGGGAACGGCTTCCTCTACCGGGTCGCCCGGAACCTGGAGGCCGGTGACTTCGAGCTCTAGTGTCCCGTTCCAGGAGCTCGCTGGTCGTCGAGCATCTGGGGCGGGTCTCCTATGCCACCGCCTGGCGGCGGCAGGAGGCCCTGCGAGAGGCACGCATCGAGGGTCGGGTGCCCGATACCCTGCTGCTGCTCGAGCACCCGGACGTGATCACCTTCGGCCGGGGGGCACGGCCGGGAACCGCGCGAATGGACGAGGCGGCTCTGCGTGCGAGGGGCTACGAGGTCTTTCGCGTGAACCGGGGAGGCGACGTCACCTGGCACGGGCCGGGCCAGCTCGTGGGATACCCGATCCTCGACCTGCAGGCGCGGGGTCGCGATGTTCACGTCTACCTGCGCACGCTCGAGGGGCTGCTGATCTCGGTGCTCGCGGAGTTCGGGATCCCTGCGCTGCGTCGCGCGGGCTACACGGGGGTCTGGCTCGATGCGCAGCGCAAGATCGCCTCGATCGGCGTGGGCATCCGCCACTGGGTCACGCTTCACGGCTTCGCGCTCAACGTGAGCCCGGACCTGGAGCGCTTCTCGGTGATCGTGCCCTGCGGCCTCGAAGATGTGAAGATGACGAGCATGCGCGAGGTGGTGGGAGACGTGGAGATGCCCCAGGTCGAGGCGCGGGTCGAGGCCGCCTTCCGGAGGGCGTTCGATGACTGAGCTGCTGCCGATCGTCGAGGTCCGGGAGGGTGCGAAGGTCGGCCGGCGCTCGCTGCGCGACCCGAACCGCCCACCCTGGATCCGCGTGCGGCTCCGCTCCTCGCCCCGCCTGGAGCGCGTACGCGCGCTCGTGGGCGACCTGCGCCTGCACACGGTCTGCGAGTCCGCCGCCTGCCCGAACCTGGCGGAGTGCTGGTCGGAGGGAACGGCCACCCTGATGATCGCCGGGAACCGCTGCACACGGCGCTGCGGATTCTGCGACGTCGAGACCGCCCGGCCCGCGCCCCTGGACCCCGACGAGCCCGAGCGCGTCGCCGAGGCGATCGCGGCCCTCGGGCTGCGCTTCGCGGTGATCACCTCGGTCGCGCGCGACGACCTGCGGGACGGTGGAGCGGCCCACTTTCGGGAGACGGTCGAGGCCGTTCATCGGCGCGCACCCGACTGCCGGGTCGAGGTCCTGATCCCCGACTTCAAGGGCGAGCGAGAGGCCCTGCGCTGCGTCCTCGAGGCCGGCCCCGACGTGCTCAACCACAACCTGGAGACGGTGGAGCGGCTCCAGCGCAAGGTCCGGCCGGCCGCTCGCTATGAGCGCTCCCTCGATCTGCTGGGGCGTGCCGCGCGCCTGCGGCCCGAGATCCCCACCAAGACCGGGCTCATGCTGGGGCTGGGCGAGACGGAGGCCGAGGTGCGCCAGACCCTCCGGGACATTCGTGAGCGCGAGTGCCGGCTGCTCACCCTCGGCCAGTACCTGCGGCCGAGCGCCGCCCACCTTCCCGTGGCGCGCTACCTGACGCCCGACGAGTTCCGCCGCTGGGAGGACGAGGCGCGAGGCCTGGGATTCCGTGACGTCGCGGCGGGCCCCCTGGTGCGTAGCTCCTACCATGCAGACCGACTCGCCCGCGAGCCGGCGCCGCACGCCTCGCGTTCGACGCGATCGCGTTGAATCCGCCTTTCTCTGGCCTATATTCGCTCCGGCCCGGGGGCGGGGGAGCGAGCGGAGAGGATGCCCGGCAAGGTCGTCAAGGTGCGCCGACGGGAGCGGCTGGGGCTCGCCGAGCGCCTCTACCTTCCGATGCTCTTCGTCGGGCTGCGGACGACTGCGCGTCACTTCGGACGCAACCTGTGGGGCTACCTGCTGGGCCAGAAGCGGACCTTCGTGGTCCAGTACCCCGAGGAGCGCCTCGACTACGCGGACGCCTTCCGGGGCCATCCCGTGCTCGTGGCGCTCGACGACGGGAAGCCGCGCTGCGTGGCCTGCGGCCTGTGCGAGTTCGCCTGTCCCACCGACTGCATCTCGATCATCCCCGGAGAGCTCGAGGACGGGATCGAGCGCTGGCCCGAAGTCTTCGACATCGACATGTCGCGATGCATGTTCTGCGGCCTCTGTGAAGAGGCGTGTCCGGAGGAGGCCATCGTGATGAGCCGCGACGTGGAGCTGGCGACCCAGGACCGAGCCTCGATGCTCTTTCACAAGGCGGACCTTCTGCGCACCGAGAAGGATCTCGAGCGCAGGATCGAGTTCATTCGCAGAGAGTACGCGCGCTCGTGAGCCCGCTCCTGGAGCGGCTTCGGGAGCGGCTGGGCGACGCGCTCCTCGAAGACCACGAGGCGCTCGGCGACACGACCCTGCGCGTGGACCGGAGCCGGGTCGCGGAGGTGCTCCAGGTGCTCCGCGATGATCCCGAGCTGCGTTTCAACTTCCTGATGGATCTGACCGCGGTGGACTACCTGGGGCAGCAGCCGCGCTTCGAGGTGGTCTACCACCTGGCCTCCGTCGAGGTGGAGCCGAGGGGAACCGAGCCCTCGCGGCTGCGCGGACGCGTGCGCGTGACGGCCCGGGTCCCCGAGGTTCCCTGTGAGCTCCCCAGTGTCTCGGATCTCTACGCCTCGGCCGGCTGGATGGAGCGCGAGGTCTGGGACCTCTACGGGATCCGCTTCCTCGGTCATCCCGACCTGCGTCGGATCCTGCTCTACGAGGAGTTCGAGGGCCACCCCTTGCGCAAGGACTACCCGAAGGAGCGGCGGCAGCCGCTCATCGGGCCCAGGAACTAGCCGTGCCGCAGCCTCGTCGCAGGACTCCGCCCCGCTCGCGTCTCCCCGGCGACGGGCACGGAGACCTTCACACGGACCACCAGATCCTGAACATGGGTCCCTCGCACCCGGCGACGCACGGGACCGTCAAGTTCGTGACCGAGCTCGACGGCGAGACGATCGTGAGCATGGATGTCTTCGTCGGCTACCTGCATCGCGGCTTCGAGAAGGAGTGCGAGAGCGGTACCTGGTACCAGGCGATTCCCTACACCGATCGTCTCAACTACAACTCCGCGATCATCGCGAACACGGGCTACTGCCTCGCGGTCGAGAAGCTGCTGGGCTGCGAGCTGCCTCGCCGGGGAGTCTGGGTCCGCACGCTGGCGAACGAGCTCTCCCGCATGGGAGACCACCTGACGCGCCTGGGTGCCGCCTGTCTGGAGCTGGGCGCGATGACTCCCTTTCTCTACGGCATCGAGGCGAGGGAGCTCACCTGGGACCTGCAGGAGGCGCTCTGCGGCGCCCGGGTCACCTCGAACTACCTGCGCATCGGGGGCCTGCAGCGGGACGTTCCCCTGAGCTTTTCCGAGCGCTGTCGCGAGAGCCTGACGCGGATCGAAGAGCTGCTCGCGGACTTCGATCGCGTCATCTCCGCGAATCGCATCTTCGTGGACCGCTTTCGCAACACGGGCAAGCTCTCGCGTGAGCGCTTGATCGAGTTCGCAGTGACGGGACCGCTGCTCCGCGCGGCGGGTGTTCCGCTCGACCTCCGGAAGGCCGAGCCCTACCTCGCCTACGACGAGATCGACTTCGACGTTCCGGTCGGCACCACCGGCGACAACTACGACCGGTTCCTGGTGGTGCAGGCCGAGCTGGTCGAGTCGATCAAGATCGTGCGCCAGTGCCTGGACGTGGTCGAGGGGACGGTCGGGGAGCCGGTCGACGTCGACGATCCCAAGATCCGCTGGCCGGCCAAGGACCGGGTCTTCGGACGCATGGAGGAGCTGATCCAGCAGTTCAAGGGCGTGACCGAGGGGGTGCGCGTGCCGCCGGGCGAGGCGTACCACGCGGTCGAGTCCGCGAACGGGGAGCTCGGCTTCTACGTGGTCTCGAATGGCACCGGCAAGCCCTGGAAGGTGCGCTGTCGGCCTCCGAGCTTCATCCACATGGCGCCGCTCGCCGAGATGCTCGAGGGCTCGATGCTCGCCGACATCGTGCCGACCTTCGACATGCTCAACATGATCGGAGGAGAGTGTGACCGCTGAGCCCGATGGCACCCTCGCCAGCGTCGAGCGCCTGACCCACGCCGCTGCGCGACAGCGTTGGGGGTCGCCGGACGAGGTGGAAGGCTCGGTGAACGACCCGCGGACCCGCGAGACGGACGGAATCCGCTGGAACGAGTGCTGGACGTACCTGCTTCCGGACGGACGCCGCCGACGCGTCTACTGGCATCGCTACAACTGTCGCGGCGTGCGCATCGAGGAGCCTGCGGAGCCCAGCGCGGCGGCGCGAGGCTGAGCGCGCCAGCGGCTCCCGATCGCCCCGCGCCGCCTCCGCTGCGGCCCATGGGGCTCGTGCTCCGGCGCGACGGCCGCTTCGAGCACGCGGGAATCCCGGTGACGCATCCGCGCCTGCACGCGGCGCTGCTGCGCGGCGTGCGCTTCTCGCAGGCGGAGGGCGTCTTCGTGACCTGCGTTCGCCAGTTTCGAGGCCAGATCGAGGTCGAGGATACGGCGTTCTTCGTCGTCTCCTTCGACCCGACCTCGGGCGAGATCGAGCTGAGCGACGAGACCCGCGAGCGCCTCGATCCCGGAGCCCTGACCGTCGATCGGGACGACGTGCTGCGTGCTCGGGTGAAGGGCGGCCGCTTCGCGGCCCGCTTCACCCGCGCCGGACAGGCGCACCTGCTCGACAGCATCGACGCCAGCCGCGATCCGCCCGCACTGCAGATCGCGAACGTGTGGCACCCGCTGCCCGGGCTCGCGGAGCCGGCTCGGGCCGCGAGAGCCCCCGGCCCCTCCGGGGACCCTCCTGGTGAAGCCCCCCCTCGACCCGGACGGCCCGGGCCAGAGGGGGAGTCTTGAAGCCGGGCCGGGTGTCCGATACCAAGGAGTCATCTCGCGGCGGCGTAGCCAAGTGGTAAGGCACGGGCCTGCAAAGCCCTGATCAGCGGTTCGAATCCGCTCGCCGCCTCCATCCGCCCGGGCTCCTCCGCCGGGGCTTCGGCTGGGAGAAGGAGGAGAGGGCGCGATGCGCCTCCGGCGACGAATCGGATTCTCGGCCCTGGCGCTGGGCCTCTCGTACCTCCTGGTCGAGGGAGTGGTGACAGTGGGGCTGCGGATCGCCAGCCCCGAGCCGGAACGCTACTGGGTGTTCGAGGGCGCGGGTGCCCTGCACTTCGATCCCCAGATCGGATGCCGGCTGGGTCCCGAGCCGGCCCGCTTCGCCAGCGTGTACGGGGGAGCCCTGCAGTACGTGCGCACCCTCCGCGGCAACTCCGCGGGGTTCCCGGACCGAGACGACTTCGGACCGACGCGGCCTCCCGGGATCGAGGGTCGGATTGCGGTCTTCGGGGACTCCTTCAGCGCCGGGCTCGCCCTCGAGCGAAACTGGCCCGACCGTGCCGAGGACTGGCTGCGACAGCGCGGGCGCCGGATCCGGCTGCTGAACTTCTCGATCGACGGGGGCGGTCTCGCGAACTGGTGGAGCATCTCGACCCACATCGTGGAGGCGCAGCGCTACGAGCTGGACGGGGTGGTCTTCGCGGTCTTTCCGGGAGACCTGCGCCGGCGCTTCACCGTCTGCGAGACCCGGGTGCCTGGTCACCCGCTCTTCGGTCGGGCTCTCGGATGGGACCCGGAAGACCAGCCTGCGACCCTCGAGGCCGCACTCCCGATGATGCGTCCCGTCCGGAGCAGCTATCGCATCTCGAGCCAGCAGTTCGACGCGGTGCTGCGGGACGAATGGCGTCCGACGCGCTCGCTGCGACCCGTCCTTGCCGGGGTCCTCGCGCAGTCCCTTCGCCGCGTGCGCGGTCGCTTCGGCGCCCCTCCCCCAGCCGACCTCACGGAGGGTCGTGCGCCGCTGGTCGAGGATCTGCGAGCGGCTCTCCGCCGGCGGGAGGTCCCGGTCTGGGTGGTCGAGATCCCGTCCCGCGAGCGGCTTCTCGGCGAGCCGGTCGATGCGTCGCTGTCGCGCGAGATCCGAGCCTTCGCGCGTCGGCTCGGGGCGACCTGGCTCGACGGTGCAGAGGCGTTCTCCGGCATCTCGCGAGCGGAGGTCTCCCGCGAGTACCTCCCGCACGAGGGTCACTGGGCCCAGGCGGGATCGGATCGATTCGCCGCCTACCTCGCGCCCCGCCTGGGCGTGGTTCTCGACGCCGCTCGCCGAAGCTCGGGCTCCAGCACCTCGGCGATCCGGGCCGCGACCCGGTAGGCCGCCTCGTCTCCGTAGTGAATCCGGTCGAGATAGGGAGTCTCGACGCCTTCGAGGGCATCGACGATCGAGTGGAAGCCCTCGAAGTCCTCCTCGAGCAGGGCGGCATAGAAGCGCGCCAGCAGGCGGTAGGGCGCGGGTGCGGGCCCGGCGGAAGGGTGTTTCCGCTCCCGAAGGAAGGGCGTGGGCTGCAGGAACTGATGGGTCGGAATCCCGAGTGCGCGGCCCACCGCCCGGATGGCCGCTCGGTTCACCCGGTACTCAGCAAGGGCGTCCGTGAGCGGGTTCTCGGAGTGGCGAAGAAAGCGTGAGGGCGGCCGCGAGGGCCGCGTGCCGACGAGACGTCGGCGGAGCTTGTCTGCGAGGCGCTTCAGCGGAAAGGACTCGTTCAGCTGGATCCAGGGCTCCTCCCGGGTCGCGCCGTAGCGGCGCTTTCGCTCGCGCTCCCAGGCCTGGTCCGCAATCTCGGAGAAGATCGGGACATCCTGGCCGGCCGTCAGCCGTACGGCGTCGTTCAGGCCGTCGAGGAAGACGATCGCATCCGGTCTGGGATCCACCCGCAGCCGCGCCAGCATCGCGGCCAGCTCCATCGAGCTGAACCAGTAGGCGTGCCCGTGGTTGGTGACCCGTACCCTCGTCCCGCCGAGCTTGCCCTGGAGGATCCGCTGCAGGTGGGACGGGATCGTCTGGGAGTCGGGAAGACCCCACCCGAAGAGGGTCGAGCCCCCGAAGGTCCATACGCTGACTTCACGAGCGGTGGGGCTCCCGGGGACGGGGGGCAGGGTCCGGCGTTGGCCCTTGCGGGTCACGCCCACGTAGCGCCCGGAGTAGGGTCGCTCGCTGAAGACGGCCCAGGGATGGAAGCGGAACGAGGATCGCTCGCCCATCGCGTCGAACTCTCGCCAGGTCTCTCGGACGACGTCGGGAGGCGTGCGCGTGTATGCCTTCGGGTTGAAGTGCTTGGAGTAGATCGGCTCGTGGTAGGACCGGATCGGGAGCGCCCAGGCCGAGACGAGGGTGAGCGCGACCAGCACGAGGAAGGTGTTGAGCAGCAGGTAGGCGCTCGCGTGGTAGGCCGACGCGAGCTGGGTGCGCCAGTGGCGGCCGCGCCTCATCTCGGCCCCTCGGGGAGGCCCCCGCTCCCACGGGGATGGGTCGCCGGGTTCCTCCAGGCCCGTGCGCGATTGTCGAGCCAGAGAGCGAGCATCAGGACTCCGAACAGCGCGTGCGCGTGCTCGGCGCGCCGTGTCCGGTGCTCGTCGGCGACCGCCTCGATCTCGCCCACGCGGAGGAACTGCGACAGGTCATCGCGCCGGGTCGCCACCGCGTCGAGGAGCAGGTCCCGCAGGGGACCGCGCATCCAGCTCTCGACCGGGATGTTGAAGCCGGACTTGGGCGCCGACAGGACCCGAGCGGGAAGGGAGGGCCGAAGCGACTCTCGCAGCAGGTGCTTGCGGATGCGGCCGCGGTGGAGCTTGAAGTCCGCGGGCAGGTCGGCGCAGAGCCCGACCATCTCGAGATCGAGAAAGGGAACGCGAACCTCGAGGCCGTTCGCCATGCTCATCCGGTCGACCTTGGTGAGCATGTCGTTGGGAAGGTAGAAGCCCATGTCGGCGTGCAGCAGGCCGAGCAGCGGGTCCCTTCCCTCGGGAACCTCGCGCGGGAGCGAGGCGTAGTCTTCGAGCGGGTCGGAGTCGCCGAGGCGCTCCGCGAACCCGGCCGCGTACAGGCGTCGCTTGAGCGCCTCGTTGAAGATGATTCGCCACGAGGCATGGTCGCGTCCCGCTCCCCTGTCTGCACCCTCCGTGAAGCGCACGGCGACCTGGTGAAGGCTGTACTTGCCGGCTCCGACGGGCAGCGCGCGCGCCAGCGGGGACAGGAGTCGTCGCCGGACCAGGGGGGGCAGCCGCCGATAGAGACGCGCGAGCGCCGTAGCCCGGTAGGTGTCGTAGCCGGCCAGGATCTCGTCCGCGCCGTCTCCCGAGACCGCGACGGTGAAGCGACTTCGAGCCTCGCGGCAGAGCGCGAAGACGGGGAGCATGGACGAGTCGGCCGTGGGCTCCTCGGTGTGCAGCGAGAGCTGCGGCAGCAGCCGCGCGGCCTCCAGGGTCACCGTCTGTACGTTCTGAGCGAGCCCCAGGTGAGTGGCGGTCTGGCGTGCCAGCGGACGCTCATCGAACCCGGGCAGGTCGAAGCCGACCGTGAGCGTCGAGACGTCGTGGCCGCGGGCGGCCCGCATGGCGGAGACGAGGGCCGCGGAGTCGAGGCCGCCGGAGAGGAAGGCGCCGAGGGGTACGTCGCTGATCAGCTGGCGCTCGACGACCCGGTCCAGGACCTCCCGAAACTCTTCGACCGCCCGCGCGAACGAGATCGGTCTTGCGACCTCGGCGTAGCGGGGCCTCCAGAACCGCCGCAGACGGACTCCCTGCGCCCCGACCGTCGCACACTCTCCGGGGAGGAGCTGACGCACGCGCCGGAAGCCGGTCGCGGGGGCGGCCGTGTAGTTGAAGGTCAGGAAGCCGTCCAGGGCCTCGGGGTCGACGTCGCGCTCGACCTCCGGGTCGCTCAGGATCGCCTTGATCTCGGAGCCGAAGCGGAAGGTACCCTGGTCGAAGGACCAGAAGAGCGGCTTCACGCCCAGCGGGTCCCGGGCCAGGAAGAGGCGCCGCTCGCGGGCATCCCAGAGGGCGAACGCGAAGATGCCCGAGATGCGTTCGACGACGGCCTCGCCCCAGCTGCGGTAGCCGCGAAGGAGCACCTCGGTGTCGCAGTCCGAGTGGAAGCGATGTCCCTCGGACTCGAGGCACTTGCGAAGCTCGTGAAAGTTGTAGATCTCGCCGTTGTAGGTGACGGCCAGGGTCCGCGTCCCCTCGCCATCGAGCATCGGCTGGTGCCCCCTCGGCGAGGGATCCAGGATCGCGAGTCGTCGGTGGCCCAGGCCGATCCCCGCGTGCGTCCACAGGCCGGCGCCATCGGGTCCCCGGTGCGCCAGGCTCTGGGTCATGGTGTGGAGCCGCGCGCGATCCACCGGGCGTTCCGGCTCCCTCGGGTGGAAGATCCCGACGATGCCGCACATCGCTTCAGTCTCCGGGCGTCTCGTCGGGCCCCTGGCGTGGGCTCGTGTCCTCGGGGATGGGCGCTTCGAGGCGCTCCTTGCGCAGCTCCACGACCTGGTCGGCGACGATCCCCATGAAGAAGGTGACGAGGCCCGCGATCACTGCGGTCCCCGCGAGGGTCGGGAAGCCCTGGCCGTGGAGCAGGGCCATGGCGAGTCCATAGATCAGCCCGGGAACCATCAGCGCAAAGCCGAGGGCGCTGAAGACCCGGAACGCCTCGAAGAGCACGACGATCCGCACGATCAGGTGGAGGGTACGCAGCCCGTCGCGCAGGATCCGGACGGTCGAGTGACCCACCCGGCGCCGGGCCACGATCGGAATCCAGCCCACACGGTAGCCGCGCTTGAGCATCAGCAGGGTCGAGGTGGACGACGCCGAGAAGCCGTCGGGCAGCAGGTAGAGGTGAAGCGCCAGGAGCTGCCTTGGAAAGCAGCGCAAGCCCGAGTTCAGGTCGGGGATCCGCTCGCGGCTGACCATCTGGGCCACCTGGTAGAGGAGCCACTTTCCCACGGCGCGGTCTCCCTGGCGCGCGGACCCGCGACCGCGGACGCCGATGGTCACGTCCCTCTCCCCTTCGAGGACCGGCTTCACGACGTTCAACAGGTCTTCGGGGCGATGCTGACCGTCCGCGTCGTACCAGACCACGAAGCGACGCCGACAGGCGCGCACCGCGGTCTTGAGCGAGGCTCCATAGCCCTGGTTGCGGGGATGCGACAGCACCCTGACCCCCGCGATCGAGCGCGCGACCTCGGCGGTCCGGTCGGTCGAGCCGTCATCGACGACGAGGATCTCGGCGGCTGGGACCGCATCGCGGAGCTCTCGCAGGGTCTGGCCGATCGCGGCCTCCTCGTTGAATGCGGGGATGACGACCGTGAGCTCCGAGAGCGGGTCGCGGGCACGGCCTCCGAGCGGGTCGGGCATCCCGGGGTCGGCCTCGCTGCTCGACATCCTGCCACTCACTCCGCCGCCTCGACGCGCGGCCCTCCGAGCATCGGCAATCGCGGGTCCGTCCCTTCGTCCGCTCTGGAATCGCAGGGGGGGCAGGGTACCATCCAGCCTTCCCCGGCGTTGCCCGGGGCGGCGACGGAGTCTCCAGGGTGCGCTTGCCGTTGAAGCTCGTGGAACACCGCGCTGCCTGCGCACTCGTGGCCGCGGCGCTCGCAATGTATGCCATCGGCCTCGGCTGGGGCCTGCCGAGCGGCACAGGGCCCGAGCGCGTCACCCCCTGGGGACATGACGACATCATGCCGCTCGGACCCCTCTCGGAGGCCCAGGAGCTGCTGCGCGGCGGTTCGCTCGATCGCTTCCTGGGCTACCCCCTGATGCAGTACGGGCTGGTGCTCGGGGCCTACTCCCCCTACCTCGCCTGGGTCGCGCTCGGCGGCGGGCTCGCGACCCCGGTCGGTCACTACCCCTACGGGCTGTCGGATCCGGGCCAGGTGTTGCCCACCCTGACCCTGCTCGCGCGCAGCGTGACGCTGGCGATGGCGGGAGGGACGGTCGCCGCCGCCTATGCGCTGGGGCTGTGGCTCTTCGGACGCCGGACCGGGCTGCTCTCGGCGCTGTTCGTGATGGGCCTCTACCCGATGTTCTATTACTCCCGCACCGGGAACCTGGATGTGCCCTACCTGTGCTGGGGGGCCTGGGGGCTGGCCTTCTACGGACTCATCGTGCGCCGCGGGCTCACCCTTCGGCGCGGGGCGGCGCTCGGAGTCTTCGCAGCTCTGGCCGCCGGGACGAAGGACCAGGCGGCGGCTCTGTTCCTGCTGCTTCCCGCGCTGATCGTCCCCCTTCACCTGCGTCGCACGCGAGACCTGCCGCCCGGGGCACGGGGCAGGCAGCGAGCGCTGGCCCTCGCGGTCCCGGTTGCGGCGGGCACCGCCGCGTATGCCCTTGCGAGTGGGCTCGTCGTCAGCCCCGCTCGCTGGTGGGCGCATGTGCGCTACATCCTCGGCCTGGGTCCCCACGCGCTGACCTTCCCGAGCTACCCCCCGACGCGGGCGGGCTACGGGGCGCTGCTCGCCGAGACTGCCTTCTGGATCCGGGCC